>NZ_JACJFA010000008.1:0-215495 GCF_014164345.1 Pseudoalteromonas sp. SG43-5
TTCACCTAAATCTAAGTTAACAATAAACTTTGAACCTGTGAACATATTATTAGAATCGAATGTTCTTGATATGGGGCCATCCAGAAGAATAAATGCTAAACTTGACAAACCTCCGATAGGTACTAGGTTAAGAAATGTTTTCCCCAGTGCTACCCATAATGAAAGTAACAGATTCACATATGAGTTGATAAAATCTCCTAAACAAAAAAGTTTAGTCAATGATGTTAAAAAATATTTAGAATCATTGCCCGAGAAAAACAACCTTAATTTATATTCAAAACAAGAGCAATTGGCCTATTGGCTTAATCTTTATAACATTACTTTAATTAACGAAATTGTTAAGCGGTATCCAATAGTTAGTTTAGAAAAAATATTAACTGGTCCTGACTCACTATTGGATAAAAAGCTAGTGAATATTGGGAGTCTTCAGTTGAGTCTCAGTGACATACAGTATGGGATTTTAGATAAAAACTATAGTAAAGAACCTTTAATTATTTATGGATTATATCAAGGGTATATCGGCAGCCCAAATATCAATAAAAAAGCCTTTTCAGGTAAAAATGTATATAAGCTATTAAAAAATAATGCAACAGATTTTGTCAATTCGAATAGAGGTACAAAAATTGATTCTCTAAATAGTTTAGAGGTCTCAAGTTATTATGCGAGAAATGCTGATTATTTTCCTAATTTTAGCAATGACCTCAAACTTCATCTGTTGCAATTTGCTGATAAAACAACCCAAGAAATAATAAATAAGTCGGATAAAATTGAACCCATTATAAATAATTGGGCAATTGCTGATCTATTTGGAAGTAAAAGAGTCTTTGGTGGGGGCATGTCTACTAACTCAGCAGCATCAATAGGAATGTCAAGAAATTATGCGTTGACCGATAAAGTCACTAAAGACGCGAACACAGGTGGAAAGTTCAGACTTTCAGCTAGAGAAATAACCAGGTTAAAGGAGTTAATGAGAGTAAGAGCTAAGAATTACGGTGAGACATCCGTAACGATAACAGACCTAGAATTACAAGATGAAAACTAAAATTTACAATATATGAACAGTAGCTCAGTATGGTGAGAAAAAAAACAAATAAAAAACGAGTTAATCTATAGGCTTGTTAGGTATACAAGGAAGTATTGAGTCTGGTGTTGATCCTTAAAGAAAAATTCAAAACTATTTTTGAGTCTACTTTCTTAATCGTTGTATTCTTACTTTGTGGGTTGGCAATTAGTGATATCCTAATTCAGCCGTTTGCAAAACTCGTATTCATATCTATATTCTTTTTAGCATGGTTTATATTGCTAATTTATGGCTTAATTTACAAAGAGTCTTATATGTTTAAGTGTTCTGTAAAAAGTAGATTATTGATATACTTAGCTGAGCAGTTTATATATTGTTCTTTGATCATAATTACAGGTATTGTTCTCTTTCGAGCAGTGTATACCTAACAACACCTCTGAGGTGGACAGCAAGCTCTAAAGCTCACTTCCCACCGCAAGCTTTAACAGTGGTGTTCTCTTACTTTTCAATGCCGTTAGGTAAGTTGATCCATCTTAGGGCGTATGTAGATTTAAACCCTATTTTACTTATTTAGTTCTTTTCTTATAATTTCAGCCCCAGCGCTCAAGGCATTTAGTTTACCTCTGGCTATATAGTGAGGTAGTGGAGCCATGCCGCAGTTTGTACACGGGTAGAGTTTGTCGGCATCTACAAATTGCAGTGCTTTACGTAGCGTATTAGCTACTTCTTCTGGCGTTTCGATAGTATGATTTGCTACATCAATTGCGCCTACCATTACTTTTTTACCGCGAATGAGTTCTAGTAAATCCATTGGTACATGCGAGTTATGGCACTCTAGTGAGATAATATCGATATTAGAGTGCTGAAGCTTAGGGAATGCTTCTTCGTACTGTCGCCATTCATTGCCGAGTGTTTTTTTCCAATCTGTATTGGCTTTAATGCCGTAGCCATAGCAAATATGCACGGCTGTTTCGCATTTGAGCCCTTCAATTGCGCGCTCTAAACAGGCGATTCCCCAGTCGTTCACTTCATCAAAAAATACGTTAAACGCGGGCTCATCAAATTGAATAATATTAACGCCTGCGGCTTCTAACTCTTTTGCTTCTTGATTAAGAATTATGGCAAATTCCCACGCTAGTTTTTCGCGGCTTTTATAATGATCGTCGTAAAGCGTGTCAATCATTGTCATTGGGCCTGGCAATGCCCATTTAATAGGTTGTTTGGTTTGCTTGCGTAAAAATTTAACGTCTTCAACAAACACAGACTTTTGACGGCTAACAGGGCCCACAACGGTGGGTACACTTGCGTCGTATCGGTCACGAATTTTTACTGTTTTACGTTTTTCAAAGTCAACGCCATTTAGGTGCTCTATAAATGTAGTTACAAAATGCTGCCTTGTTTGCTCACCATCGCTAACAATATCAATACCTGCTTGTTGTTGGTCGAATAATGACAAGCGTAGGGCGTCGTGTTTGCCTTGAGTTAATTCATCACCTTGTAATTTCCAAGGTGACCAAAGTGTTTCTGGCTCTGCAAGCCATAAAGGCTTAGGTAAACTGCCAGCGGTAGATGTAGGTAGTAATTTTTTCATAATAAATAATGCCGTATATTTTAGTTAATTATTAAATGTAGCGTTAAGCGCGTTATTACTGGTTATTACTGGTTGTTACTATTAGTTGTTATGACAGATAGCTAGTAGAGAATTGCTCAAGAACCGTTTGGTACGGCTTGATAAAATGCTCTTGTGCAAACTTGCCTTGCTCGTTTGCTAACTTGCCGCGCTCTTCTCGGTCATACACAATTTGCGTTAGTGAGTGGTCCAAGTTTTTTAAGTTTGGTTTATATGATTTACCCGCTGTTGCGTTGGCATTATAAATCTCTGGTCTGTAGATTTTTTGAAACGTTTCCATCGTACTAATGGTGCTTATAAGCTCAAGATTGCTGTAATCATTAAGTAAATCACCAAAGGAAAACAATGCTAAAGGCGCGGCACTATTTGGTGGCATAAAATAACGTACCTGTAAGCCCATTTTTTTGAAGTATTGCTCAGTTAAAGACGATTCATTTGGTTCGTATTCAACGCCAAGTACGGGGTGTTGGTTTTCAGTGCGGTTGTAGGTTTTGTTATCTGACACACTTAGGCATATAACCGGTGGTTTTTTAAAGTTTTGTTTATATGTATCCGAATTTACAAATGACTGAAATAGCTTGCCATGTAAAACCCCAAAGTCATCAGGAATACTAAATTGAGGCTTGCCTTTATTGTGCTCTTGTAGAAGTACGCTAAAATCGTAGTCGCGCACATACGATGAAAAGTTGTTTCCTACAATGCCTTCAATGCGCTTATTAGTTTTATGATCAACAATATTTGTTTTTAATATTTCGATTGATGGGAAGCTTTCGCCGCCGTCTTCAATACCTATCTCAACAGAGACAATTTCAAGCTCAACAGCATAACGCTCACCTTTGGTGTTATCCCAATGGGCTAGGGCATTAAAACGGTTGTTAATCATGTTTAAGGCGTTACGCAAGTTTGCTTTGCGGTATTCACCTCTGGCTAAATTAGCAAAGTTGGTTGTGATACGCGTATTAGTTGATGGATGATAATTTTCGTCGAGTGAAACGCTCTTTATATTAAATGTAAAATCTTTTTTCATCGTGTTTATATCCAATTTTATAATTTAAACCTGATTGATGCTTTGCGCTTTATTAACCTTGCAACTTACTTAGCTGGCTTAGCTGGTTTAGGTATTCAGCAGCTTTAAGTTGTTAGCAATAGTGTTTAGCGCTAAGGGATGAGTAATTTATACGTTGATTGGTATATGAAGAAAAACGGTTTAATTTCACATAAAACATGAGTCATATTCATTAATCATTATTGTTAAATTCGATTACGTAGTAATTGACGAAAAAAAGGCATAAATCGATAAAAAGTAAGGATGGGTGTTTAGCCGTTTAGACTTCCTTTTTGTTAGTATGCACTTTATTCATGTTAAACATGAGGAATATTCAAAGATTTTTTTGTAGCTATATCAGTGTATTATTTGGTTTTTAGCATATTGCGTCGCTGTTTATAATAAATATCGTCACGGGTAAGTTCCAGCTAGCTATATAAGTAGATACCTTAGCTAATCTAATCTCAAAAGATAAACCGACTTTTCTGAGTACGTATATAAATGCCTGTAAATTAATAAAAGGCTATAAATCATATTAATAGCCATGGCAGTACGTTAAGTAAGTTATACTCGTTTTTCATCACCTCACCTATTGAGTATTCGTGGATATCAAAGGCACTTGTATTGCATCAACTATTGATGAGCATGGCCCTGTTTATGTATATCAAACAAAAAAGAGTCTTATTCTCAGCTTTGACGGAAAAATTTATCAAAGCTGTATTAAATTAAATAATATTAATGGGTTAAGCTTAGCTTATACGCAAGCTATGATGGCTGCGCTTTTTTTTATTCCGCACTTAAAAACCGCGATGATAATGGGACTTGGGGCGGGCTCTATCGCAAAAAGTCTTTATCATGCGTTTCCTGCACTAACTATACATACCGTTGAATACCGTAAAGCCGTTGCTGAAATGGCTATAAAATATTTTGAACTGCCTGTGTCAGAACGTTTGTTTATTCACATTGATGATGCGGCAAACTACATGAAAAAAACGCAGATAAAAACGGACGTTATTTTTTCTGATTTATATAGCTCAGATGGGATGGAGTCAGATCAGGTGCAATCATCCTACTTACGTGATTGTAAAAACGCGCTCACTTTTGATGGTGTTTTAGTACTTAATATTTGCCATACCAAAGTTGGGCAAAGAGAAGCGTTTGATCAACTACTTGAGAAAGAATTTGCAGGACAGATTTTTAGTTTTATTATTGAAGGCGGGAATAAAATTGTTTTTGCTTTTAACAATAAAATGCCTGTACTTAGTGAGGATGAATTACTTGCTAAGGCTTACGCGTTACAAAAATTAATAAACATACCAATGACGCGCTATGCCGAGCTTTTATTTAATTAAAAATGGTTAGTTTGATGTACTGTTAAATGGCGCGTTTAAATCCATCCATCTATCTGTTGTTCATTTAAACTTGGTTAAACTAATCATTCTCTGAATAAAAATAATAAAGTACGTACCCGTACGGAAACACTCATACATGGATTACTGTAAAAATATAATCGCTAAATTTATAAGCGCGATGCAAAAGCGGCCTGGATTATTGGCTGTATTGGCGTTTTTGTCGGGCGTTGCCAGCTTTGCACTTGTAGATAGAAAAGAGTCTTTTTCGCAAGTTATTGCGATATTTTTACTTATTAGTTGGTTGTGGCTAATTATTGATAATTGGCTACGAGACAAAGTAGAAGAAAAATTTGGTGTGGCTGTATCTCCTAATGTAATGCGTTTTGCTCTACAAATGGTGCAACAAGAAAGTCTATTTTTTGCTTTGCCGTTTTTTTTAGCGGTTACGCAGTGGGACCATCCTCAAGCGTTTTTTACCTCCCTCATTGTGTTATGTGCGGTTATATCGGTAATCGACCCCTTTTATTATAAGAAGCTTGCTAAAAACCGTACGTTATTTAGTGTGTTTCATAACTTTGCTTTATTCGTTGTTTTACTTGTTACCTTACCTATTTTGTTAAACCTTACAACGAGCCAAAGTTTAGCTGCAGCCCTTGTAACGGCTGTAGTGGTTACTCTTCCGAGTTTAAACAATTTAATGCCTAATGCTCGCTGGTGGCGTTTTCCTATTCTTGTATTGATTTTATGTGCTTTAAGCACAGCAGTGTGGCAATTAAGAAGCTATGTACCTCCTGCAGCACTGCGCTTAACCGATATTACGTTAGCTCATGAAGTTGATTTACAACATAAAAAGCCAGTAGGGAGTATTAAACAGTTAGACTCTTATACACTGCATCATCAAGGTTTATATAGTTGGACTGCTGTTAAAGCACCAAGAGGCTTAAATGAAAAAATATTTCACGTGTGGCTTCATAATAAAAAGGAAGTTGATCGGATCACGTTAAATATAAACGGTGGGAGAGAACTAGGTTATAGAGCGTGGACACACAAAGTAAACTTCCCTAAAGACTCTGTTGGTAAGTGGCAAGTAAAAGTAGTCACCGAATCAGGTCAGTTAATAGGTTTAACGAAATTTACTGTTACACCTTAATGATAGTAATAAGTTTGTAATCGAATAAATATTTGATAGGCTATTTTTACAGTGTTTATTGGATGAACGTTATGAGTTTTGGATTTGATCTGTTTATTTGGTTAATGGTAGAGACTATTTTAGGTTTTTTAATTTACTCAACAGGTTGTACTATTTTAAAAATAGTTACCTTTGGTAAGTTTAAAAGCGATATTACCGATTACGTATCGTTTAAGGCGAATAAAGCTAAAAATGTTTATTTAATTTGTGTGCTCGGGTTTAGCTTTTACGTGCTATTAATTGGCTTTGTTGCCTACATGAGTCATTAAATTATAATTACATGAATAACAATACGTTATTTACAGCAGGCATTTTAAGCTTTATAGCATCACTTTTACATGTAGCCTGTGTTTTTGGAGGGCCTGATTGGTATCGCCTTTTGGGTGCTGGTGAGCAAATGGCTCAAATGGCAGAGCAGGGCAGTATGTATCCTACTTATGTAACTTTAGCTATTTCAGTTATTATTGCTATTTGGGGCTTTTATGCGCTCTCTGGTGCAGGCGCCATTTTAAAACTGCCATTTTTAAAAACTGCACTCGTATTAATAACCGCAGTGTATTTAATACGAGGTATTGCGGGTTTAATCATTCCTTTTTTAACTTCAAGCCAAATCGTTCATCAGAATTCTATTCAATTTTGGATTATAAGCTCGATAATCTGCTGCATTTATGGGTCATTTTACTTATTTGGTACCCTTAAATGGTGGCGAATAAAAAATGTATGAATGCTAGATTTCCTGATCTTTTAAATTCAAATTATTAAATACTGATAGCTTATTTTTATATTGCGAAATACTATGTGCGACTATTTTTTACGCGCATATATTTTGGCTTTAGGTATCTATAAATGAATAAAACGTTATTGAGTACTTTGCTTGCAGCTCTTATTTGTGCATCTCTTTTAGCTAAAGTGCAGGCCCAAGACGTTCATGCACTTGAGCCTGAATTAGGTGTTGGCGGAAATATTAAGCTAGATGAGGCAAGTACGGCTTATGTTGATGACGGTTTTGATTTTCATGTGCATCCACTTTGGGAAGGCCGATATGTAAGTGAGGGCCGTGACAATTTAGCGGGTAAAGGTATTGCCTCAATCGCAACTGAATTCAATTATAATGAAATAGCTATTATTCCGTGGGTTGCAACGGGTGTTGATAGCGATTATACCGAGTTTAACTTAAATGCTATTTACGCAACTCAGTTATTTAATACCGTTGATATGTTTATTGGTTACAACCATTTAAGATCGCGTGAAAATACCTCTAATGCTCTCGACAATGAGGTTAGCTTAGATTTTTCGTATTTTTACGATAATAAATTTCAGCTCACTAGCAGCGCATATTATTCGTTTGATTCTCAAGGCACATTTATAGAGCTTACGATAAATAAAGGCTACGAGATAAATGAAGCTGTTAATATCGATTTTCAAACGGGGCTAGGGTTTAATGCAGGTTATGTAAGTGATGGCCATAATGGTATTAACAACCTTAAGCTTACAGCTAACGTGTCGTATCAAGTTATTAAGCAGCTTGAAGTATACGCATATACTAGCTACACCATGGCAATTAATAAAAATGCTGAGCGCTTTGTGGGTGATCAAACCTTAAAAAACGTGTTTTGGAGTGGTATTGGTCTGAGCTATCTATATCGTTAAAAGTTAGCAGCACAATAAAATGGTTGTGCTGCTTATTAAGAGTTTATCAATAAAAATTAGCCCTAAATTTACATAGCTTTATTAACGTTGGTTTTTAAATCACTCTTTTCTTTTTCGTGAGTGTGGCTTTTTATAGGGGCGGAAATTCCATTATCAATTTTTTGAATCGGCTGGCTTCGTACACACATTAAATCATCAGCCATATACTGGCAGCTGCCAATATATAAATCGTTATGGCCGCCTTCGTATTTACATGATTGAGATTTTACTTTATCTGCGCAAGCTTTAACTGCAACACCATTTAACGGCCCTGCATGAGCATTTAAAAATGTGGGTGCTGCAAGTAAAGCCATACCAAACACGCTTAAACAACTACTTTTTATAAACATAACAACTCCTTTTTAATGCTTTTCAGGATCATTTCCTGGCGGTGGACCGTTGTGATCACCTGGTGGCCCACCTGCAGGCCTAACTGATTCTCCATGTAGGCACCCTATAAACATATTTTCACTAGGACTGGCTGCGTGGTAGTGATAACCCCTTACTTCATCTGTATTACCTCGGCATTCATCAAGTGACTCTTCTTTACCGCTTGTATCACGCATTGCATAAATCCCATAACCGTCTATTGCATAACCTATAAGAGGTGCATGTCCATCTTCTGTAGCAGCTGAGTCAGTACAACCAGTGGTAGAGTGATAGTGATAACCTTGGTGTAAATTTATATGGCCACCACAATCATCAAATGCCGCAATGGTATAGCTCTCTAAAATTGCATTAATTGGAGCAGGCCCTGATAGCTCAGTACCGTCTAGTGCTATACCTACTGTTCTTAATCGGCCAGTATTAGATGCTGGAATAGGTGTAACAGGAATTAAATACGTTAATGAAAAATTATCTTCTAAATACGAAAGTTCACACTCAATACAATTTTGTTTATAATGCTCTTCAACATCAGGGCGAGCTGCACCAGCGCAAGACTCTTTTGTAGCTGTATATCTAATTTTATTTGTTTTAGTGTCGTAAAGTACCCACTTTTCATCGCCGTAGTATTCATCAAGCTTGAGAATAAATTGGCCTGTTAAATCAACTAAATCACCAGTACCTTCTTTACTAAACCAACTGCCAGTTACATCAGCGCCATCGGTCGATGTGCGCGGGCAAAATGGACCGGGCTCTCTACCTGCAGGTGCGCCTGATGTAATTAACTCATAACACTTAGTTTTAGTTCCTTGCGCCGTTTCGCAATCAACAATGTTAGGCTCAGATAAAAAGGCCCCTTTTTTAAACATAGATAAATTTATTGTTTGATTCGTTTTTTGTACTTCACTAAGAGAGCTACTGACTTGCTTAGTATTTTTATTAGTTGGTGAGTCGTCGCAGCCACTTAGAGTTAAAACTGTTGCGGTAATAATGATTGCAAACGCGCTGTAATTATTTGAGCCCATTACTTGTATCCTTTTCAGTATAGGTTTTGGTGTACTTATACTGTGGCATATTACTGGCTAAATGTGCAAAAAGTATGGAGAACGACAAAATAAGCACATGATAAAAAACCTTTAACAGTGTGTGGTTGCTAAAGCGCAGTTTTAAATTTAATTATTAGTGTTCAAAATTAATAAAAACGGATATGTGTAATACACATAAGCTAAAAGTGTTAGTGTTTAGATGTTATTCAAATACATATGAGGATTACATATGAAGTTTTTAGTGTTTTTAGGGACAGTGCGTAACAGCACGCCACCAAAACCTGCTCGCTTAGGTGAGAGAGTGTCTAAAGCCTGCATGGAGTGCTTAAACGAGCAATTCTCCGAACATGAGTTTGAGCTTATAGATGCACTTGATTACCCAAGTGATCAAGTTTTTAAACCACATTTTGCCTATGCTCAAGGTAAGGCGCCTTCAATGCTAAATACTTTAGCTGATAAAATTAAAGCGGCTGATGGATATGTAATGGTTAGCCCTGAATATAATCACAGTATGAGCCCAGCTCTCGCTGACTTACTTAATCACTTTGGTAGCTCACTATTTTCATATAAGCCCAGTGCTATTGTTACTTACTCTGCTGGGCAGTGGGGTGGACTCAGAGCGGCAATTAGTATGCGCTCGTTTTTATCAGAGCTTGGCTGTTTGCCTGTATCTGCAATGATCCATGTTCCAAAAGCGCAAGAAGTATTTAATGATAATGGATCTGTGCAAGTTGGTGAAGAGCAGTCATCGTGGTTTAATTATTTTCACCGTACTTTTGGGCAATTGGTTTGGTGGGCGCAAGCGGCTAAAAACCAGAGTGGCGTTGAAGATCCTGAGCAGATGCTAAAAAGCTTTAAATCAAATCCATCGCAGCGAAATGCCCCATAACGAATACTTTTAAAATATAACTAATTTAGCCCTTAATTGGGCTAAATTTGTTTCTTTTATAGAAACTTAAAATATATAAATGTTAATATTAACATCTACTTATAAAAAAGGATGTTATATCTTGAAATACCTTACTCTTTTAAGTGTATTAACACTTAGTGCTTGCAGCTCTGTACAACACTTACCGGCGCTTGGCGAAGGCACTATTGTTAACTCAATAAATCAACTTCGCATTGTTGAGTAACATCAGCCAGCTTGTTGAGGCATCGGATTAATTACTAAGATACTTATTGGCTAAGGGTATGTTTTACAGTTGTACTGTTTTTATATACAGTACCCTGTAAAACTCAATGAATACTAAAATAACAAGCTTAATGTTAGTCGCGCTGTTCTTGGCTCTATTGGATGAAAGTGGTTATCTTCAACGCCTTGTGCTGATTCGCCAGGTAAACGCGATGCATAATAGTAATCTATATCGTGGTCGGTGCTATTAAATAAGTTAAGTAATTCAAAGTTTACTTTCCAGTGAGTCTGCTCATAGCTAATTGCGCTATTTACTACTGTTAAAGGCTCCGAACGCTCGTCACCATCGCTAGTTAATGTACGTTTGCCAATATGGCGAACTCTAACTGATGACTGCCATTGCTCACTTAAGTGCCAATTTAAACCTGTACTTGCAACAACCGGAACAGCACCTTCTATATAATCATTATTGTCATTAATATCTAAACGTGAATGCGTGAACGAGGTTTCTGCGTCGATACTAAAGCTGTCGTTAATCCAATAATAAGCGCTTATTTCTAATCCGTAACGCTTAGATGCATCACTTGGTTCTGTGTTACCCGCATCGCCAACAAATAAAAGCTCTGAGTCGAGTGTTAGCCACCAAAGTGCAGCTGATAGATTAAACTTTTGCTCATCAGCAAATCGGACGCCTATTTCAGCGCCTTCACTTTTAACTAATAAGTCAACTTGCTCTGCTTGCTCACCGGTAACAGGGTCAATATTAATAGTAGATCCGCGCGCATCATTTGAATGAAAAGATTGTCCCCAATTAGCATATGCAGCTACTAAATTTGTAAAACGGTAATTTAAACTCCCTTTAAAACTTACTAAATCATCCTTTGCTTTTCCTGAATTTACGGCGCTAATACTAGTCACGTTTGTATCAAAATAGTCGTACCTAACGCCAACGGTTGCTTCAAGTTTTGGAGTAAGTAAAAGTTTAGACTCCCAAAAGCTTGAGTAGCTCGTTTGCTTTAGTTCATCTTGCCTAACCGTACTAAGTCGCTCTCTTGCTTGTGTGTTATAAAGCCCTACGTTATCTATGTCGTCGTGGCGAAGCTCAATACCTACGGTATGTTGTATGTTTATATCTGATGTTTTGGTTTCAAACTGGTAGCTTATATCTGTTCCATAAATATTTCGGCTATCTTGCTGATTAAACTGATCGCCATTAATTGGATCATTTAAAAAATAACTAAAATTTGAATACAGGTTTAAATCGTAATTAATTACATAAGCGCTGGCTTTTATATGCTCGCCCTGCCAGTTACTCGATAAGCTATAACGGCTAGAGCTACCGCCAAGTGTGGTGTCAAGAGAGCCTAATTGAGTAATTAAATTTTGTGATATAGCGCGCTGTGGAATTTGATCTGCTGAATTCCATGTATTGTCGTATGCCATGGCACTTATTGATAAGTCACCATTAAAAGCTTTACCAACATAGCGCAGTAGGGCATTCTTTTTATTTACATCTTCGTTTATATCATCCCATGGGCCGTCATAGCCTTGCCATTCTGCCGCTGCAATGAGCTTACCTGTTGCAATGTTAGTAGATCCCAGTACAACAGCGCGTCTATAATTATCTTCTCCTATACTGAGTTCAACTTGGTGATGTTTTAGGTTATCAGCAAGTTGAAATTGAGCACTACCAGCGGTTGAAAAGTCACCTTGGCTTGCGCTATATGAGCCTTTTTGATAGTTAATAGTTGAAATAGACTCAGGGATTATAAAGTTTAGGTCGGTGTAACCTTGTCCGTGGCCATGGCTGCGCATATTAATTGGCATGCCATCTATGCTGGTGGCAAAGTCGGTGCCGTGATCTAAATTAAACCCCCTAATAAAGTACTGATTAGCTTTACCAGAGCCGCTATGTTGAGTGACCGCCATACCTGGGATTAACTCTAACATTTCGGCGCTTCTTAACATTGGGCGCTGCTGAATTTCACCTTGACCAATAATACCGCTAGATGCGCTGATTGACTCACCAATTAGCCCATCTCTGTGACCATAAACGGTTAATTTTTCAATGTTTGCATAGCTATAACCACTATACAAAGTGCCTAGCGCTAAAATTGCTAATGTTCTCATGACTAAAATCCCTATCTAATGTATTTGTTATTAATGCAGCTATGTTAAATACGGCTTAGATAATTTATTGGATGCAACATTTGTTGGTTATTTGTAATTATTTAGGGGTGAGTAAAGATGGGTAACTTAAAAACTACGCCGCACGCTATTGTAATCTTATTACATAAAACTAATAATAGAGTGCTTTAAATGACTGTATAACACTAACAAGACAGAGAGCCCGTATTGAAAGCCAAAGAAATCCGCAATTTTTATATCAACGAAGAGCAATCTGTTTATTTGCTTTCGCACCGCGATGCTAAAAAACACCGCCAGTGGCTTAATATTTGTATTAAGCAGCTAACACTGCTGGGCTACAAAAACGTTGAAATGATTGGCTCGGGTGCTTTTGGTTTTGTGTTTGCAGGTGATGACGATAACGGCTTACCTTGGGTATTTAAGTTTTCGCGTATTACACTTGCCCAAAGTGTACGCGACCGCCTAGAAGACGAAGCGTATATGCTTTCGCAAATTAATAACCCCTTAGTGCCTACCTTTTATGCATTTGAGCGAATTAAAAAACAAGGGATTTTAATGATGGCTCGCGCCATTGGAGAGGACCTTGAAAAAGTATCGCTTAAAACAGGACGCTTTAGTGCCGCGCAAATAATGGCGCTAGCTGTTAGGTTACGTAATGTATTAATTGATTTACGTAGTCACAAAAACGGCGTTAGCCCACAACCTATAGTGCATGGCGATATAAAACCTTCAAACCTTGTTTGGGATGCAAACACTGATGCGCTTTCGTTAGTGGATTGGGGTAGCTCTGTGTATGCACAGCTCGATAGTGATGGTAACCCTGTTGCTAGTAACTTTATGGATTTAATGTCGGGCGATTTAAGCACAACGAATGCCCGTATGGGCGATGTGTACTTTATTGGTGAAGCGCAAATGTCGGGAGAGCAATCATCCCCACGATTTGACGAACAAGGTGTAGCCGCTACGTTGTATGCGTTAGCGTCGGCGCAGTCGTGCCGCTTTGGTGCGCAAGCCATCCCTGCAAGCAGCTTAGGGCTCCCAAAAGAGCTGGCTAAGGTGATTGATGGCATGCTGTCAAAAAGTAAGGCCATACGTGATGGTGCTGGTGATTACTTTATGCGTAACATTACAACTATGGCCAAAATGTATTTACCTGAGCTTGATAAAAAACAAAGAAAAGCAGATATTCCTTTTTGGTATGGCAACGACGAGCAGCCCGACACGGTGGTATATAGTTCACGAAAACAGTTTTTACGCCAAGCCGATCATAACCAGCAATTACTAGATATAAACGACGCGCAACTTGACCGCTATTATAAAGAGTTTTTATTTGATACAGGCGATACCGAAAAAGCATTTTTAGCATCAATAAGCCGATTAGCTAAGTACCCTGTAGTAGGTGGGCTTAGTTTTCATTGGAAGGATGAGTCAATGTTTGTTGAATCATCTTTAATTATGCATGACGAATCATTGGGTGATGCGTTTAGCGATGCGATTAATAACACGGTAATGCTTGCTCAAGCGATTAATCAAAAAGGGTTATTTAAGTGTTGTTTGTTTGATGCCCGTAAAACCATTCAGTTAGAGCGAGATGGCACCGGTGCATTTAAGTTTGATAGCCTACCAGAGCTTGAATACGAAGTAGTAAGTATGAAAGCAAATGACATAACCCGCCCGCATTCATACTTTGAAGACGGTAAAGACCCTGACGAGCAACTACAGCTACCTAAAAAAGTTATTAAGTGCGTATTTGAGCTTAACCAAATTCATCATACGGGGTGTATTATTTTTGAAGCACTGCCGGACAGAATGAAGATTCACCATTACTACCGCTTACTCGATTCGAGCAAAGAGGTTGAGTTTAAACGTTTGCTAAATAAACTTATGCAATACGCAGTAAATATTACGGACGTGGGTGTTGCGGGCTTTATGAAGTTGCCATATAAAAACACCCGTGAGTTTAGTTTACGTGAGCAGCAACAAGAGAATTATTTTCCTAAAAATCCCAAGCTTGTATCTTTATAGAAAGAACCCTTCACTAAAGAGTGTTAAATAAGAAGACAAAGATAAAAAAGAGCACAAATTTGTTTAACTTGTACTCTTTGCCACTTAATTATTTAGGTAAGTATTACTAATTATTAAACACCTTACTAAAGGGCGACGTTGGTGATAGCTCAAATTGATGAGTTAGCTTTTGCGTTTTATTAGTCGCTGTAATTTGATAAGGCTGCTTGTGCTCATTGTTACTAAATAGCTTAACGTTAAAGTTAACTTTGGTTAGTTTACTAGGCAAAGAGTAGCGCCCAGTAATGGTTACTTGGTCTATATTGTCGCTTTTATGTTTATGCGACGCTTCTGGGTTTAGCAAAAGTCCGTTAATAGTAAATTTATACTGATGATCCGCTAAATAAACGTTCTTTTTAACTCGTTTAGTTATTAGCTTTTTATGAGCGTTAAACTCAATTATTGACACTTTGCCATCCTTGTTTTCATCAACCCCTTTAAAAGCCGGCATAGGGATTGAAAGTACAATAAACACGTTATTATCAACAAAATTCAGCGTACCGTGCTCTGCAACCATTAAATGCGCGTTTGCTAATGTTGATGTGCTCAATAAGCCCAATGTGGTCACACTTAACAGATAATTTTTTATATAAGGCATAACTTACTCCTAATTAAACTTCGCCTTTAACGCAGCGTTGAAAAAACGGGTAAGTGTCTGTTGCGTAGTAGTGGTATATCCCTTGAGGAAACTCAGGTGTTACGCCAACGCGGCCATTACATTCATCTAAATCACCAGAGCCTGCTACGTATTCCCAATCTTGTGCAAATGTACCTAATGGGTATATATCGGTAGAAGGGCGGTTTGCGCTTACAGATGTTATGTGTTGGTAGCTACCGGTCATTACGGTTAGCGCTGAAGTTGCATCATTTGAGTCTGCATAGCCGTAACGTGCATATATAGGAAAGCCATCTGCTGCCCAGCCTATTAGAGTCATAGTGGAGCTATTGCCACCTCGCAGTGTTACAAAGCCTTCAGGCATACCATGATAATGATATGTGCCATCGGGTTGTACGTGTGCATTGTTGTCGTCTGTTCCAAAACTAAACGTGTCTTGGCTTAAAGCTTCTATATTCCAATTACCGCTGTTGTCGCCTAAATCACAATCGGTGCCTGAATCATCGCAACTTCCGCCTGTGCCGGCGTCTATTTTAATGCCGTTAAGTACAACACCTATCATTCCACGAGGGCCACCAAGCATGGTTGCTTGTGTTGTTTCTACAGGCTCAAGTGTGTAGCTTTCATTTACTGATTGTTCAGAAATAGTATTTGGGTTATCGGCATTAGGGAATGTACCTACTTCGTGATCAGGTATGCCATTAGCGACTATGTCGCGTGTAGTTCCTGTGCATGACCAATCTGCCACGCTGGTGGCCTGTACTGATACTGACTCGTTATATTCACTGTAGCTATATTCGCACAGCACGCCTTGGGTTGAGCTACTCGTACCTGTACCGTTATCTAAGGTGGTTGGTGATGAATCTGTAGTTGTTGAGGTATCAACTATGTCTTCGCCATCTCCGCAAGCAACTAACGATGAAACAACTAGAGCCAAGGTGCTTAGTTTTATAGCATTTACCCTATTTGAGTTTTTTATATTAAGTGCGTGTAGTTTCATTGCTGCTTACCTGATCAATTAAGTTACTCAAACAATAATCAGCAATTGTGCAAATAATGTGTAAACAATGATGACAAATTAGCAATGATGTAAATAGACGAAGTATTAAAGCTAAGTTGAGATTTAACTTTATTGGATTGTGTTTTATTTTAAAATTTCAAAAGTTAAACTAATGCAAAAATAGCTAATATAAAAGGTTACCTTAATGGCTAAAACAAAACCTGTAGTGACGTTACAAAGTCACGGTATTTACTCTAAGTGGGATAGCGAAAGTAAAGCACTGCCACAAATAGAGCAATTTACAACAAATGTAATAGCTGAGGTAGATGTTGAGTTTGGCTTAATCGTAAATATTAAAAAGGGTAAAGGCGAAAAGCTTCACTATTGTATATACCATCCAGATATTCCAGACAGTGACGGTGATGTAATGGACCCCTTTGAAGGCGATGTATACGTTAAAAACAGTGATTGGAACTTTTATTTAGGCGACACGCTTTGGTTGCCAATAGAGAATAAATTGGGTGATTGGCGTATGACGATTGAGCTAAATGGGAAAATTATTGCTGATAAAACTTTTAAGGTGGCATTAGAGCTAGAGCGTACTGAAACAGATTTTTGGAAAAACCGAGGCTATTGATTTCTATTTTTAGCTATATGGTGTGGATGTAATAAAAATTAATAAAAGAGAGTTGTAGAGCCATTTAAAATAGCTCTACAAAATTAAATTAGCGTGTTTAGTTACCCCAAGGGTTACTAGAATTAGAGCGTTGTTTGCGATCACGAGCACGTTGCTTTGATGCTTTTTTTTCCATAATACGTTTTGCGTCACTAAAACTTAACTCACATGGCTCACCAGGTTTATGATCAGCTGGGATCACGCGATCACGTGGCGGTAATTCGTATTGCACATCATCAGGTCTAGGTAAGTTTTTTAGGCGATAAAGGTAAAAGTTATCTACTTTTTCTTGTGCCCATTGTGTTTTACGTAAAAATTTAACCGCTGACTTTATATCAGGATTGTTTTTAAAGCAGTTAAGTTGTAAATAAGCGTGTAGGAGCTCCCACCCGTATTGTTCAACCAGCTCTTCAACCACTTGTTCTAATTTAACGCCTTGCAGTGGATTATTACTGAAAAGTTCTTGGTTGCTCATAGGTGTTGCCTCGTTATTAAAATACAAATTGCATTATAAATTTAATAACGAGGCTTTAACAGAGTAAATAGCTTAACTTTGACAATTAACTACAACACGACCGCGAATTTTGCCTAGCATAAGTAGCTCTGCGTTATCAATTACGTGTTCTAGTGATATTTCTGTCGAAATTTTATCTAAATAATCAGCGTTTACTAATTTTGCTAAACGATCCCACGCTTCAATTCTGTCGGCTTTAGGGCGCATTACGCTATCAATGCCTATTAGTGACACACCACGTAATATAAATGGGGCAACTGAGGCAGGTAAATCCATGCCTTGGGCAAGTCCGCAGGCGGTTACTACACCCCCATACTTTAATGATGCACAAATATTAGCAAGTGTATGGCTACCTACTGAATCTATTGCCGCTGCAAAGCGCTCTTTTTGCAAAGGCTTACCAGGATTTGAAAGCTCGTTTCTGTCAATTACCTGTTTAGCACCTAACTCTTTTAAATATTCACTTTGATCTAATCGACCCGTAGCTGCTGTTACGTTGTAGCCAAGCTGGTTTAATAAATAAATAGCAAAGCTGCCTACGCCACCATTGGCACCTGTTACAAGTATTTCGCCAGATTCAGGGTTTATTCCTTGTTTTTCAAGAGCTATAACACTTAGCATAGCGGTATAACCGGCTGTACCTATTTGCATCGCTTGTTTTGGAGAAATACCTGCAGGCAAGGGGATTAGCCAATCGCTATTAAGTGCCGCTTTTTGAGCAAGCCCGCCCCAATGTTTTTCGCCTACACCAAAGCCATTTAATATTACGTTATCGCCGTTTTTAAATTCATCGCTGGTGGAATTTGTAACCGTACCCACTAAATCAATACCTGGCACCATAGGAAAACTGCGTACAACGGGGCCTTTACCAGTAATTGCTAAACCATCTTTATAGTTAAGTGTGCTGTATAGCACGTCGATAAAGACGTTTTCGTTTGGTAAATCACTGCTTTCGATAGTCTTTAATGAGGCGCTGTAGTTATTATCTTCTTTATTAATAACAATGGCTTTAATTGGGTTACTCATGGGATATCCTTTTAGACCGATCGTCTTTTAAGTGGTAAATAAAAACGCATTAGGTTAATAATGCGCGTAAAAACATTTCTGTATACAAAGTAAGTGGAGTATTTGATTTTGTGAGCTTGGCGCGCATAACCGCACCTTCCCAACCAATCCAAAAGTACTCACTCATCAATTTTGTATTTACATGGCTTGCAATAGTGCCTTGTTGCTTAGCTTGGTTTAAGCAAACCTCTACATGGTTTTGCCAAGCGGTGTAGCTTTGCATTAATCTGGTTTTAAACTCATCACTTAAATGATTAAGCTCTTGATTTAAGTTACCTACTAAACAGCCACGTTTGTAATCGTATTTTTTCATTCCTTTAATTGCGCTTTGGGTAAAATTAACGATTCGCTCAAGTGGGGGAACATCTTCTTGCTGTAGGTAATGGGTAAGCTTTGCAATAAAGTAACTGTCGTATGCATCAACTAGGGCAATGCCGTAGGCCTCTTTACTTTTAAAGTAATGATAAAAGGAGCCTTTAGGTACAGCCGCTTTTTTTAAAATAGTATCGAGCCCCGTGGCGCTAAAGCCAAATTCAGTTAAGGTTTCTAGGCCCGTACGAATAAGTAACGCTTTGGTATCGGCGTTCTCTCTGGCTATTTTAGGTGGGCGACCACGGCGTATTGGTGTTGATGTATTTTTGTTCATGTACATATATTAGACCGATCGACTTTAAATAATCAAGCATAAATTTAAATTGTTTAAAAATACTTCAAGTTAGGGGCGGGCTACTAATTTAAGATTAATGAAATAAAAGTGTCACGATTACATTTTTGTTTGGAACTTAGTCAATATTAGTCGGTCACAAATAAAGCACATAAGTGCTTTTTAGCGATTATTGAGTCGCATTTTATTTAGCATAAAACCGGTCAAATTAAATGTTGTATGACCACTTACTTTTTTAAATGTTAATTCATTTTTGCATCAGCAGCTTAGTTAAAGTCAAACAATTTAATTGCTTTTACGATTTGAATTTTACATTTTTATTAACTATTCATTAAATGTAGATTTCACTAATGCTACACAATATACAAATAAAAAGGTGAGGATATTACCGATGAAGAGACAGAAAAGAGATCGTTTAGAAAGAGCTCATTCTCAAGGTTTTAAAGCAGGTTTAGCAGGTCGCTCAAAAGAGCTATGCCCTTATCAACAAGTAGATCCCAAATCAGAGTGGTTAGGAGGTTGGCGTGAAGCGATTGAAAACCGCAACATGTACAAAACCTAAAATCAATAATCGAATTTAAGCAAAAAGGCCTCCACGTTGGAGGCCTTTTTGTACGCATTTAAAAATTAAAACGCGCTAGTGTCTTGGAACAAGCCCACTTTTAAATCTTTTGCTTCGTAAATTACTCGGCCATCTACTTCTACAGTGCCATCTGCAACGCCCATGAACAATTTACGTTTAATTACGCGTTTCATTACAAGGCGGTAAGTTACTTTTTTATTAGTTGGTAAAATTTGGCCAGTAAATTTAACTTCACCCACACCTAGCGCACGGCCAAGACCAGGGCCACCAGACCAACCTAAGTAAAAACCAACTAGTTGCCACATAGCATCTAAGCCTAAACAACCTGGCATTACTGGGTCGCCTTTAAAATGACAATCGAAAAACCAAAGGCTAGGGTCAATATCAAGCTCAGCAACAATTTCGCCTTTCCCATGAATACCGCCATCAGAAGTAATAGAGGTAATGCGATCCATCATTAACATGTTGTCACTTGGTAAACGGCAGTTACCTTCACCAAACATTTCACCTTGACCACACAGGATCAACTCTTCTTTTGTATAGCTATTTTTAGGTTCCATAACACTTATCTTCGCTTAGAAATTGCCAAGTACTTTAGCGTACACTTGTACGCTAAACAACTCGGAGCAGTTAAAAAATCAAAATATTGCATATTAAATCATCAATCAATCAACGCGATTGGTTTTTGCACTATAAAACCGCGCAATTACAATCAGAAATCATTATAATTAACGCTGTCTTATAACCAGTCTAAAGGAAGTTTATGATCCTTTTTGTTAACTCACTAACTGTGATTGATTTTTCTTACTTATGTAACAAACGCGGCGCCGTTGGCGAGAGCTGGATTGTTGATTTAACTTTGCACGGTAAACTTAACGAAGAGTCTATGGTTTTAGACTTTGGTTTAGTTAAAAAGCAAATTAAAGGCATTATAGATGAGTGTATTGATCACCGTTTAGCAATTCCTACAGGGCTTAATGGTACTGTATCTGAATTTGACGAGCATAAAACACTCGACTGTACATTTGGTGAAAATAATCACTTAGCTATGAGCGCTCCTCATCAAGCTTATTGCATGATTAACGCAGATGAAGTAACTGTTGAATCGGTTACCAAATTTTTAATTGCGACTATTTTACCGAAGCTACCAGATAACATCGAAAAAATTGAGCTGTCTCTTAAGCCTGAACACAGCCAAAGTTTTTACTATCATTACAGCCATGGCCTTAAAAAGCATGACGGTAATTGCCAGCGTATTATTCATGGGCATCGTTCTCAAATTGGTATTAGCCTAGATGGTATTTCTATGCCGCGCTTGCAAAAAGAATGGTCTCAAAAGTGGGAAGATATTTACTTAGCCACCACTGAAGATCAAATTAACGCAGCTGATTTAAAACACATAACAGCCAAAGCGGGTGATGTATGTTTTGCTTATACATCGGCACAAGGCTATTTTGAAATGGCTATAAGCGAGTCTCGTTGCGACATTTTGCCAGTAGATACCACTGTAGAATGTATTGCTGAACATGTAGCTGGCCAAATTAAAGCCCAATACCCAGAAAAAGCAGTGAAAGTAACGGCTTATGAAGGTGTTGGAAAAGGATCGATTAGTTATGTTTAAAACACTTTTAGCAACAGCGCTTGTTGCCTCTGCTAGCTTTAGTGCTATGGCGCTTGAGTTAAAAGGACATTTAACACAAGGCGGTTTAGTTACTGGAAAGCTAGAAAACGCTAAATCAGTAAGCTTAGATGGCAAAAGCTTAAAACTTTCACCAAAGGGTGATTTTGTATTTGGTTTTGGTCGTGACGCTGAAACTACTCATACTTTAAAATGGGTAGATAACAATGGTAAATCGCATTCACAGCCAATAGCTATCACAAAGCGCGAATATAAAATTGATAAAATTACCGGTGTAGCTAAAAAATATGTCTCTCCGCCAAAAGAAGTTAGTGCGCGTATAAGCCGTGAAGCAGTTGCTGTGCGAAAAGCCAGAGAAGTAGACTCTGATTTATTGTACTTTTTAGACCCTGTGTTAAAGCCTGCAGAAGGGCGCATATCGGGTGTTTACGGTAGTCAGCGCTATTTTAATGGCGAGCCTCGTCGTCCGCACTTTGGCTTAGATATCGCGAATAAAACGGGCTCTCCTGTTTACGCGCCTATTAGTGGTACCGTGGTATTTGCTGAACCTGATTTATACTACTCTGGCGGAACATTAATTATTGATCATGGCCATGGTATTACCTCAACTTACATTCACTTAAGTAAGCTTGATGTAAAAGTGGGTGATAAAATTGAGCAAGGTAACAAAGTGGCTGAAATTGGTGCAACAGGGCGTGTAACGGGTCCTCACCTAGATTGGCGTTTTAACTGGAAAGGCGAACGCCTTGATCCTGCATTACTAATGCAAGATACATTAGCAAACAAAAAGTAGAGATTATGACTGACGTAAATCGCGATGCAATAATTGCTCAGCGTATTGAAGACTCAACCACATCGGTAACTAAAACCGTGTTTCCAGGGCGTACTAATCATCACAATACTTTATTTGGTGGTGATGCACTGGCGTGGATGGATGAAGTGGCATTTATAGCAGCGACTCGTTTTTGTCGTAAGCCTTTGGTAACTATATCTTCTGATAGAGTCGACTTTAAAGAAGCCATACCAGCAGGTACTTTTGCAGAGTTAATAGCTAAAGTAGTGCATGTAGGTAACACCAGCTTAAAAGTTGACGTAGATATATTATTAGAAACTATGCACAAAGACGATAAGCATTCAGCCATTAGTGGCAGCTTTACCTTTGTTGCAGTTGATGATAACCACAGACCGACTCCGGTAGTATGCGACAAAATGATTTATGGTTTTGATTAACTTAAAGCTTTGAATATGCGCTAAAGCAAATTTATATAAGCACCTTAATTGGTGCTTATATAAATCCCTTGTAAGAACACATCATACAGAATATTCATAAAGTATAACCTCAACAACAGAGTGTGTATTAACTAAAAAAGTAGTCAAACTGAAGGGAATTGATAGGGGTGAGAGTTGTTGGATTTGGATACTAAAAAGGTATGCTTTTAACATACCTTTTTGGTTATATTTAGCTTTTAATTACATTTATTAATACTTACATAAATACTTTTTAAAGTACCATTGCTGCAATCCAGCCAAATATCAGCAGCGGTATGTTAAAGTGAATAAACGTTGGAATAACAGAGTCTCTAATGTGGTCGTGCTGGCCATCGGCATTTAAACCCGATGTTGGGCCAAGCGTTGAGTCTGAAGCAGGAGAGCCTGCATCACCTAAAGCGCCCGCAGTACCAACAAGCGCAGCGGTAGCCATAACAGAAAAGCCAAGGTCTAAACATAAAGGAACAAACAAAGTTGCAATAATAGGCACTGTTGAAAACGAACTGCCAATTCCCATTGTAATTAATAACCCGACTAACAAAATAACACCGGCGGCCAAAGGTTTATTACCATCAAAAAGGGCGGCTGCGCTGTGTACTAAGCTTGCTACATCGCCAGTGGCTTGCATAACCGATGCAAAACCTTGTGCCGATATCATAATAAAGCCAATCATGGCCATCATCGCAACGCCTTTACTAAATACGTCGCCGTTTTCTTCCCACTTAACTACACCAAAAACACTAAATATCATTACACCTACTAAGCCACCTAAAATCATTGAGCCACTTAGGTTTTGTGCAACAAGTGAGGCAAGTACTGCAAAAAGCCCCACAATCATTACTTTTTTAGGGTTTTCTACCTCAGCAGATTTACTCACAGTTGTTAATGGGAGCTCGGTGTATTCGCGGCGTTTTTTGTAAGTAATAAATACCGCAATAAGCAATCCAATAAACATACCTAATGCAGGAATTATCATCGCCACAGGGACTTGGGTATTTACAATGTCTAGGCCGTTATCAACTAGGTTTTTGTGCAAAATCGAATATAAGTAAATACCCCCAAAACCATAAGGAAGCACCATGTAAGACGTTGCTAATCCAAATGTTAAAATACACGCTATAGCACGCCTGTCTAATCTTAACTGATTAAAAACAACAAGTAACGGCGGGATCAAAATAGGAATAAACGCTATGTGTACAGGGACTAAGTTTTGCGAAGAAATTGCACAACCTAAAATAATTAATAAAATGAAGTAACTTAAAAATGTTTCATTACCGCTGCCTTTTGCATTTACTTTAGCAAGTAGCTTATCAGCGAGAATGCGTGTTAAACCCGACTTAGAAATAGCAACGGCAAACGCGCCGAGCATAGCATAACTTAGTGCAATTTCAGCTCCAGCTGAAAGGCCAGAATTAAACACATCAACACTTTCTTTTATGCCCAAGCCTGCAGTAAGACCTGCAACTAACGCGCTTATGATCATGGCAACAATGACGTTAACGCGAGCCAGAGATAGCCCGAGCATTAAAATAACGCCTATAACAACAGCATTCATAGTATTCTCTATTTGGAAATTTTAATTAATTTTATCAGATCTTTAGCCTGAGTTTTACGCTCTTTCGTAAAAGGTTTTTTACCATAGCGTACTTGGTTAAATAACTGCCTAAAAGTGTTTATAGATTGTGCAGAACGAGGAAGTTGATCAGCAAAAAAGTCTAACTGCTGACTCGGTGTTAAATTATCGGGTGTATTTATTTTTTGTTTTTTAGCCCATGCTTTTACTTCATAAAACTCTTTAACCATAGGCGCTAATTTAGACGGGCGTTTTGGCAAGTTTAAATAAATAAAATAACCTATAAAACAAAAACCAGCTGTTAGTAAAACCATTAATGGTACAAGCCAAATATTTTTACTACCAAAAATTGATTTTAAAAAATCATTTTGTTTTTCTTCGTCAAAACCAAGTACCCAGCTAGACCATTGATAATCGAGGTTTTCAAGTTCCAACCTTAACCAATTAATAGCGGGGAAATTACTTAAACTCACTAAACCAAAATCAAGATTACTTTTAAATTCGTCATTCAGCTCTTCGTTTTGCGAAAGCGAGCCATTTAAACGCTCCGGAGCTACAACAGCGGTTGCATCAAAAATAACCCAACCTTCGTTTTGTAAATATACTTCTACCCATGCGTGTGCGTCGTATTGGCGAACAGTGAGCGTATTATTATCTTGATTTAATTCGCCACCTAAATAGCCACTTACTAGTCGAGCGGGTATACCTGCGGTTCTAAAAATGTACGCAGCGGCACTGGCATAGTGGCCACAAAAGCCACGTTGGTTTTCAAATAAAAATTGGTCAATTGTATTATCACCGCTCATAGGCGTGGGTGTTAACGTGTAAGTAAATCCCGTACCTGCAAAGTATTGTAATAAGCGGTTATAAAAATCGCGATCAGAGTGTGTATTTTGCTTTAAGTTTTTAGCAAGTAATGATGTTTTTACATTCTTTTTATTGGAGAGGTATTTGTAGCGTTTTTCTTCAAATTCGCCAAGCGGTAAAGCTTTGAAGTTAAAGCTATTTACATCGTATTGTAAGTTTTTAGCTTGGCGACTTTTTTTACGCAATAAACCTAGCGAATTACCTTCAACATTTGGTGAGTTACTACTGGAATACGCTAAACCATAGAGCCATTTTTGTGTAGCAGGCTCTGTAATAACTGAGTAGCTTGCAATAAGTTGCTCATCATTTTCGCTCTGCGTATTTGTTTTTACATTATTATATTTTAAAAAGTCAGACGTAAGCCACGCATTGCCATTAAACTCATCATGGACTATTGCTCGCCAATAATAAGGCGCTACAGGTTTTTCTTCGTTAAATTTAGCTCTAAATACAAGCTCGTCAGAATTTGAAAGCTTAGCAATATCGAATGGATCGACTTGTTCAGAAAGCCCTGTTTTAGCAAGCTTAGGTCCAGGAAGCTGCCAAAAGGCGGGCATTTTTGGTAAAAAAAGCAGTAAAAATATAGCTAAAGGAAGCGCTAAAAGTAGCAGTTTACCGCTTTGTTTAGAGGCTATTTTTAAATTATGTTTGGACTCGAGTAAGCCAAGTACTGCAAAGTTTAATATGTATAAACCACTTACAGTTAAAGTTGTTAAAATGCTTTGGTTAAATAAATACACCGATGAGAGTGAAAAAAACGTAAGCGTTGTAATTACATGATAGTGTTTTTTGGTTTTAGCCTGTAGCAGTTTAAATAAACTAGCAAGTAGCAGCATGGCCACAAATAAAATAACCGTATCCGACATGCCTACTGTGTAGAGCATTAAACCGAGTGACACACCTGCGAGTATATTTGCCAGCCAAGCATTTGGCTTTGGTTTATTACTCAGCGTTATGTAAAAGTTCCATGCACAAATAAGTGAAAGTACACCTACAAAAACAAGCGGTAAATGTGATACAAAAAATACAATCAAACATGCATATATAAAAGACAGCGAATAATTTATTACTTTTTCGTTTTTAAGTATGTCCATTACACATCACCATTAAATGAGCATAATACTTCTAAGCATTGCTGCTTATGATGCTGTCCGGTATTTGTATTTATTGTTTTATTCGGTAGCTTTAACATAAAAGGGGTGTTTTTCTCGGTTGCTTCACACACTAAAAAGCATAACTGGCTTAACCGTTGTTCTGTATCTCCATTCATTAACGTAAAATCGAAGAGTGCATTTGCTGTTTTAAAGTCTACAAACTCTTTAACTAACAACTGCTGTGTTTTTGCGTAATGCTTCCACGACACTCTTTGCAAGCCCATCTCAGGTAAGTGTGGGATAAGAGACTCAAACTCTTCGCTACCAGATTGTGTAGAAATACCTTTATCGGCTTGCTCATCAAGCATAGAAACATGCGCGTCACAGTGAACCTGTTCAAGCGACGGGTATACAAATACATCTTGTTGTAATTGAATGTAGCTCCAAACAGTTATCAAACCAAAGGGATAGTTACTCGCTATTTTAATACGTTGCACTGAGTACTTACCGCGTGAGCTGTAGGGTAAGTTGAGTGTAAGTAACTGAGGTTTACTATCAACTTGGCCGGTATGTTTGTGAGTTTGCTCACTACCTTGATATGTTAAATTAATAGATTGGGTAACAGAAGGGCTTTGTAATTCAAATATAATACTCGGTTTTTGAGGAGCGTAGCTGTTAAATACATCTTTAAATTTAACTGTTAAGCCTTTAGCGTTACTGTAGCCCATTAATACAGCAATAATCATTACCACAAACATAAGATAAGACATTATTAAAATTAAATTATTTTGATAATTAATGCCCATCACAAAGTTTAAAATAGCTACAACTATAAAATACCAACCAAGGGATGATGGCAATACATAAATTGTTCTGTGTTCAAGTGTAATTGAGTTTTTTAAATGTTTATTTTTTAATAACTTATTAAATACACTTTGCTTAAATGACTTAAATAAAGAAGGGCGCTTAGCTGTTTTTTTTGGCATAAAAGTTTATACCGGAACTAATACGTTTTTTAAAATATCGTTTACTTGTGCTTCACCTGACTCATTATGCAAACCTAATCGATGCTGACACACACTTACAAATACGGCTTGAACATCTTCTGGCATTACAAAATCACGACCATCAATAAAGGCCCACGACCTAGCTGCTTTAGCCAAAGCCATACTAGCACGAGGTGATAACGATGATGCAAAAGCGTTGCTTGTGCGTGTGTAATTAACAAGCTCTATAATGTAGTCAATAACCGGGCTACTTAAAGAAATTTGGCTTATCTGAGTTTGAATTGCCGCTAACTCTTGTTGGTTAATACGCTTAGGTAATTGGCTGTAATCTCGTTTTTGCATATTCAAAATTAAGCGTTTTTCGGCTTCTTTAGGTGGAAAACCTAAGCTAATGCGCATTAAAAATCGGTCTAATTGCGACTCAGGTAACGGGTAGGTACCTGATTGGTAAAGCGGGTTTTGTGTTGCAATCACAAAAAATGGATTTGGCAGCGTATATTTTTTTCCATCAACTGTTACTTGTTGCTCTTCCATTGCTTCAAGCAACGCACTTTGTGTTTTGGGCCCTGCGCGGTTTATTTCATCAGCTAAAACAACTTGGCTAAAAATAGGGCCTTTATGAAACGTAAAACTGTGCTCGGTAGAGTTAAATACATTAGTACCCAGAATATCAGCAGGGAGAAGATCACTGGTAAACTGTATACGCTGATACGATAAACCTAACACAGCTGACAATGCATGAGAAAGAGTGGTTTTTCCCATGCCAGGCAAATCTTCAATGAGTAAATGCCCTTCGCTAAATAAGCATGTAAGTGCCAGTTTTATTTGTTGTTGTTTACCAAATATAACACTCGAAAGATCTTCTATAATCGCAGTAACAGTACTATGCATGCTAACCTTATTATTATTCTATTATTTCTAGACGCTTCATTACAGTGTCTACTTTTTTTGTATTAAAAGGTTTTGCAATAAAACCTTTAGCGCCCATTTCCCACGTGTTTTGTACGTTTTCGAGACTATTGTGGCCCGAACACATAACAACATGAGTGTGCGGGTAAGCACTATTAATGTATTCCAATATCTCTGCACCATTAGAGTCTGGTAAATCTACATCTACAAATATAACGCCTGGCGGTTTATTGTCCATAATAGGTTTGGCAGAGCTAAAATCAGCACTTTCTAATATATCTTCAAACCCTAAGTCAGTTAAAATTTGGTTTAGATAATCACGAATTTCCTTAACGTCATCAATAATGAGGATGGGCTCTAGCGGGCGAACAAATTCCATATGTAGGTTACTTCTATTTTGAATACATCTAAGTGCTTTAATACTAAGCTAACCCCATCATAAGCTCAAGAACGTTACTTAAAAAACACCAATAAATAAACTGTTTATAGGTTTGCCCAACAACGTATTTTTAAATGATTATCTGCTCTCATATCTTCTACTAACTTATATTTTCATTAATTGTAATGAACAATAATGACGTATTCATAAGAAATTCCTTAATCCAATACAACATTCCATCAAAATTTGATGTAACAAATTTGCTACTTAACTTATTGATTCAAAAATATTTACATATGAATTCGATTTTTTGTAAACGTTTTGTAATAAAAAATCGTTGACCTTCTAAATCCATTCTGTGATTATGCTCAGCAGATGGGCTTATGCTCACAAATGCAGTTTCATTAACCACTTAATGTTTTGCTCAGCCAGCCTCATCTATACACACTGAATTAATACCAATTTCATTAAATGAAGATGCAATTTAATAAAGTTGGCATCACACACCACACTAAATAAAGAGCTTATTATGTTGAATAATAAAAAGACTAAATTTGCAATTTCTCTCATAGCGGCAGCTATGGCTACATCGGCTCCAGCACAGGCTGATATTTCTGAATATTTAGATCGCGTTGACGTAGACTTTTTACTAATGCAAAACTTTCAGTCAATTCAGGCTAAAGATGGTGCATTTCGTCCAGAAGATGAAGAACAAGAATCAGGATTTGGCCGTATTAGAGCTAATCTAATGCTTAAATTTCATATTAACGAGTTCATCACTGCCGATATAGATATTGCAGAAGAGCCTAATGACTTTGGTGGCGAAGATCGTGACTTTTCATTTCACAACGATTTTGCAGGTGTTGAATTTGACTTACTAGGTCTATATGGCACACCAAAAGAAAACGCAAATTTAACACTGCGTTTGGGTAATATTGGTGGCTCACCATTTCAATTTAAAGGCTTTCAAGACGGCGCAGATAACCAAAGTAATGCACTTATTGGTAATGGTATTACCGATTACGCAACCGCAGAAAACGGCGCACAGCTAAGTTACAGCGAAACTTTCGATAGTGGTGTAGTACGTGCTTATAATGTTACAGGTCACATTACGACTTCAAGTTTCGGTGAAGCATTTCAAGAAAACAGAGGTTATAACTACCGACTTCAAGGTACTCTAGAATTTGAAGGTGGCTTTAAAGCAGGCTTAAACTTATTAAAAGCGAATCAAGGCGACCAGTTACGTTTTGAAAATGGCGTAGCAAGTCTTGATGGTGTAACCACAACAAACTATCGCTTTGGCGATGGTGAAAACTATAATTTCTCAGCGTCACCTTCAAACGAGCGTGACACTCACGTTGGCGCAATGCCAGGGCTTGAGCAATCAATCATCCAGCTTAACTTAGCTTATCAACCATCTGACGAAACTAGCTTAATTTTTATGGTTGGTAAATCGTCTGATGATTACACATTTGCAGATGCCGCTGGTAATGCAGTTGCCGGTATTACCTACTTTGGTACAAACGGCATAGCTGATGAAAATGGCACTACTTTTGATTCAAACAGTGTAATAGAAGGCGACTCATCGGTTGAGTACTTCGTGTTTGAAGCACAACAATATCTAATCCCTAAAAAGCTATATGTAGCGGCTCGTTATGCAGAAGCCGATAACACTTCCGACCTAATTGAACAAACAGACAACACAGTAGAGCGTATTCAAGTAGCCGCAGGTTACTGGTTTAACGATAAAACGCTTTTAAAAGTTGAGTATGTTAACCAAGAAGAAGGTGTTAATTCGGGCGGCCAAATCGGTAAAGGATTTGACGGCTTCACTTCTGAAATATCTGTTAAATTTTAAATCATTATCCAACTAGTCTAACTATTTAAACAAAAGACCTAAAAAGGCACTTTGCGGGCAGTTTTATGCGTTAAAACTGCCATAAATAGAATTGGTAATAGATTGAAATTTAATAGCACTTGTTAAAACATAACGTGTATGGGGAATACCCGATGAAAAATAAATTAATTATGCTCGCGTGTGGCTTTATAAGCATGGGCGCTGCGGCAAAAGAAACAATCACAATAGCGACTGTTAACAATGGTGACATGATCACCATGAAAGAATTAAGCAGTGACTTTACCAGCCAAAACCCGGATATAGATCTAAAATGGGTTACTCTAGAGGAAAACATTCTTCGCCAACGTGTCACAACCGATGTTGCAACAAAGGGCGGCCAATACGATGTTATGACCATAGGTACTTATGAAGTACCAATTTGGGGCAAGCAAAATTGGCTAAAAGAGCTGGATAATTTAGGTGAAAACTACGATTTAGACGATTTAATTCCGGCAATTCGAAGCGGTTTAACGATTAACGACAAGCTTTATGCTGCGCCATTTTATGGCGAAAGCTCAATGGTTATGTACCGCACTGACTTAATGGAAAAAGCAGGGCTGACAATGCCTAAAGCCCCAACATGGGACTTTATACGCAAAGCTGCTAAAGCGATGACAGATAAAAAAGAAGGTGTTTATGGCCTTTGTCTACGTGGTAAAGCAGGTTGGGGCGAAAACGTTGCGCTTATTACATCCATGGCAAATTCGTTTGGTGCTCGTTGGTTTGATGAAAATTGGAAACCTCAGTTTAATACCCCAGAGTGGGAAAATACCCTTCAGTATTATATCGATGTGATGAAAGAATCTGGTCCTGCTGGTTCATCTGCAAACGGTTTTAATGAAAACCTTGCACTTTTTCAAACCGGAAAATGTGGTATTTGGATTGATGCAACCGTTGCAGGCGCATTTGTTACTAACAAAAAAGATTCAGAAGTTGCCGATAAAGTAGGGTTTGCACTTGCGCCAGATAATGGTCTAGGTAAACGCGGTAACTGGTTATGGTCTTGGACTTTAGCCGTACCGGCAAGCAGCAAAAAACCAGATGCCGCAATGAAATTTATTAGCTGGGCAACATCTAAAGAATACACACAACTTGTAGCCGATAAAAAAGGTTGGGCAAAAGTACCGCCAGGTACACGTAAATCACTTTACAGTAATCAAAAGTACATGGACGCAGCACCGTTTGCGCAAATTACTTTAGATTCTATTCAATCTGCAGATCCTAAAAATCCGACAGTTAAACCAGTGCCTTATGTAGGTATTCAGTTTGTTGCTATTCCTGAGTTTCAAGGAATTGGTACAGCTGTTGGGCAACAATTTTCAGCAGCATTAACTGGCCAAATGACCGTTAAGCAAGCGCTTAGTACGTCTCAGCACCTCGTTGAGCGAACAATGCGTAAAGCTCGCTATCCTAAATAGCATGTAATGGGCGGGTAAGTACTCAAACTTACCCAATATTTTATGTCAATTCTATTTACTTGTTAGTTATAAACACTATCAAGGGTTTCTGATTTTCACTTGATAGTTAACAAGTAAATAGAATTGGCTTTTTTAAGGTCACCTTTATGGCAACAACTAACTCGCGCACGCTTGCTCGGTTTATGCTTCTTCCTAGTGTAATTTTATTACTTGCTTGGATGATAGTTCCGCTGTGTATGACACTGTATTTCTCATTTATTGATTACAACTTACTCGTTCCAGGGGATAAAGAGTTTGTAGGCTTTTTAAACTATGAATTTTTCCTAACTGATCCGGCTTTTTTTGAATCATTTTTTAACACGCTTTACCTAGTAACTGGGGTTTTACTTATCACTATTTGTGGTGGTATTGGCTTAGCTATTTTACTAGACCAAGCAATATGGGGACGAAATTACGTTCGCATTATGGTACTAGCCCCATTTTTTGTAATGCCAACTGTGTCGGCATTAGTATGGAAAAACATGCTAATGAACCCAGTTAATGGCTTATTTGCACATTTCGCGATTTGGCTTGGCTTTGAACCTATCGACTTTTTTGCTCAAATGCCGCTATTTTCAATCATCATAATTGTGTCTTGGCAGTGGTTACCATTTGCAGCATTAATACTGCTAACAGCAATACAATCATTAGACCGTGAACAATTAGAAGCGGCTGATTTAGACGGAGCTGGGCCATTTAGTAAGTTTTTTTACATCGTTTTGCCGCACTTATCGCGCGCTGTAACCGCTGTTATTTTAATCGAAACTATATTTTTACTGTCAATTTTTGCCGAAATATTAGTTACAACCAGCGGTGGTCCTGGTTATTCGTCGACCAATATAACGTACTTAATTTACACGCAATCACTACTTCAATTTGATGTAGGTGGCGGTTCGGCAGGGGGCATAGTTGCAGTAATAATTGCAAATATTGTCGCTATATTTTTAATGCGCTTAATTGGCAAAAACTTGGAGGGTTAATTATGACTATAAAAGATAGCCGTCGTTCCAAACTAATTTATACCATTGCTGCATGGACAATAAGCGGCATGATTTTCTTTCCAATTTTATGGACGTTAATCACCAGCTTTAAAACGGAAGCTGAAGCAATTTCAGCAAGTCCAAGCTTATATGCATTCGATTGGACACTCGAAAATTACCGAGATGTACTGTCGCGTTCGCCATACTTTAACCATTTTTGGAACTCTGTAGTTATATCGCTAGGTTCAAGTTTACTGGGGTTATTAATTGCTGTACCTGCAGCTTGGTCTATGGCTTTTGTACAAACTAAAAAAACTAAGCATTTATTAATGTGGATGCTTTCTACCAAAATGTTACCGCCAGTAGGGGTACTTATTCCGATTTATTTATTGTTTCGAGACTTTGCGCTACTCGATACAAAATTAGGTTTGGTTATTGTAATGACACTCATTAACTTACCAATAATGGTATGGATGCTTTACACCTACTTTAGAGAAATACCAAACGAAATACTTGAAGCTTCTCGTATGGATGGCGCAACAATTGGTGAAGAAATATTCCATGTTTTATTGCCAATAGCCTTACCAGGTATAGCCTCAACGCTATTACTCAATGTTATTTTGTCGTGGAACGAAGCGTTTTGGACACTTATTTTAACCGCTGCAAATGCTGCACCTTTAACGGCATTTATTGCCAGTTACTCAAGCCCTGAGGGGTTATTTTACGCTAAGTTATCGGCAGCATCTGCCATGGCCATTGTGCCAATTTTAATACTTGGTTGGTTTAGTCAAAAACAATTAGTGCGTGGATTAAGTTTCGGCGCAGTAAAATAGGAGAATACACATGGGCAGCATCACACTAAAACAAGTCACTAAAAACTTTGATGAAGTAAACGTAATTAAACCGCTCGACTTAGAAATTAAAGACGGTGAATTCATCGTTTTTGTTGGGCCATCGGGCTGTGGTAAATCTACATTACTTCGTATGATCGCAGGTCTTGAAGATACCACCAGTGGTAATATAGAAATTGATGGCATTGATGCCACAAAAACACCGCCGGCAAAAAGAGGCTTGGCAATGGTGTTTCAATCATATGCGTTATATCCGCATATGACAGTGCGTAACAATATTGCTTTTCCTTTAAAAAGAGCCAAAGTTGGCCCTACAGAAATCGAAAGTAAAATTGCTAACGCCGCTAAAATTCTTAATTTGACCGATTATTTAGACCGAAAGCCTGGGCAATTGTCGGGCGGTCAGCGCCAGCGCGTAGCAATAGGGCGCGCAATTGTACGCCAACCTTCGGCATTTTTATTTGATGAACCGCTTTCGAATCTTGATGCGTCATTACGTGTAAATATGCGTTTAGAAATATCTGAATTACATAAAAGCATAGCTACAACAATGGTTTATGTTACGCACGATCAGGTTGAAGCCATGACAATGGCAGATAGAATCGCGGTATTTAATGCCGGTATTATTGAACAGGTAGGCACACCTTTAGAGCTTTATAAAAACCCAGTAAACAAATTTGTAGCTGGTTTTATTGGCTCTCCAAAAATGAATTTTATAGATGCTCCACAAAATGAAAATGCGAATGTTAGTTGTATTGGTATACGACCAGAGCATATAACACTCTCTACTGAGCAAGGCACGTGGGCTGGTACTGTCGGTGTAATTGAACATTTAGGGTCGGAGAGCTTTTTACATATAAATATTGAAGGCAAAGGGACCGTAACAGTAAAAGCAGATGGTGATTGTCCGTTAAAATATGGCGACAGTATTTACCTAAGCGCACCGGATGATAAAGTATTAAAGTTTGATAATAACGGTTTAACAATTCGCTAAAGCCAATCTTTAATTACCTTAAATAGCACCTTTATAAGGGTGCTATTAACTAAATTCTAATTACATAATCCTATGAAACCTAGGTATTTTTTATTAAGGAATGGTATATTTAAAACTATAAATAACAAAAACGTTATTGATAAATAGATAATCCAAAATTAATAAAATAATTTATATAGCAGCACATATAATTAAAATTATGTAATGAAAATAAGGACTTAGTTTTCCTTCTATTTTAAGAGGTTTACGTGGTAAAGCTATCAAATACAGAAATTAGAAAGCTAGATGATGCAGCCAGAGCAGGGTGGTTATATTATGTTGGCGGTAACACACAAGATGAAATTGCCAAAAAGCTAAATATATCTCGTCAATCTGCACAAAGAATGGTCGCATTATCTGTGAGCCAAGGATTAATTAAAGTTAGACTTGACCACCCGATTGCTAAATGTATGGATTTGGCCGAAAAATTAAAAAGCCGTTTTGGGTTAGATTCGTGTGAAGTTGTACCGAGCGATCCATCTGAACCTTCATCTACATTAGGTTTGGCTCAAGCTGGCGCGGCAGAAATAGAACGTCATTTAAAATCAGAACAACCCAAAGTACTTGCTATGGGAACCGGTCGAGTTTTACGTTCATGTGTGGATGAGCTAAGAACCGTTGATTGTCCGCAACATAAAATTGTAGCCATGCTAGGTAATATGGCTTTGGATGGATCGGCTTCACCTTATGATGTTGTAGTAAGAATGGCCGAACACACCAATGCAAAACATTATCCAATGCCATTGCCAGTTTTACCAAGAAGCATTGAAGAAAAAGAACAGTTGCACGCACAACAAAATATTACCGGTAATTTGAAACTTGCTAAAGATGCCGATGTAACATTTGTGGGTATTGGTAGCTTAGGTGAAAAGTCGCCATTACATATAGATGGTTTTATTGATGCGCAAGAACTTAAAGAGTTACAAGATCTGGGTGCTGTTGGTGAAATGATTAGTTGGGTATTTGATAAAAACGGTAAGCTTTTAGATTGCACAGTTAATCAGCGTGTAGCAAGTACGCCATTAAAAACAAATGCTAACAAACAGATTTATGCGATAGCTGCTGGTGAAGAAAAAGTGTTAGCCATTTTGGGCGCAGTAAGGTCAAACATGATCAGTGGATTAATTACTAACGAATATACAGCTGAGCGTTTACTTAGTATTGATTAAACAAATTGATAAAAAAAGTATCTGTATTAGTAATACTAGTTATTGTAATAAAAACACTTAATGTCCGATACCGTCTAGTATTGGACATAGTAAGGGCGCATTTAAGCGCTCTTGTTATATATACATTTACTACCTATAATTTATATTATGTTAAATAGCATAAATAAATACATAACCAAGTTACTCACCTTCATTAATTAACGTATAAACGCGATATTTTGACTATTTAATAAGCATTAACCTACTTATCTTAATAGTTAATGTTTTTCCCATTTACGCTATTAGCTTCTTGAACATATAAAAATACCGCTTGGTTATTAATATATCCAAGCGGTATTAACAATAACTTCCTAGTAGATATTTCATCCAGTAAAATTCAAGATCTTGAATTTAATGGCTTTTTAACTATCCTACTGATGTACTTGCTGAGACTTTAGAATTTTTTATCATTCATAAATTCACTAATAAGCTCAGATACTTTATCTGGATGTTCATCAACAACCCAATGAGCGGCTCTATCTATCCAAATCAATGATGAATTTGGAATTGCTTCTTCTAACATTGGTGCATATTTTGGTTTTTGAAACTTGTCTTCTTTACCCCAAATTATGAGTGTTTCATGAGGTAAGCTTTTAAGATCGCCTGCAATAGCTTGTGTATATTCTTTATTGAGTCTGCGCATGTTACTAAATAAAGCGGCTTTTCCTTGCTCGTTGCTCCATGGTTTTAAGTATATTTCCATTAACTCTTCAGTCATTACGCTAGAATCGTATACACCTTTAGGCATGAAATCTCTTAATGTATCAACAAATTCAGCTACACTTGTCTTTTCTTCTACACCAGGTTCTAGCAAAGGTTCAAATTCTGGTATTGGCCAAGAATCAAAACATACACTATCTATTAAAACTAATCCGTTTACTTTATCAGGATGATTTACCGCCATTAATTGAGCAACACCACCACCAATATCATGTGCAGCAATATTAACTTTAGAAATACCGAGTTCTTCCATAAACTTACACATTATTCTACATTGCGCATTTATAGATACATCGGTGTTAATTGGCATATCTGATTCACCAAAGTTTAGTAAATCAGGCGCTATTACTCGATGTTCTGATGCGAGTTTGGGCATCACATTTCGCCATAAAAATTTGTTAGTTGGTATGCCATGTATTAATAATAAAGGTGTGCCTTGTCCCATTTCTTGATAAGCAATTTGATGACCTTCTACTGTAACGTACTGTGTTTTGCTCATAATTTTGCCTCGTTAACTTTAAAAATTATAATGTTTCGTGAACTATAAAATTGGAATATAACCTTATAAAGCAAATTCCATCCCAAGATGAGTATTTTTTAGTTATTCAAAAATTATAATAATTTAAAGTCAAACCCAAACCCAAACCCAAACCCTTGTAATACTTGGGCTCTAGGCTAAGTAAGTTTATTTGTTTTTTATTATTATAGAGTTTGATAATTGTGATTGTTAAACCACTTTGAAGCGTTTGCTCTTAAATATGCAACAATTACAAAAGCGAAGTTGCTACTAATTTGAAGAAATTATTCTTATTAAATAGTTTTTACTAAGTAATAAACAGCGAACCGCCCTACTATTGCTATTAATCACTTTAAGAAAGATCTAATATTTTCAATTAATACACCTTGCTTAACTGGCTTTAATAACAAACCATTAAACCCAAGCTTTATATATTTATTATTACTATTTTCGTTTTCACTAAATGTATGCGCAATAATTTTCGTTGCTGATGCATCAGCGTGCTTTCTTATTTTTAGCATTGCGTCGGTGCCCGTAAACTGTGGCATGACTATGTCCATTAAAATAATATCGTAAATATTTTGAGAAACCATTAATAGCGCCTCTATTGCACTGGATGCAAAATCTATTAATATGTTTTCTTCTTTAAGCATTTTTCTTATTACAATTTCTATTAGTAAATCATCATCGACTAAAAGCAGTCGTGTAGTTTTATTTATAGGTTTTACTGTATTAAATCCGATAACTTCCATCGTATCTTCAATCGTTTTTTTCATTTTTTACCTCGAATATATTACGCTATATGTAACACCAACCGGCATTAATATTTTATCGTTACATAAAATCCACATTAAGGCGGTTGGTATAGCGGCCTATCTTTTTAAAATACGTGCTATTTGGTTTATTAATATGCCTTGTTTTACAGGTTTTAATAGCATGTCATCAAAGCCCTGATTTACATATTTAGATTCTGTATCGGGTGTCGATGTATGCGCAATTATTTTAGTTTTAGAATTATCACTGTGTTTTTTAATTTTTAACATAGCGTCAGTTCCCGACAATTCTGGCATTACTATATCCATTAGAATAATGTCGTAACTATTTTGCGAAACCATCAACATAGCCTCTATCGCACTGCATGCGTAATCTATTATGATATTCTGATCTTTTAGCATTGCCCTAATCACAATTTCTACAAGTGGATCGTCATCAACAAGTAGTAGCGTGTTTTGGTGATTTTTAGTCACTAAACTCGCTTTTACTAAATCAGTATTTAATGAGCTACTTGGTACTTTTTGCACATTGTCTTTATCTTGCTTCGTTACTTTGTTTACCAGCATAGAAAGCGTTATCGTTGATTTATTCGCGTTACTACTTACAGTTATCGCTTTACCACCTAACATTTTAAATATTGAGATAAAAAACTTTAACTCTAATGAAACGTCTTTATCATCTATGAGACGTGCTATATCATCACCCGATATACTTTTAAGCTCAGTTATAAAGTAACTACTGTCGATTAAATTGCTTAATGAAAAGTCTAGGTGTAAGTAATTACGGTTACTTTCATTTTTAATCTGAGCGTTAATAGATAGCGTTGTATTATTTGACGAATCCAAAACCTCTGTCACTAACTGAATAACCAATTGAGAAATTAACTTTTCATCGCTTACCACGGTTAACCCAGGCGTAATATTATTTTTAAGAACTATTTTTTTGTTTTCAGCTTCTTTAGTTAAAATCGAAATATTATTATTGATCATATGATTCAGGTTAACGTTTTTGGCCTGCAGTTTTAACTTACCTATTTCCGATTTATTTATATTTACGAGTTGTTGAATTACACTTTCGAGCTGGTCGCATGCATCAGAAATATTCCCCACATTGTTTTTAAATTCGTTAAAGCTTATTGGATCTTTAGATATTTCAACTAATGACTTTAAAGATGATAAAGGCGTTTTTAATTGACGGCTAAGCCTTGTAACAAATTTTTCTTTTAATTGATTTGTCTGTTTTGATTTTTCAAGAACATCAGCGAGTAAACATTCTTTTTGATGTGCCTCTGTATCATCTCTAAAGTAGCAAACGAAACCATTAAAATCTGTATGTCTTTGTAATACAGTTATCCACTTCCCGTCTGTAAAACCTATATCTATTAATTGGTTACGATCATCATCAAGCTTATGATGTTCATGGTAGTGATTTATAATATTATTCTGCTGCGCAATACTTACCAGCTGGCTATACGATAGCTGACTGTTTTGTTTATTCACCTGTGCAAATAAAAGATTAAATGCATTGTTAGTAATCACAGGAAATTCGTGGCTATTAAAAATAGCAAACCCATGCGGCAGTGCATCAAGAGAACTTGAAAAAAGCTCTTCTCTATTGAGTATTAACTGATTTTTTTGTTTTATTTCGTTGTGTAAACGTCTTGGCAAACGTAAAAAATAATACACAAAGGCAAATACACAAAAAGAGATTAACCCTAATCTAATTAAACTATATTTAGTTATTTGTGGGCGTACTATTTTATTCATAGGTTGCACATGTAAGCGCCATGTAGGTGGAAAACGACTACTTAAAGCGCTAATACTATTTTTAATTATACTCGGGCTAACTTCTCCTTGTTTTCCTAAAGTAAACTGTGGTGTTGCTATAAAAACGTTATAATTTTCAGTGTTTAATTTGCCAATAACGGCTTTTAAAAACTTACTTAAATCAAATGCTGTAAGTGTATAAATAGAGCCTTGTTTAATTTTTATTTCAGAAATTAAGAAGGCCGTATCTGCAACAGTAAATACTTCTACTGCTTGTTTATTCGCTCTATTATTGAATTTTTCTAACCAGTTTTTAAATCCATACGCGGCTAAATCAAAATTATTTTTTGACCAAAGTGCAAGTTGGTTATACTCAGAATCAAACACAATATACCCTTTATAAGTTAAGCTTTGTGAAACCTGACTCTGTACTAAATCATTAAGCTGCTCTTTTGTATAGCTATTTTGGCTTTGTAAAAAGCCTGCGATAACTAAATCTTTTTGCGATATATATAATCCTTGATTATCAAATCGCTCTAGAGCATTAAATAATGTTTTACGTAATTGCTGAGTTTGTTCATTGTAATTACTTTGCAGCTCCTTTTTTTCTATAGTATAAAGCAGTAATGCAGTGAATGAGCATAATACTAATGCAATTAAGAATGCCACGGGCGCTAAACTAAATACATGAATATACTTTTCCCCATAATTTTTTTTCACAGGATTAGTACTTTGATTACTTACTGAATCTGAATTTTTATTTAACTGTGTCTGCAATAATTGAGCAAATGAAATAAACTGATTTTTTTGTGAACCTATTAATGTTTTAGGTGCTAAATCAGCCATCAGCACTACGCCAATTAATTTATTAGTGACACTATAAATTGGATATTGTGCATAAAAGCGAATTAATTTGTGCGTGTTGTTTGATACATCATCAAAAAAAGTATCTTCAAATAAATATAGTTTTTCTTGTGTGCAGCGTAGTTGATAGCTTAATAACTCATTTTCGACACTTTCTTTATCGTTGCAGGTTATTAACTGCTCTGAATAAACCTCTCTAAAATCGATAAATTTAACAATTGGAACATCATAAAACTGTTTTAGTAGCGTTAGCGTTTCTTTAATTTCTGTTGATATTTCATCAGTTGGTGTATCTGCTAAATTAGCATGTGAGGTAAATATATTTGAGGCGTTCATTGACGTTCTCCTTCCCCTTTTGGGGGAGTATGTATCCACGTTGTCCTGTTTTGGCCGCTATGTACTGGCAGTAAAACTTTAAATGGTGGCGTTAAACTACTAAGAGCAGGTTCGCCTGTGGTGATATTAATTACTTGTTCTGCATTAACTAAATTAAGTGATGTTTTGCAATATGTAATACCTGGCTCAATCCCTATTAAGCTCAGTGTTTCACTAATGATAAGGTTATTTACTAAATCGATACCGACCAGCTCAAATGTGGTTTGTAAAATAGTGAAAACAAGTGTTTCTACAATGTTTTCATCATCTTCTAAGCGTGTACCTTCTGGGCAGCATATTGTGCCAAGCTCTATATCAACGTTTGTGCCTATACCTACTAATGAAAGCGCATTAAGGGCTGTATTTAAAAGCGGTTCTACCTGAGGTAAATATAAATCAAGTATGTCACCTTGCGATTCGTACCCTGTTTGGCATGTATCACACGATTGTGATAAACCTTGATCGCTTGTACCTAAAAGTGGATTTCCTAAAGCTGTTACTCCAACTAAACAACTGCTGTCGGCTGGTTGCTTATCTATTTCAAAGCTTTCACAAGGTGAGCCTGTTACTACTTTTTGGGATACATAACGAGATAGAATTTGTTCACTATTAGCAGGGCATTGTTGTGGCGTGCTTCTTAATAACTGACCAATAACGCTGTTACCTAACTGCCCTATTGCGTAATTTGGACCTTGCTGCAGCGCATTTATATAACTTACATTACCGGTATTATTTAACTTGCTGACACCTTGGCTGTCTGTTGCTTCGTCGCTTAAGCCCTTTAAACACGGGTTACCTTGGCAATTTGGAGCATCGTAATAAACAGCTTCTCGTGAGGTAAACCTATCATCTCGTATGCCTATTAATGCCCTGTACGTGTTGTTTGCTCCACGATCTGTAAAAAAAATGAGTGGTGCTTGATGCTCATCAAAACTTACTGCAATACCGAGTGGTCTATTGTTAGCATCAACTACAGTAATTTGATTATCTACCTTAGTTTGATGGCGCTTAATAAGGGCATCCCTTACTAAAATCACCCCACCAATTGAGCCAATAATTAAAATAGTTATAATTAATATAAGCTCAATAGTAAGTATGTACCCTTGTTGATAATGCTTTTTCATATCAGGCTCCTATAACACTTCTACAAGCATTTTAAGTACGTTCATTACTTGTAATGCTGCGGGAAAAAACACCAATACCAAAAACATCGGAAAACAAATTAAGATAATGGGAAAGGTTGTGTGCATCGCTTTTTTGTTTACCTTTTTAGCGAGTAAAATGTTCTTTTTTAAAGCTAGGCCTTCAAGTTGAGCCTCTACTGCTTGGATAAGTGGCGTACCAAGTTTTGACCCTATTAACATTAAGTTTGCGAGTTTTTTAATTCCTAATACGCCGGTTCTTTCAAAAAGTGAATTAAATGCAAATTCACGATCTTTACCTGCACTTAGTTCGAATAAAAATAACTTTAGCTCTTTGTATAATGGGTGTTTTTGACTCAATCCATGATCAACCGCCAGTGCAAATGAACGTTCTAACGAAAACCCGGCGCGCATGTAAACCAGTAACACCCGTAAAAAAAACTCTAAGCTGTTATTTATAGTGGTTTGACGTTGATTTTTACGTAATAAAAACCAGCATTCGGGTGCAAAAAAACACATAAAACACAGTAATAATTTAATCGATTGGCTCAGCTCATACCCTGTTAGCTCTATAACCGTAAATGCACTAAAAGTAGCAGCCACTTTAAAGCAGTACAGGCTTATTAATATTTTATTAATTTGAATCCCTGCTTGTCTTAGTTGACGTTTAGAGATGATAATTAGCGGATACCAGTTAATGTTTTTAGTATCGGGTTTATCTAATTCGACTTTAAGCGATTGCCTATGAATATGGATAAATGAGCCCATACTTACTAAAAGCCCGATAAGTAAAAGTATATCAATCATAATGTTACCCTTAAGCTAAGGCGTAGCCATAAAAAGCCAAATAGCTGACAAAGAAGCGCAACCGTTATAAATGCAATCCCATTAGGATCGTTTAATAAAGGTTCAAACCAGGTTGGATCGGTATAGCTAAATAAAGGAATTAGTGCGTAAGGTAAAAAACCACTAAATACAGCAGCGTATTTAGTACCGGAAAGCTTAGCTTTTAGCTGTTGGCGGTCGAGGGTTCTTAGCGACATCATGTTGCATACGCTTTTTAGCATTTCAGTTAAATCGCACTGGCTTTGTGTATGTGTGATGATGCTATGAGCAAACAATCTTACGGTCTCGCAGTTGTATCTTTCAATTAACGGAGCAAACGACGTTTCGGCGTCACTACCCATGCTCATACGTTGTAATAGCAAAGAGCTTTGTTTTTTTATATATGGGTCAGCATGTTCATCAGCAAACTGCATTGATTGTTGTAGCGACAGCCCCGTACTTAAACACGATTGTACGGTTTCAATAAATTCTAAAAAATGATGCTCAAATTTTGCTAATTTATAATGAGCCAAGTCAATCACAGTTATAAAACACGTTACAAAAACCACGATTGAAATAATAAATGCGCTGGTTGATGCCTCAGGGTAATATAATTTAGCTAAAAACCATGAACTACTAGAGAGCGAGCACGCCATGCTTATAAACCAAGCGTTACTTATGTTTAAGCCTAATACTCGTAGTGACAAAGTAAGGACGTCTTTTTCTTCTAAAATATCTACTTTTTTAGTGCTTTGGTTGCTTTTATTATTCACATACAAAGAAGCCAATACACTCGCAGCCAGTACAAAAGTTATAACCGCCGCAATAGCTAATAAATAATCAAGTTTAGTCATTGTTAGCCTCCGGGTTATTGTGCAGTAATGCTTTCAATTCTTGTGCATTTGCGCCTTGACCTTTCATAAACTCAATAACACTTGAGTTATCTATTAGTTCACTTTGTACAGGCTCTGCTTCGTTAATACTATAAAGGGGGCTGAAATGTGCGCCGCCATTAACACGCTTAATTTCACCAATACTTTTTAGAGTTCGGATGCCATTAGTTGAGCGAGAAACATGAACTATGAGCTGAATACTCGACGCGATTAGCGAACTTGTATGGGTATCGCTCAGTTGTGCATTGTGTAACTGCACTAAGGTAGATAAACGAATAACGGCATCATTTGCACTGTTAGCATGTATGGTCGTCATCGAACCTTGGTGGCCACAGTTCATTGCTTGGAGCATATCGATTACTTCGCCTGAGCGTACCTCACCTACAAGTATTCTATCTGCGCGCATTCTAAGGGCTGCTTTTACTAAATCTCTTAGGCTTACTGCACCTTTACCATCGCTGTTAGTGTCGTGGGCTTCCAATTGCACAACATGGTTGTGATGCAAATTAAGCTCAGCGCTTTCTTCAATGGTTACAACACGTTCGTTTGGATTAATTGAGTTGGCAAGTACGTTCAATAATGACGTTTTACCAGCCCCCGCATTGCCACAGACTAAAATATTAACGCCTGTTTTAACTGCACTTTTTAAAAATAATAAGATGTTTTTATCTAAAAAATGATTATTAACTAAAAAGTCATCGTTTATTTTTTTATGATTAAACTTACGAATAGATACAATCGCGGCGCTGGTACACGCAGGCGGTACAATAATATGAACTCGGCTACCATCTTTTAGTTTGCCATCAACAATCGGCATAAGCGCATTGACTTGTCGGCCACAACCATCAAGTAAGCGATCAACAAACCGGCGTAAATGGCGTTCGTCATCAAACTTACTGGCAGTGCAAAGTAGTTTGCCTTGTTTATCAATCCATATATCTTGCGTGTCGTTTATTAAAATATCACTAACCTGATCGTCCAGCATAAACTGTGCAATAGGTCCCAAGCCTTGAATTTCATCAAAAACAGCCTGCACAACCTGCTCTTGTTGATGTTGGTTAAATGAAGATTGATTAAATTGTGGAATTTCACTACACAACGCAGAGATTTTTTCGAGAACATTACTTGATAAAAGCGCGGTTGGTTCTTGTTCGTACTCTTCGATAACGGCATCGTGCAATAGCTTTTTAAGCTCTTCAAAGGTACTTAAACTTGTTTGAACTTCTTCATGTTTGCTTGATAAATTAAACATAAAAACTCACTTAGCTACATATACAGCTTCATTTTTAACGCCTTTAACCACTTCGATTGTGCGACTGGTTTGTAAGCGTGAAAAGTTTTGCAAACGACCTTGTTCAATGTCATAAGCGCTATGCACAATAATTGAAACTTTGTCGGCGTTATCTATACCCGCCAACGAATAAACATCTTTTGGAAGTACCGCAAGGACTAACGAAACACCGCCCGCAGCAGAATTAGACTCTTTAGCTAAGTTATCCATTACGCCACTTTTAGCAGCTTGCGATTTAGGACCTTTTGAAACACCAATAAGCTGTACATCACGGGCAACGGTTCTTACTAAGCGATTAGTTTTAGCGACTATGTCGAGTCGGTCACCTTTGTGTATGCGCGAAAGCGGAATATCCAAGGTGTTTAGTTTTAAAGTATATAAAACACGCCCTGCCGGTATGGCTTCTGATAAATTTTGGCTTTTCGCTCTGATAAAATCTGTGTCAAATAATGGTTGTTCAACCATTTTATTAGTTGCTAATTTTTGACCAATTAATGCACGTGGGTTTTGAACGCTCAGTGCAATATTTGAATAGTTACTTGGATCTATACTCTTTTGCTCAACATCGTGAACGGTTACTGTTTGACCGGCCGACATATTTTTGTTTACTACCCAAGCTGTTACGCTATTTTCATCGTTTACCTGTCTAATACCCAAAGCCGAAGCTAACATGCCAGAGGTGATGAGTAATGTGAGAGCCGCTGTGGTTGCGCCTTTGTTACTTTTACTTTTCATAATATTCCTCCAGAGTAACTTTCACTGCCACAATTTTGTGGCAGTGAGCCTTAAGCTTGGTATTCAAACCTGGTTACCTTGCGTTAGTTACCTTGTGAGCCGCCTGCCGTTGTACGCGTTGCAGCATCACCACTTGGTGTTGCATTAACAAGTGCGGCACTTTCACTAAAGTCTGATGCAACAAAAGTGAATGAACTACCATCGCCTGCGTACACGTCAACTGAATCTACAAAGCCTGAGCCAGACACTTCAGCTGTGCCTTCGGCGTTAATCATCCCGTCAAATACATAGCTTTGGTCAAGTGAGCCAATTGCTTCAGCTACATCTTCAAGTTCGCTGGTTACCGAGTCACGTAATGTAGATAAACCAATTACAAGTGCCGCTACCATTGAAGTAGAAAGAATGATTAGCTCTGACGTTAGTACAAAACCTTTTTGCTTTTTGCTATTTAAGTTATGTTTAATAGTTTTCATAATCGTAGCCTTTAAATTAGAAGAGCTTATGCTCACTTTATATATAGCGAGGACCATGCCAACTAATTAAATCCTTTAAATACATGTGGTTAGTGTGTTTAGATTATTTGTTCTTTAGCTGTTTTTACTTTTGATTTGCAAAATGCAAATCAATATTAAAAAATAATTTTTAGATACTTAATACTAGGGTCTGTTGATCTTTGCGGATTAAAATTTGTTCAAACTAGGGGCTATTTAATCGCGGCGCGAGGTTTGTAACCTAGTGGGCTAAGTAAAAACCGAGCAACAAAGAGTAAATAGCCCCTAGAAAGAACCCTTTGGGCAGCGCCTGTTTGGCATTAATGCTACGTTATCGCCCATTTATGGGGAATAACCACACTACATAGGCTCTGCCTTGCCTAAATACCAAACAGACTGCTGCAAATTTAACCTTTAAAGATCAACAGACCCTAGAGACGCTCTGTTAAATTATTAAAACTAATAGGTATTCAAAAAGGGTTAAATATTAGAAGCAGTCTTGTGGGGTAACTTATAAAACGTATGATTAGCGTAAGCTCTACTACTATTTTTGATAAATAATAAAGTGGTTTTGGCTCCTTAATAATGCCAAATTTTAGGTATAAAAAAAGGCCCGAAGGCCTTAAGAATAACAATTACCTAAAACAGAGAGTTTACCGCGCCTAGCAAGTGCTTTTTGATGCGTGGGTTCGACACGTAAAACTTGCTCATAATAGCCACAGGCCAATAAATTATTGGTATTAGCTTCTTCAATTAGGCCTTTATGGTAAAAATAGGCGGTGCTATTTAAACCAAACTTAACCGAAAGCTCTAAATAGTTTGAAGCTACAACGTAGTTACCCTGGGCATAATGTATAGAGGCCATTTGCAGGTATGGTGAAGCATGTGTACCAAAAACATCTACGCCGTATTGGGCAATGCTTTTCGCTTTAGCTAAATTGCCTTGCTCAATTGCTAAAGTGACTCCTAAAGTAATTGCGTTTAACGGCGGGTTAGCTTTATTAAGCAAAGTGTTTATAACCTGTTGAGACTGATTAGCACGGCCACTTTTATAAAGTACATATGCCGATATTGAAAGTATTGCCGTGTTATCGGGGTGTTCAAGCATTAACTGATTCACCTCATGCACAAGGTTCAAACAGTCACTTGCATTAATACCTTCGCACTTTAATGGTTGGGCATTTAATTGGTATTTTTTAACTATGTCACCCAGCGCGTTGTAAGGATTTACTGTTGGCTTGTAATCAATATGAGCGCAACCCGATAAAGTAAGCAGTAAAATTATATAAAGTATTTTCATAGCCCTTGCTCCTGTATATAGCTAAGTATCTGGGTGTCTATATTTGCCTGTTCCCACGAACGTAAGGTATTAATTGGCTCACGCACCAGGTTTGGAGTTACAACAATTATAAGCTCGCGGTTGTTTTCACTTTTACTGGTTGTTTCGCTTAACTTTCCTAGCATGCTATTGCCGTTGCCATCAGGTACAAAGTCGTGGCTTGCATTGTTATCGGTGCTAATTAAGCCACCAATAATAAGAGGTTGTCCGTCTTTTAAACGCGTTGATGTTTGCATGCTGCGTGTATTAAATGCACTACTGTTCAAACTGCTGCCTGTGCTTTGTGCAATTTCGGCGGTTAACGTGGTATCGGGTAGCGAAATTACTGGGTTTAGATCAAGTGTGATTCTGTCTTTGTCGTCAACCATGGCGCGTACATTTAATTCAACTCCAAATGATTTAAATTCTGTGCCGCTAAACACCGACCCACTACTACCTTGCTGCCCGCTTGTAATTCCTGAAGGGCTATAACTTGTAGGTACGGGTACTTCTCCACCGACCTTAAATACGGCACTTTCACCAGCTAAAACCGTGATTGTAGGGCGAGAAAGCGTTCGAGAAATACCTTCTTGTTCAAGTAATGAAAACAACATATCAATGGCAAACTGTGAGGTAGAAAGCTGTAAGTTATTAGTTAATTGACCGCCAATTAATTGCAGCGCATTTTCTATTGTTGCAGAGCCTGATTCGCGTTCAGTCATACCGTCACGACCAAACAATCCCGCTTCTTTTTCATACCCATTAGAGAGCACGCTAATATCTGGGCGCCATTGCTTTAATCTACGTTGATTTACTTCGTATAATTGCACCGACACACGCACTTGAGGTAAATCTTCAACTTCAATGCTCGACAAAACTTTACCGCCAGCCACTGAAAGCAACGTTGCTCTGGCAATATTAGAACTTACATTACTTAAGTTTAACCCTGATGTAGCATCGTTTATTAACCCACCCGACTCGTTGGCAAGCACTTCAATACCTGCGCTTTTATCCTGCGTTGCGCCGCCCATTAAATTATTAGGATCAAGAGGAGATCCCTGAGTTTGTAATGCTTGCTCTGGTTCGAATAATTTATTAATTGTATTTAATAAGCGCACTAGCTTTATTTGATTTTTTACAGAGCCTGACAGTAAAAATACATCGCTATCATCATTTGATAGCTCATCAACCGAGATGCGTTTAATGGTCACTTTATCTGCGCCCATTGATTTAATTACTTCGCTAATACGTTCTTCTTTTGGCTTGGGTGCTTGAGTTACTTTTATTAAATTAATAATAGCGACTTTGCTCGAGTTTTGAGAGGTACCACCGTTTGCGTTACCCAATCCTTGCAAGCGTTGAGCGAGAGAATTAAACATTCCTTGGTTAGGGTTTGAGGTAATAACGGGTTGTGATGCTTGTGAGCTACTGGCGTATAGATAGTTTTTTGCAGCTTCATAAGCGGCATGACGATAATTTATAGTAGGTACTTCACCGCGTAATACAACAGCATGGCGATCAGGTGCTATGGTTAGTTGCACGTCAGGGTGAATATCGTTTAAGGCATTTTCCAGTACGCTATAGTCTTCGGTAACACCAAGTAAAAATGTTTCCGAGCTTTTATCGTCGTACCACACCATCATAGATGTACGGCCCAACTTTTTAGCTAAAATTAGTAGCTCGCGACCATTAACCACGTTCACATCAAGCGTTGTTTCGTGGCCAAGTGCTATACGCGAAATATCACGGGTAAACACAAAGCGAGTATGTGTCCATTTAACTAAGTGTGATACTTTTTGTACCCGCTCACCATTTGCATTTTCTATATAATCTAAATGACTTTCACTGCCTACGGCGCTAAAAGATATTAGTAATAGTATAAAAGTAAATTTTAACATAAGCCTTTCCCTCAATTTGCTTAATGTATAGGTAGCAAGTATGAGACCAAACGCTTTTGTATTTATTATCAATGCATTAAGATGTGTGAAAGTGTGTTTTATTATTTTGATTCGCAAATTGCAAATCAATAATTCATGAAGGGTTTAACCAAGAAATGAGAGTAGAGGCAGGTGGCGCAAAGCGAATAAAATAGGCTCTGCGCTAATTTTAGTTAATGCAAAGCAGCTGTAAATGGGATGGTTTCACAGATTTTAGCTTCTGCTGTAAGTAACTCTTCTAGGCGAGTATCAACTTCTTCTTTATCAAAGTATTCGTAAGCAAGCTCTACAAAAAGGTTTTTATGTTTTTCTTCTGACTTGGCAATCGCAACATAAAAGTCTTTTTCTTTACCCTCAGGAAGTGCTTGTGCAACTAAAGAAAAACGCTCGTGACCACGTGCTTCAATTACTCCGCCAACCAGTAATCGGTCCATTAAAAAACCATCACGACCATGTCTAAACAGTGCACGTATTTGTTTTATGTACGGGTCTTTTTTGTCGTCACCTAAGTTTACATCGCGCTCTAAAAGTAACTTAAGCACTTGTTTAAAGTGTATTAATTCTTCTAATGCTAAGTCGGTCATGGCTTTTACTAATTTACGTTTGTCTGGGTAATGCGAAAGCATAGACATAGCCATACCCGATGCTTTTTTTTCTGCAGCGGCATGATCTTGTAAAAAAGTATTAAAGTCAGCAAGGACAACTTCGGTCCATTCAAATGGGGTGTGGTATTTTAATTCAAACATGTTCTGTACAACTTAAATAATAATGCGGGGATTTTAACGTATTTGATTTAAAAAATCTTGTAAGGCAGTAATTTATCTATGCGCCCTTTAGCCGTAGACTCAACTTTTAACGGGTGTTTAATATCGTTCCATGCGGTGACTTTTCCGCCCACATTCATTTTTTCAAAATCAGTTTTATCACTTTCTAACCCTAAAAAATTACACAACTTTTTGTAACTATTAGGCTTTGCTATATCAATGGATAAAAAATCGTCGTCACGGTTATTAAAGTACGTTTGAGCATCATTAAAATGTGTTTCGTAGCAGTGAGCTAAGTAACTATCGTCGCTAATATTATCAAGCGAAAGCTCACTAAACGTATTTAAATAACAGCGTTTTATATGAATATTAAAGCCCCCGTCGCCGCGCGTTAAATTAGTGTGCATACGCGTTAAAAGCTGCTTTATTGAAGGTAGCCATGCACTCAATTCGCGCTCTAAATAAATAAACTTAGAGTCTGGGTAATGAATATCAAGTGCTTTAAAGTCGTTAAATATGGGAGTGTCGGCAATCGCGTTAGCATTTTCAAAACAAGCATTAGTATACGCGGTATGCGCCGTTGTAATGCCGAGCTCTAAAAATGCGTGGCACACACTGGTTGTGCCGGTACGCGGTAAACCTATTATAAATATTTTGCTCATTAGCTTTTCTTTAATTAGCCACGTGTTACTAGTAATACAAAGGCGCTGATAATCATGACTAAAAATGTAGTAATAGTACCAATTTGGCGATATTTAAGGCTTTTTTCTACTATGCCTAAATTTTGAAACACACGCCCTACTAATAACGCACCACCTAATATATGGCAGTAATGGCTAGCAAGCCCTTGGTACTCTGCTAAAAAAAGCAAAATTAAAGCAAATGGCACGTATTCCATAAAATTTGCGTGGGCACGCACAGCACGTTGTAGCGTTGCATTACCGTTATCACCAAGCGATATTTGCTCCGCACGGCGCACTTTTATTACGTTAAAGCTTAAATAAATGTAAAAGAATGCGAGTAATGCAGCATAAGTTGAAATGATCACGGCGTTTTCCTGTTATTTTTATCGCATAAATATGCGCTCTATTATTGTGGGCGTGATAATAACACATAAATTTGAGCAGCATTATCAGAAGTTTAATAATTGCCTATGCTAAGCTAGAGGTATTAAGTTAGTAGAAAATACATAAGGATTTTATGTTTGTACCTCGTAAAGTAGCCGACAGTTACCGTGAAATGATTAACAGTATTGGCTTTTACCCTTCGATGCTTTCAGTGGGCTTTTTGGTATTTGCCATTATTACAATGTCGGTTGAATATTTAGCCCCTGTTGAGCAGCTAAAATCGTTTATATCGGTTGTACTTGTAGATAGCGCCGAAAACGCGCGGACTATTTTAAGCACTTTAGCGGGGAGTATTATTTCGCTTACCGTGTTTAGTTTTTCGATGGTAATGGTGGTTTTAAATTCAGCCAGCGCGAGTTTATCGCCCCGCGTAGTGCCAGGGCTTATTACGCGCAAATCACACCAAATGGTTTTGGGGTTTTATTTAGGCAGCATAATTTACTCTATTATTATGCTTATAAATATTAATAAGCTTGATGGTGGCAGTACGGCAATTCCTTCAATAGGTGTGTTGTTTGCACTTGTTTTTGGATTGATTTCATTAGGTTTGTTTGTATTTTTTATACACTCAATCTCACGTGCTATTCAAGTTGATAACGTGTTAAATGGCTTGTTTAGCCAAACTAAAAACGAAATTAAAACAATAATACAAAGACAACAAGAGAACCCAGTTGAGGACTTTCCAGACTTTAGCAAATGGCATTCGGTTAGCAGTAAAACAGAAGGATATTATAAAGGCGTACATACCGATAAGCTGTGTGCCATTTTGGCTGAGCAAGATATAAAGGTGTATATATCTGTAAACCAAGGCTATTTTACAGTTAAAGGTTACCCGTTTTTAAAATGTAATAAAGAGATAGCAAACGATGAAGAGCTGATTAATAAAATTCTCGACTGCTTTATTTTTTATATAGAAGAGTACATTAGCGATCATTACCGTTATGGATTAACGCAAATATCAGAAATTGCAGTTAAGGCAATGAGTCCAGGTATCAACGATCCCGGTACTGCGGTTAAATCAATTGATATGCTGAGTATTTTACTTATTCAACGACTTTCAATTAACGATATTAACTACTCGTTTAAGCACAGTGATAATGCCCCATTGTTGTACCTTCATGAAACAAGCTTTGATGAGTTATTACATGACAACTTTACACCGCTGCGTAATTACGCCAAAGGCGATGCATACGTAATGACAAACGTGCTTGAGGCATTCAAAAATATTTTGTTTGTAGCCCATAAAGATACCGATGCACGAAACAGTTTATTTAATTATTTAAATGCGATTGTTGATGACATAAATGAGCATGTAACTAATGAATACGACAGACGCGAAGTGACTAATATGCTCAACTCTATAGCGCGTATCAGCCAAGAGCAAGGTGAGAAGTTGGTGGCACGTTTTGAGCACCACCAAAAATAAAAACTTAAAACATAGTTTAATCTATGTAGTAAACAGCGTAGCTTGACGCTGTTACTTTAATCTCTCCAGCATGGTAGGCATCAGGTACATAGTTACTTGGTGCGCTATCAGCCATCATTACTTTTTCTGCGCGCATATAAGGCTGCGACTGCACATTGAGTGGACTTAGTGACGCGCTGTATAATCCTTTTAAATCAACGTCATAATCTTCACTAAACTCTTTTGCAGCATCCCGTGCGTCTTTAATTGCTAACTTTTGCGCTTTTTTATGCAGCTCGTTGTAGTTGCTTGCTAAAAATTGCGTTTGATTAATTTCGTTAATACCGTTGTTAACTAAGCTTTGTAGTAACTCTGGGTATTTATTTATATCGCTGAGTTTTACTGTTAACGTACGAGAAACCTTAAAGCCTTTAAATTCTTGATTACCGGTAGTGCGGTTGTATTGGCTATCACGGTTTATTGAAATTTGCCCTGCGTTTATATCTCCCTCTTTAACACCAATTTCTTTTACGAGCTTAATTGCCTTGGCGATAGTTAAGTCGGTTTTATTTTTAGCAGCAATTAAGTCTTTATCAACTTCGGTAATACCTACACTAAGCTGTACGTAATCTGGCATTGTAGTAAGAGTCGCTTCGCCCTTAACATAAATATGAGGAGCATCGGGAGTCGCTGCCGCAAGTGCATCAAAGCTAAGTACGTTTAAAGCCAGTGCACTACCTAAAACAAGAGTCAGTGTTTTCATTAAGTCGATCCTTTAATTTTGTAAATATTATTAAAGACCTTACGTGGTTAATTAAATATGAACAAGCACAAAAAAACAGGCAATTGCCTGTTTTTTGTTAATGGCTGTAACTTAGCGTACAGCCTCATTTACTCTAAATTACGGGTACCGTTATTAAACACTACAACGTTTATAGTTACGGTATTTTGGTAACCAGTAATTTTTGTCGATTGCTGCCCATAATGCGTCATCCGTAATCTCAAGAGCAACGCCCTCTTCGATTGCTTTTTTAGCAATGGCAAATGCAATACGCTTACTTAGCGTTTCAATTTCCGTAAGGGCTGGTAATAAACTACCTTTACCTGTGTTTGCACGTGGCGACGACTCTGCAAGCATTTCGCTAGACACACTTAACATAGCATCAGTAATGCGTGTCGCTTTAGCGGCAATAACACCTAAACCAATACCCGGGAAAATATAGCTATTGTTACATTGTGGGATTGGGAAAATTTCACCGTTGTGTTCTACCGGATCAAACGGGCTGCCTGTTGCAACAAGTGCTTTACCGTCAGTCCACTTAATCACATCAGCAGGATGCGCTTCTACTTGCTTAGATGGATTACTTAATGGGAAAATAATTGGCTGTTCACAACCGGCGTGCATTGCTCGAATAGCTTGTTCAGTAAACAAACCAGGTTGACCTGAAACACCGATTAAAATGTCTGGTTGTGCACAGTGCATAACATCAAGAAGTGATGCGTATTCACCGCTGTAAGTCCAATCACTTAAAGAGCCTTTAGGTTGTGCAAGAGCTTGTTGGAAATCGCGTAAGCCTTCCATACCCTCTGTAAGTAGGCCAAAACGGTCAACCATAAATACTTGGCTACGCGCTTGAGCTTCACTAATACCCTCAAAAACCATTTGGCTAATAATTTGCTCAGCAATACCACAACCAGCAGAGCCTGCACCCACAAAAACTACTTTTTGTTGGCTAAGGGTTGAATTTTTAACGCGACACGCTGCAAGTAAAGAACCTACCGTTACAGCCGCAGTACCTTGAATGTCATCGTTAAAGCTACAAATTTCATTGCGGTAGCGCTTAAGTAACGGCATTGCATTTGGTTGTGCAAAATCTTCAAACTGAAGTAATACATTTGGCCAGCGACGTTTAACCGCTTTAATGAATAAATCTAAAAACTCATCGTATTCGTCTTGAGCAATACGCTTATGGCGTGCGCCCATGTACATAGGATCGTTTAAAAGCTTTTCGTTATTAGTACCCACATCAAGCATTACAGGCAATGTGTATGCTGGGCTTATACCACCACACGCTGTGTAAAGTGACAATTTACCAATTGGAATACCCATGCCGCCAATACCTTGATCGCCAAGGCCTAAAATACGCTCGCCATCGGTTACAACAATAACTTTTACTTTACCTTTGGTAGCGTTGCGTAAAATGTCGTCAATTTGGTATCTGTCTTCATACGAAATAAATAAGCCACGTGCGCTGCGGTAAATGTCAGAGAATTTTTCACAAGCATCCCCAACTGTAGGCGTGTAAATGATTGGCATCATTTCTTCAAGGTGGTCACGAACTAAACGGTAGTAAAGTGTTTCGTTGTTATCTTGAATCGCACGTAAGTAAATATGCTTATTAAGGTTGTCTGTAAAGCTAGAATACTGCTGATAACAACGCTCAACTTGCTCTTCTATTGTTTCAAAGCGAGGAGGAAGTAAACCAGCAAGATTGAAATTTTCGCGTTCTTTTTTACTAAAGGCGCTGCCTTTATTTAATAGCGGTGTTTCAATTAGGCCGGGGCCAGAATGATGAATATATAAGTAGTTAGGATCAGTATTAGTTGTCATATTTCCAGGCTTTAACGGAGTCTTAAGTTATGATCTGTCATTATCAGTGTTAGAGGTTTAATTGCAACGACAATTAAGCTAGTCAGACCATTGAGAGAAAATACATGCGGGCTTCACTGCCCGCATGCATATTATACATAATTTAAAATTTGATAGTGGCGTTATTATCAGTTAAATCAGATAACGCAACACCTTCACGGCGCGGATCAGCGCCACCATATAAGGTATTATTTTTAACTTCAACTGCGTGTAAGCCTGAGTTTAAATCAATAATACGTACATTGTGGCCGCGTTTAGTAAGCGCAGGCGCAATGGCTTCAATGGTTGTGCCTTTTTCAAGGCTGGTGTAATCGTTACGATTTGTTGTACGGGGTAAGTTAATGGCGTCTTGCGCTGATAAATTCCAGTCAATAACACCCACAACAACTTGTGCAACGTAATCTATGATACGACTACCGCCAGGTGAGCCTACGATTAAGCGTAAGCTACCATCTTTATTAAATACCATTACCGGTGACATAGAGCTACGCGGGCGTTTACCAGCCTCTACACGGTTTGCTACAAGCTTACCGTTTTTACGTGGCGATAACGAAAAGTCAGTTAGTTGGTTATTTAAAATAAAGCCATTAACCATAACTGTAGAGCCAAACGCCATTTCAATTGAACTGGTCATCGAAACGGCATTACCTTTACTATCTACAATAGATACATGTGAGGTAGAAGGTAACTCGTATGAATCATCCATTGCATAACTTAAGTACCCTACAGGATTACCTGCTACGGCTTTTTGGTCTGTTTCGGTAATTAATTTAGCGCGTGAGGCAATATAATCTTTGTTTAAGAGCTCTTGTGTAGGTACTTGAGTAAAATCGGGATCGCCCATGTACATATCGCGATCGGCAAATGCAATACGCGAAGCTTGGCTAAAGTAATGAATCGCCTTTTCGCCATTTGGCTTAAGTGCGCTCATATCTTTATGTTCAAGCAAGCCAAGCATTTGCAGTACTGCTACGCCGCCACTACTTGGTGGTGCCATAGAACACACGTTATAAGCACGGTATTGAATACATACGGCATCGCGCTCTTTACTTTTATAATCTGCTAAATCTTGTACGCTTAATTTACCAGGGGCAATTTTAGAGTGTTGTACCGCATTAACCATTTGTTTTGCATTTTCGCCTTTGTAAAATGCATCAATGCCCTGCTTTGCAATGTCTTTGTATAAATCAGCAAGTGGTTGATTCTTTTTAACACTACCCACTTCAATTAATTTACCATTTGGGTAAAAGTATTCGTTAATAATTGGCATGCTCAACACGCCAGGGTTTAACTGTCGGGCTAATAAGCCATGTAAACGCGGCGAAACTACAAATCCTTGTTCTGCAAGTTCAATAGCCGGTTTAAAAAGCGCTTCCCACGGTAATGTACCGTATTGTTTATGTGCGCTTGCAAAGGCATGTAAAATACCGGGTACACCAACAGAGCGTCCACCTACTACGGCTTCAATCCATTTAACGGCTTTACCGTGTTTATCTAAAAACAGCGTTTCGTCTGCATTTGCAGGTGCAGTTTCGCGGCCATCAAAACTAGTCAATTTATTGTTAGCTTTGTTGTAATACATCATAAATGTACCACCGCCAATACCTGAGGATTGCGGTTCAACTAAAGTAAGCACTAGTTGAGTAGCAATCGCAGCATCTACGGCACTGCCGCCTTGGGCTAAAATTTGTTGACCGGCTTTTGAGGCATATGGATTTGCCGCAGCTACCATGTATTTATCACCTTTCACTACTTTTTTATGGATTAATCCGGTAGCAGCTTCAGGTTCGCGAGTTTCAATTTGAGTTGTTTGCTGTGCAAATGAAGGCAGTGATACTGCGCACAGCCCAATGGCAAATAATGAGTTAAGTTTAAAATGCATAAAAATACTAAAAACACTTAATTACGTAGTTGTATTTGGCATCTTAAAGTTAAACGGGCACAATATGCAAAAATTTTGACTAAAAAAATATAATAAAATGCTTAATTTACCTATTCAACCTCGTTATATATTACCGCCTATTATTTTGCTGCTTTTTAGTACCATTTTTGCTGCATTTGATTTAAATAGTTTACTTGAATTTAACCGAAGCCTAATTGATGATGGCGAACTGTGGCGAATTTTTTCTAGCCAATTTGTTCATGCTAATTGGGCTCATTTGGGATTAAATGCCAGTGGTGTTTTACTAATATGGTTACTACATGGCGAATACACATCCCCTACTCGCTACGCTTTTAATGCAATTTCGCTAGCACTGTGGTGTGGACTCGGTGTTTATTGGTTTTGCCCAAACATACATATTTACACCGGATTAAGTGCTCTACTGCATGGTGTAATTATTTGGGGCGCAGTTAAAGATATAACCGTAGGGCTTAAGTCGGGTTATTTATTATTTATAGGCGTATGGATTAAAATAGCGTTTGAGCAATTTAGCGGCCCTAATGCTGATATAGGAAAGCTTATTAACTCCACTGTGGCTATTGATGCACATTTAATTGGTGTAATTGGCGGGACTCTGCTTGCCATACCACTGGTTATAGAGCTCTTTAAAAAGAAAAAATAAAGTTAGATTTTGTTCAACCCAATAAAAACGCCGCATTAGTTAACTAAACCAATGCGGCGTTTTTGTTTTTATAATTAAAGCTTAAAGCGTTTCTTTAAATAATTTATGAATACGGCGGTATTCGTCTAACCAGCTTGAAGGCTGTACAAAGCCATGCGGTTCAACAGGGAATATAGCTGTTTCAAAGTTTTGTTTTTCAAGCTCTATTAAGCGCTGTACTAAACGCACTGAGTCTTGAAAAAACACGTTATCGTCAACCATTGGGGCATTAATTAATAAACGTTTGTTTAAGCCCTCAGCGTAATAAATTGGCGAGCTGCGCTCATACGCAATCGGGTCAACATCAGGATGGTTTAATATATTAGCTGTATAACCTGTATTGTAATGTGCCCAATCGGTAACAGGTCTAAGTGCCGCACCCGATTGAAACAACTCAGGCGCGGTAAACAATGCCATAAAGGTCATAAAGCCGCCGTAAGAGCCACCATAAGTGCCGACTGCTTTGGTATCAACGTTGGCATTTTGCGCCATCCATTTAACGCCATCGGCTAAATCTTGTGTTTCAGGCGTTCCCATTTGACGATAAATTGCGGTGCGCCAATCACGCCCGTAACCTTTAGATGCGCGGTAATCCATATCCATTACTATGTAACCTTCATCAGCGAGCAATGAATGAAACATAAATTCACGAAAATAAACCGAAAATCCCATATGTGAGTTTTGTAAGTAACCCGCGCCGTGGTTAAAAATAACTGCTTTGCGATTTTTACCTACTTCACCTTCAACGTAATCAGCTGGGTAGTACACTTTTGCGTATATTGGTTGTTCGGTATGGCTCGATGGCACAGCAACAATTTTAGGTGCAGTTAGCTTTTTAGCTAAAAACTCATCCGACACTGTATGAGTTAATCGCGTTGCTTTTGTATTGGCTTTAGCATCTGCTACATAAAGCTCATTAGGCATCGTAATTGTAGAGTGCTTAAGGAGTAACTTAGTTTCATCTGGGCTCAACGTGTAATCGGTCATGCCGTTTAAGTCAGTAACTTGCTCACTCTTACCAGTTTGCGGGTTAACGCGGTAAATTTCGTACAGACCTGGGTGTTCAACATTCGCTTTATAATAAATTGCGCTGTCGTCACTTGTAAGCGTTAAGTTAGAAACCTCAAATTGGCCTTGTGTTAGCGCGGTTGCACTACCATTAACTGGTTTTTTATAAAGCTGGCTGTAACCCGACTCTTCCGATAGGTAATAAAGCGTGTTCGAGTTATGTAACCACCCAAAGTCGTTAAACGCATAAGCAATCCATGCGTCGTCATGCAGGCGGTGTTGCGACATAAGTTTGTTGTTTTTAAAATCTACAGTAGCAAGCCAACGGTCTTTGTTGTCCCACGCTTCAAGCATTACAGCCACTTGCGAGCCGTCATCGTTCCATACTATTGGGCTTTGCTCAAAACCCCAGTCCATAATAAGGTTAATACCACGAGGTGCCTTTTTAGACTTATATGTTTTACCATCACGTGCATAATTTTCTTTTTTAACTGCGGCTAAAACATCTTCGTCAAAGCCCGGTAAGGTATTAAAGCTAAGTGATGTTTGCTCTTTGTTAGTTAAATTGATGTAGACAAGCTTTGAGGTTTCTTCTTTAGCGTCAGCTACACGGCGGCGTGCTTTTTTAGGCTCAATGGTTGCATCATTAGTGATGTAATTTGGCATAATATCACCATCACCACGCCAATCAGTTTGCTTTTGTACAACGACTAATAACGCATCACCATTTGGCGAAAGCTGAGCCTCAGCAACTTTATTACCGTCACCTAAGTAGTAAGCCGTATTAGCAATTGAATCGTTTTGTTCATTAATTTGCTCACTGCGTGCTTGCTTATCTTTTTTATTTTTTTGTTGAAGCGCCACAAATTTAATCAATTTATGCTGCTCTTTAGCAATATAAGTGCTTGGCTCTTCAATACCTTTTGGCTCATCAGCAAGTTTTAAGTTAGCAAGCTCGCTCGTTAAGCCTGTTTTTAAATCAACTTTAAAAAATACATTACCTTGGCGGTAAACTAAATCGCCATTATTTAAAAATTGTGGCTTTGACTCGCCCGCTGATGTAGCTGTAATTTGTTTAAGTTCGCCGGTTTTTAGGTTTTTAACAAATACATTGCCTTTAAATGTGTAGGCCGCCATTGTTTTATTTTTAGAATAAACGGCTTTATTTGAACCCACAGTATGAAGTTTATTAAGAGCTACTTGCTCTGCTGTTTGGCTAGTAACCGATTGGCTAAATAAATCGCGTAGTGTATTACCCAGCTCTTTTTGAGCATAAATAATAGTAGACGAATCGCTCGCCCAGTAAGCACCCTCTGGCTGATTACCCATCCAATCCGGATCGGCCATTGCTTGTTCTAGCGTTATTTTTTGTGAGCCGATATCTGCTGGCGTGTTTACAACCGCAGCAACCTTACTTGCTGGTAAAGCACTTTGCTGTGTTGAAGAGGTATTAGCGGTAGCGCTACAACCTGCAAGCATAACACTTGAGGCAACAGCTAAGGCCACTAACGTTTTAGATGAAGAAAAATTAAAAATCATAGTGCTTCTATACGGTTATTATAATTAAGCCGTATTTAAGCAGAAGCACTTAAGTTATTGCAATTTTTTAAGATAAATAGCCATTAAACAGGGTAAAGCTCAGTTTACTAGCGCTTCTCTTGTTAACAGGCGTTATTCAATTACCAAATCAAGCCAAACCATGCGGTGATCGCTCGATGCGTTTCTATCTTTAATTAAGCGATACTCACTACTCATTTTAGTAGGCCAAAACACACCACCGTCCTTAATTTTTAAACCATAGTTTGATGGTAAAACGTAATCAACACGGGCTTGCCAATTAGCACTGTAATTTTGTGCATATGGCACATCATACTGCTCTTTAGCACCTTCGCTTTTTGGAACAAAGCTTGCGTTGATAAGTGGGTTTTTAAGTAATTGGTCGGTGGTATTTGTACGGGCTTTGTCCCCCTCAGGGGCTGCATTTAAATCGCCTAAAATAACAAAACGAGAGTGAACTTTTAAACCGCCCTTTTCGCCTTTATCGTCATAAATATACTTAGCATTTGAAATGTAATCGGCAATTAACTTTACTTCATCGTGGTTACGCTTGCCGTTTCTATCCTCTTCACCGTCAAATACAGGCGGTGTTGGGTGAGATGCAATAACATGAATTGTTTTATCATTTACGCTAATAGGTAAATCCCAAAACGATTTAGAACTGAGTCTAAGTGCTTGCCATTCTTGTGCGTTATACCAGTGTTCACCTGTTTTAGGCATTACAGGCATTTGTGCATTTGGCATGTCTTTATATTTAAAGGTTTGAAGGGTTCTTACTTTATCAAAATTAATTGGGTATTTTGACAAAATAGCCATACCATAATGCCCTTCAAAAAAGCCAAAGCCTTGTGCATCGCCCATCACGCCATTTTTTTTGCCATCGTTATCTAAATCAAACTCGGTAGCTAGGCCTGTATTTACTGGTGCAATATAAGAGTAAGGGTAGTTAATAGCGGCTTGTTTTTGCTGACCTACATTTAAATAATGCTGATTAAAGTATTCAATGCCTTGCTCTTTTGGGATGTAATCAAATTCGTTAAGTAAAATAATATCAGGTCGAACACGCTGAATAATTTCCGCTATGTTCTTAACTTGCTGGTGGTTAGCTTTAAGTGCATTAACTAAAGCATCACTTTTAACTTGCTCACCTTTAGGCGTGTGATTAGTTGCATCCATACTTACATTAAAAGTTGCAACACGAAGAGATTCCGATGCAAATGTATTTAAGCTAAATAATGCAGTAATGGCTAGCACGCCAGATATTGTTTTTAGTTTCATTGTTTTACTTCACAAATTTAAAATTAGACTTTAACAGTATTACATATTCAAAGCCCATTTTTATGACAAAAAAATACCGGCTTAAGCCGGTATTTATATAAAGGTATGATAACTATTCACTGAGCAGTAAATTGGCAGCTGCTTTTAAAATACCAGGATAATCTTGCTCTGGTAGGTACTCTGTAAGTTCACCAAGTTTGTCTGTAAGCTCACTCATATTAACAGCTGATACATTAATATGGCCCATTTTACGACCTGGTTTTGCAGTTTTACCGTACCAATGGCTCGTTACATCAACTGTTTTTAATACTTCACTTGGAATACTTGGTTGGCCTAATACGTTTATCATCGCGGTAATGTGTTTAAGCTCTGTATTACCAAGCGGTAAGCCTGCAACAGCACGCATGTGGTTTTCAAACTGCGAGCAATGGCAACCTTGTTGCGTCCAGTGGCCAGAGTTATGTACGCGCGGTGCAATTTCGTTAACGAGTAACGTGCCTCTTACATCAAAAAACTCAATTGCTAATACGCCAACGTAGTTAAGCTCGTTTGCTATTTTTGTAAATGCATCGTTTGCTTGAGCTTCAACACTTTGATTATTTTTACCGGCAATAGAAAGCGTTAATACACCATTTGTGTGCTCGTTTTCTGTTAGCGGATAAATAGCAACATTACCGTGTTTGTCGCGCGCACCAATAATAGATACTTCACGATCAAACGGGATCATTTTTTCAGCAATAATTGTATGTGGCGAAAGCTCTGTGCCCGATGCAATAAAATCAGCCATTTGTGACCAAATTTCGTCTATTTGATCATCCGATTTTAAACGCCATTGGCCTTTTCCGTCGTAACCCGCTTGGCATGTTTTAATTACAAGTGGTTTACCTAGAGTTTTAACGGCAAGTTCTAAATGCGCTTTTTCAGTAATTAATTGGTACGGCGCACAAGTTACGTTTGTTTTATCAAGCAATGCCTTTTCAAGCGAGCGATCGCCACCGGTTTTAATAGCGGCTTTACCTGGGTAAAACTTATTACTGTTACAGCAAAGGGTTAAAACATCATCAGGAATGTGCTCAAACTCGGCAGTAATGGCATCAGCGTTTGATATTGCTTGCTCAAGCGACGTGTTATAAACCTCACCGGTTAGCGGGTGCATAATTTGTTTACTGCCTACATCGTACGCAACAACGTTTAAATTAAGCGGCGCTCCTGCAAGGCTCATCATACGTGCAAGTTGCCCTGCACCTAATATTAAAATATTCATCATTACTCTGCAGGGTTTGGATTAGCTAATATAGTGTCGGTTTGAGCTTTACGAAACGCTTCAATTTTTGCAAAAATTTCTGGATTTTGACATCCTAAAATTTGTGCAGCTAATAAACCCGCGTTTGCTGCGCCCGGCTCACCAATTGCAAGCGTACCTACTGCAACGCCTTTAGGCATTTGGCAAATAGATAAAAGTGAATCAACACCATTTAATGCTTTTGATTTTACAGGTACGCCAAGTACAGGAAGCGACGTAAAAGCAGCCGCCATACCAGGTAAATGCGCTGCGCCGCCAGCACCAGCAATAATAACTTTAATACCACGTTCTGCGGCTGAACTTGCGTAATCAGCAAGTAATTGAGGAGTGCGGTGTGCAGACACGACTTTGGTTTCGTACTTAATGCCAAAATGCTCTAGCATAAGTGCTGCATGTTCCATGGTTGGCCAATCTGATTTTGAACCCATAATAATGCCAACAGTCATAAATACTCCTCAGTAATGTATTTTAAAAATAGCGGACTTATGTCCGGTTTTAGGCGGGTATTATACCCAAACCAAGTTTAATTGCGACTCACAAAAACAAAAAAAGCCATGTTTAAACATGGCTTTTTAGAGTTAACGGGTAAATAGCTAATTAAGCTTCTTTACTCGCTAAGTATTCGGCGTAGTTGCCTCTAAAGTCGATAACTTTACCGTCTTTAATTTCCCAAATACGGGTTGCAACCGATGATACAAACTGACGGTCGTGGGAAACAAACATCAATGTACCCTCGTAAGCTTCAAGGGCTAAGTTAAGCGCTTCAATTGATTCCATATCCATGTGGTTAGTTGGCTCATCCATTAACAATATGTTTGGCTTATGCATCATAATTTTACCAAACAACATGCGGCCTTGCTCACCACCTGAAATTACTTTAACTGATTTTTTAATATCGTTTTGAGAGAATAACATACGGCCTAAGAAGCTACGAACCACTTGCTCGTCGTCGCCTTCTTGTTGCCATTGCTCCATCCACTGAAACAAGTTCATGTCGGTTGCAAACTCATCAGCGTGATCTTGCGCGTAGTAACCAATATTCGCGTTTTCTGAGAACTTAAACTCACCAGCTTTAGGTGCTAGGCGCCCTGCTAATGTATTAAGTAATGTTGTTTTACCAACACCATTTTCACCAATAATAGCAATACGTTCGCCAACTTCTACTAAACCTTCAAGTCCAGAAAACAACATATTGTCGTCAAAACCTTGTGTTAAGTTTGTCATTTCAAGTGCGTTTCTGAATAACTGCTTTTCTTGATCAAAACGGATAAACGGCGTTTGGCGTGAAGATGCTTTAACTTCGTCTAATTGGATTTTGTCGATACGTTTAGCACGCGATGTTGCTTGCTTAGCTTTAGATGCATTAGCAGAGAAACGAGATACAAACTGTTGAAGTTCAGCAATTTGGTTTTTCTTTTTCGCGTTTTCGTTAAGTAATTGCTCACGTGCTTGCGTTGCTGCAAACATGTATTCGTCATAATTACCTGGGTAAATACGAAGCTCGCCGTAGTCAATGTCGGCCATGTGTGTACACACAGAGTTTAAAAAGTGACGGTCATGCGAGATGATTATCATGGTACAGTCGCGCTGATTTAACACGTCTTCTAACCACTTGATGGTGTAAATATCCAAGTTATTAGTAGGCTCATCAAGTAGCATAATGTCTGGGTCTGAAAATAATACCTGTGCAAGTAGCACGCGCAGCTTAAAACCCGGTGCAATTTCTGACATTGGGCCAAAGTGTTGGTCAGTGCCAATACCTACACCTAATAAAAGCTCACCTGCTTTAGATTCTGCAGAGTAACCATCCATTTCAGCAAATTCAGTTTCAAGATCGGCTACTTTCATACCGTCTTCTTCACTCATTTCAGGTAAAGAGTAAATACGGTCTCGTTCTTGTTTAATTTCCCACAACTCTTTGTGGCCCATAATCACGGTATCGATTACTGAGTATTCTTCGTAGGCAAACTGATCTTGATTAAGTTTAGCAACACGTTCGTTAGGATCAGTACTTACATTACCTGAAGACGCTTCAAGCTCACCACTTAAAATTTTCATAAATGTTGATTTACCACAACCATTTGCACCGATTAAACCGTAACGGTTACCATCGCCAAATTTTGCTGAGATATTTTCAAATAATGGTTTAGCACCAAATTGCATGGTGACATTAGCTGTACTAATAATAGCGCTACCCTCCAAAGGAGTAATGATGTATTTAAATTGCGCGCAGTTTAAACCAAAATGGCCTGTTTTTCTATGAAAGTTTAAAAGCAAACTACTGCGTTTTAGCCATTTATTATGGCTATGTAGTTAGTAGTAAAAATAACGGATTAGATTTAATGGTTTCGTTAATTTTTATTCAACTAATTCTAATTAAAATCCATAAAGTATGTTTTATAAACAGGCATAAGAGATTAGAAATTACGATACAAATTAGAGTAAAAACACTTTTAACGTGTTTGTGTGTCTACTTAACTCATTTTTGTTCACCCTGTAATAATAAAAAGTTATATTTATGAAAATAAAGTACTTTTAGAGCTTTTACACTAGTTACTACTTTTTAACCAAGATGAAATTAATTCAAATTACAATTTTTATACATCGCTAATTTCTCATCCTATTTACCTATCAAATCATTAAAAACATAAACTTTTGCAACACCTGAAAAACAAAATTAACCTTTAGTGAATATCCGTTAAGTTTAACGATTAATTTTATTGAGTATTTTTCACTTTTGAGCCGTTTATTGCTTTGTTAGTCTTCGAATCTGAATTTTTACCTACGTAAAAAATTGACCAATTTACACAGGGCAACACACAAGATGAGCAAAAAATTAGCGACGCTTATTAGCGCAAGTATTGTATTCGCACCCGCTGTTTCGGCAGTAGAATTATACAAAGATGACAAAAATACTGTTGAAGTTGGTGGATATCTTGATGTGCGTGTAATTAATACACAAAACGAAACCGAAGTTGTTAACGGTACCTCGCGCATTAACTTTGGATTTACCCGAAAGCTTAAGAAAGACTGGACCGCACTCGCACTCGTAGAATGGGGTGTAAACCCTGTTGGCAGCAGCGATATTATTTATAACAATCGTTTTGAGTCTATCCAGGATGAGTTTTTATACAACCGTTTAGGTTACGCAGGGCTTTCGCACGAAAAATATGGCCAACTTACCATTGGTAAACAATGGGGTGCATGGTACGACGTAGTTTACGGCACAAATAATAGCTTTGTATGGGATGGCAATGCGGCTGGTGTTTACACCTATAACAAAGACGATGGCGCTGTTAATGGCACTGGCCGTGGAGATAAATTAGTGCAGTACCGCAATAGCTATAACGATTTTAGTTTTGCAGTACAAGCGCAGCTTAAAAACAGCGAATTTTATACCTGTGACGTCACCGACATTTCAGAAGAAGAATGTGAAGCACTTTGGAACTCTGGCGATAGTGCAGCCCAAGAAGTTGAATTTAACTACACATTTGGTGCGTCTGTAACTTATACCCCAACTGACATGCTAACACTTACAGCAGGTGTTAACCGTGGTGAGTTTGATTTAACGTTTGGCGATGGTTCTACTCGTAATGTTGAAGATTTAATTTATGGTGCAGGTATTATGTGGGGCAACATTGATGAGCCCGGCCTATACGTTGCAGCCAACGTAAATAAAAACAAAAACCACGACACAGATAACATTGGTCGCTTAATTAAAGACGCAATCGGTGTAGAAACATTTGCATCTTACCGCTTTGATAACGATTTTCGCCCTTTTATTGCCTACAACGTGTTTGATGCCGGTGATGATTACGTAATTCAGCCAAACTTTAACGCCGACCCAGACGATGTATTTAAGCGTCAGTTTGCTGTTATTGGCCTTCACTACTTAATTGACGAAGACACTATTGCCTACGTAGAAGCGCGTAAAGACTTTAGCGACTTTGAAAGCGATAACGACGATCAACAAGCGCAAATGGAGCAGTCGGAAGATGACGGTATAGCATTTGGTTTTAGATATAAGTTTTAAATATAAGTTTATAAAACGATTACAACTTCCCTAAGCACAACCCTTTTAGCCCTTTTAACTTTTTTAACTGGGCTTTTTTAATTTGTAATAGCACCATTCACGATGACCCTATTTTTTACGTTTACCGTTTTGCTGCTCATTACAATGAGCGAGGAAAAACTTTAATTAATCACTCATAGTCCACACTCGGCATTTATATTTTTAGTGGATGTAGTTACCGCAGGCTTTATTATTTTGATTGCCCCTCTGATTATTTTTTTCTAATTTGACTCTATTGCTAAGTTTAGCGTTATAGCAACATTCAGTATGATGTGTTCTTTTGGTATAAAGCCACCAGCCAATTTTTATTAACTGCATTAAGAGTATAAAAATATGGTGAAACTATATTGAACTTGCAAAGTACTTACACTGCTTATTGCTGATCACAAAGGCGAAAGGCTGATTAAAAGCAGTAACAAATAGATGTGTATATGCTCATGGGATTGCTGTGAAAAATAATTTAAACCAACCTTTCTTTGTAAGTCGTTAATAATAAAGCTGATTCGTTGTCATAAATAGATAAAACAATGATAACTGTATATGTATACAGTTATTACTTAAACCTATCTAACCTACTTTTTAATAAACGTACTATAACCAGCTAATGCCTTAGCCACACTAATTGATGGATTATCTGAATGCTCAGCACCTTTGTTTATAGCACTTTGCCACACAAGGTTATAGTTAGGGTTGGCTGTTAAAGCGGCCTCTAAATTACTAAACGCTTTTAACATTAGCGGATGCTCTGCCCCGCCCACCGAGAGATATAAATAAGTAGACGACTTAACTTTGTTATTTTGAGCACTTAAAAACGCTTCTAAATTATTTACTACGGTCATATCGTCATACCAAGCCGCTGGGCTAAAAGCAAAATAGCCATTAAACAATTCAGGCTTTGTATGCAGTGTATAAAGTACAAAGCTACCACCTGCCGAAAAACCACTTAATACACGGTTATTACTAAGCTTATATTTTACCGATAAATACGGAAGTAACTCAGTTTCAATAAACGCTAAAAACTTGTCGGCTTCACCATTTGGTTCAATAAGTGTTTCATGCTCTGGACGCGCTTGTGTATTTACATCTTGGCGGGCATAAGGAGGTACTAAATCACGATTACGTGTATCTGTAAAAAACAAATTAGGAATAGACACTAATATAGCCTTATCCCCTTTTTCGCTCTTAGCTTGTTTTGTAAGTGCTTTATCCCATGTATCTAAATTAACGTTACCATCGGTTTTAATAATTAACGGATACGCTTTTTTAGGATTATAATTAGCGGGCAATCTTATAAACACTTTGCGCGACTCATTAAGCACGCTTGAGTTAATTGTTACATCTGTATAGGCCGATACATAATGGTTGTAATAGCGTATGGCTAAAATACCAATAGCAAAAATGACTACGGCTAAACTTAAATTAATAATATAGTGTTTTGTTATTTTTATTGCCATACGGCATTCCTTTCAATGTTTAGGAGTTATTTAATCGAGCTTTACCCATTGCTTTATTTCAAGCGCGGTCATAATAAGCTCAACCGAAAACGCGGCTAAAATCATGCCCATCACTCGCGTTAAAATAGACGCGCCGCCAGTACCAATTAGCTTAATAATTTTACCCGAAAGCAGCAACAGTATTAAGGTAATACCCAACACACCAAGTGTAACAAGCGCTGTGCCTATTTGAGTAGTAATTGGGTGTATGTGGTTATCGGTAAGTAGTATTACCGCCAAAATAGCGCCAGGAGTCGCCGTTGCAGGTATAGCAAGCGGAAACACGGCTATATCGTGATCGGGGTCTTGTTTGGCTTTGTTAGAATCGTTTCCAAAAATCATTTGCAGGCCAAATAAAAACAATATAATTCCGCCCCCTAACTGAAACGATACCAACCTAATTCCCATCGCATTAAGTATTAGTTGCCCTATTAAAATAGAACCCAATAATACGCCCCCGGCATAAAGTACCGTTTTAAATGCAGTTTTACGGCGTTGTTGATCAGTTAAATGAGAAGTAAGCGCAGCAAACAGCGCCATAGTGCCTATTGGGTCAATGGTCGCCCAAATTACAAGCGCATCTTGAGAGAGTTTTTCTAGCATATAAAATCCTTGTTAAGCGTAAATGTTTAATAAAACACGGGTAACAAATTCATTTGCTTACGCTTAACTATAATAGAAAGCCGCTATTTTTTGTATTTTATTTACTGAGCTTTAAGGATTGAGGATTGAAAAAGGTAAGCACTTATAATTGCCGTCTTGAGTTAAAGTGATTTATGCCAAATAGAATTTTCTCTTAAACTAAACCCTAGTTTCATAAGTAAATTATGGGAACGTGCATTATGTGCACTCACCTCAGCAGACAAATGTTTAAGCGGAATATGCTTAACTAGAGTTTCAATAAAACCGGTCACCACTTCAAACATTACGCCCTTATCCCAAAAGTCAGGATGCAGCTCAAATCCTATAAACGCACCACTTTTACACGGGGTTAAATTATAAAGCCCACAAGTACCCATTAACTTTCCAGATATATTATGTTCAATTGCAACTCGAATTACTTCACCTTCGTAATATGCACTAATATCATCTTGTATTAATTGTTTGATTTGCGTTTTGCTAAGTGGTGTTTCGTAGTCGTTAAATTCTGACACGTGCGGGTGATTTAAAATATTAAATAAACACGCTGCGTGTTTGTGGGTAACTAAACGTAGCGTAACGCGCTCAAGCTTTGTGGTGTTAAACATTTTATTTAAGTGGTTAGTTAAATTAGCTCTTTATGGGCACGCATTATTAACTTACCATACCCCTTTCACAAGCATTATCTTTAAAGCAAAAAGAGTAAGAGAACGTAATGAGTGACGATTTTAAAGTAATACAACCCACTACCACAGTATATTGCCCAAAGCGCGGCGAAGGCTGGACCTTAACAGGCATTACTAATATTAACGAGTTTACCTCAGTAATGTTTGACGGCACACGCTATACACTTCCTGCACGCGAAATAGTAGAAGAACTTCTCCCTAACCAATTAGCGCGTGAGCAAAATAGCTAACCAAACATATACACAGTAAAAAGGCTGCAATTTTGCAGCCTACTATCTAATTAACGAGTTAAAATGCATCGTCTTCGCTGTAAACATTAACGTTTAGCTCGTCATCATTTTCAAATACCACAAACGAAATAGGCTTACAGCACACTTGGCAGTCTTCTATGTATTGCTCATCAATATCTGCTGCATCAAGTAATACTTCTATACTTTCTCCACAATAAGGGCAGCTTATTGATGTTTCTGTTAACTGGTTCATTTATCACCTGCTAATTTATATCACGAATGTTGTCACTTTAATGAACATGTAAGCATAATTCAACACCCACTTGGCTAACCCAATTAAACCGTGCTACTAACTTAAATAGTGATCTTGTTACTCGCCTTATCCCTATAAAACTTGTCAAAGTGCAATATTTTTCACCATATATAAGTTGGCCAGCCCTCTACAATGAAATTGTATTAGCACTTAGCGGGTCTAACTTTATAAGTATTTATAAACTCACAGTACAGATGGATAATTTTATGAAAAAATCACTTACGCTTGCATTAACATCTGCCGTTATTTTGTTTAGTACATTTTCCCATGCAGCTAAAACCGAAAAAGCCGTTCTAGCTGGAGGTTGTTTTTGGTGTATGGAAAGTGACTTTGAAAAGCTAGAAGGCGTAACCGATGTAATATCGGGCTTTACTGGCGGTAAACTTAAAAACCCGACATACAATGGTAATCATAAAGGCCATTACGAGGCCGTAGAAATCACATACGATCCGGCCATAGTTAGCTATCAGGGCATACTTGATCATTACTGGGTAAATATTGATCCCTTTGATGCCAAAGGCCAATTTTGCGATAAAGGCCCTAGTTACTTAAGCGCTATATTTGTACAAAACGACGAACAACGTAAATTAGCTGAAAAAACAAAAGCTGCAGTAGTTGCCGAGTTCCCTAATCAAACTGTGGTTACACCTATACTAAACGCAAGCACCTTTTACCCTATAAAAGGGAGGGAAAGCTTTCACCAAGATTATTACAAAAACAATCCAATCCGATACAACACTTATCGTTGGCGTTGTGGTCGCGACAGCCGCCTAGAAGAAATTTGGGGTGACAGAGCAACCCATTAATCGCGTTAAATCAGGTATACCACAGTAAAATATTAAAAGGCTGGTTTAATTATCAGCTTTTTAATATTTTAGTTATTGCGAGATTCTTTAATAAATCGATATCTAAATTCAGATAAATAACCAACAATGCTAACAAGCAAAGCAGAATTAAAATCACCTCTCACAAGCTGTGTCCAAACATTTCCTTCTCCATTAAAGCTAATGTAAATAGCCATAATAAAAGCAACAAACGATGAAACTTGATACATCCAAGAATATTCACCAAAAAATTTCTGTGTCACACTTTTTTCTTTTAATTTATCTTCCACAATTAATCTCCATTTTATATTGCTATTAAATCCTAGCTATAACATAGGCAAAACAAGGAATTTATAATAAAGGTTTATTTATACACCGTCTATTTCATAAAGCCTTTGTTATTAAGCTAAGTGCTTGAATAGCAAATAGGATACGTGGTACTTCGCTTTAAGTGGACAGTATTGCTTGACTAAAGATACTTAGTTTTAGGATTCATTATCAATAAATAGTATATTCTGTTTCCTAAAGCAGGCTGTTTATCTACTAAATCAAATGCAATAAATTGCACTCCTAAATTGATATAAACAAAATTCAACAACTGGAGTTACACAAAATGTTTGCCAACCAATTACAACTAGCGCGTGCTCTAGAGTTACCAACACGACAAGCCATGCTTTACCGTGAACCAGCAGTACAAAACTTTTGGATAAACAACACTGACCTAATTACAAACGCGTGGAGCGAATGGGAAGCAACTTCAATAGATAGCTCAACGTTTACGCTTGACGACACACTACTTGATAAAACCTACGCGAAGCAGTAAAGCAAGCATGGGAAGATCCATCAAAAGAGCTAGCCGTAAAAGCGTTATTACACGAAGTAGCGCCTGATGTGTTTCAATTTCAATTTTTTGATCCTGAGCGACTAGCAGTATTACACGGATATTTAGAACAAGTATGGAATTCGCAAATCCCTATGCGCCCGCCATACGGCATAGTGTTAAATCGCCGTGGTGCCATGCTTGATAGCCGATCAGAAGGTTATTTAGCCGCGCCAAGCTTTCAAGCATTTTATAACGAAATACTAAACACTTATATGCGCCCTATTTCACGTATGCTGTTCCCCGAAGTTATGGGGTTTGATACACAAACATTTGGCTTTTCAATTTATTATGAGCCAAATACAGATTCGTCAATTCGCCCACATACCGACGCATCAGCTGTAACGCTTAACATTAACCTAAATTTACCAGGCGAAGAGTTTACAGGGTCACAAGTGGACTTTTATCACCCGTACACAGGTGACATTAAATCACTTACCTTTAAGCCTGGTACTGCCATGTTACATCGAGGCAATATTGCACACGCAGCCAAGCCTATTACCAGTGGCGAGCGAACTAACTTTGTATTGTGGTTGTATGGGGAGCGCGGTCGATTACCAGCACAAGGCGCACCACGCATTCCTGTTGATGCTAAACAGCGCTGGACTAACCCAAACAAACCAAATGATGGCTATGCACCATTTTAAATAATCGCTTTTAAAGTTTTAAATACAAATGGCTGCCTAATTTAAGCAGCCTTATAAAAATAAAGCTCATCCAGTAACCAACAAGTTTTAAGTTTAGTAATATCAAAAAACCGCCCTATTCATAATCTATATTGTCGCCACTTATAACAATAGATAACACAAATTTTCCGCCTTGCTTTTCTTATGTCCCAGTACTTCGCTTAACAAAGTACAAAATTTAAGAGGATGCCATGTTTTTTTGTATTTAATTGATAAGCCACTGTAATGCTTAAGTTGGTAATTTAATAAATTGTGCTATCTTTTTACTATCTACATTATAAAAATACGAGCTAACATGTTGTTCCGAGGTACAATTGCCATAGCAATATTGGTAATTTCTGCTGCTAATAAAACCTATGCAAACGACATAGATGTACAATTTAGTGGTTTTGCATCCTTAACACTCAGCTACACGGACGATTCAGATATTGGCTTTGCATCGAGTTATTCAAATGTGAACGAATCTGGTTTTTCAGCAACGCGTGATTCAATTTTAGGTGGTCAGGCTAATATATCACTAGCCAAAAATTGGGACTCTGTAGTTCAACTAGTAATACAAGATCATGCCTTTAAAAGCTTTGATAATTTTTTAGAGCTCGCCTTTGTGCGCTATCGCCCTACCCGTCATTGGGCTATTCGTGCAGGCAGGTTAAATAGCGACCTTTACTTACTATCGGAATACCCTTACGTAGGATATGCCTATTTATGGGTGCGCCCGCCTCATTCGTACTACTCGTTTGCCAACATTGCAGGAAATTTCGATGGTGTAGATGTGGAATACAGCAAAGCAATTAACGATGGCTTCTTACGCTTAAAACTCGCTTATGGTAGCTCCACAGCAAAGATACAAGCCTATAATGACGACTTTTTTATTGATTTTGATAACTTAACAACCCTTAGTGCAACATACTCTTTAGATGCATGGACAATGCGTTTTTCGTTATCAAGGTCAAACTTTGGCGATTATAAACTAACCGCGTTGGACGAATTTATAACCGCACTCGATTTAGTACCACAAAGTGTATGGCCGCAAGCACAAAGTATATCTAACAAATTTAACACCAAAGGCAACAGCATAGAATACGCAGCCTTTGGCGTTACTTACGATAATAATAATTGGCTTATTCAATCTGAGTTAGGTATTTCAGAATCCGATTGGATAATAGCTCCATCTGTATTTAGCACTTATATTAGTGCGGGTTACAGAGTAGATGATGCAATATTTTACACAGGCTTTACGGCAGCTAAAAATCGCCATGATGTAGTTGAAGTAAACAGCCCTATTTTCCCACCAGGTACTCCTGAGCAGTTTTCAGTACCCATACAACAACTCGCGGTTGCCACTCAATCTTCAGTTCAAATTACAAATGTTCACCAGCACTCTATTAACGTAGGCGTAAAATGGCATTTTTCGGATCGTTTAGTATTTAAAGCGCAGTTAGACCGCTTTGATATAAAGCCTCAAGGTGCGGGGCTATGGAGCCTTAGTAATCCTGCTGATGTTGATGAGGGCCACAAAGTACATATACTCAGTTTAAATGCTAGTATGGTGTTTTAGTTATGATAAGCGCTCGTAATCTAGGTCTTAATGTAATGCTCCCCTTATGCCTGCTTTTTGTGAGCTTTTATGCTAAATCTACAGAGTTTGTTGTAGTGGTAAATAAAAGCAACGCAATTAACGCATTATCAAAACGGGAAATAATTGATATTTACATGGGTAGGTATTTAACTTTTCCTGATGGTGAAACGTCAAAGCCACTCGATTTGCCCGCCCAATCAGCATTAAAAAACGATTTTTACTTAAAACTGGTTAATAAAGACGAGCAAAAAATAAATGCGTATTGGGCAAGGCTTTTATTTTCAGGGCGCGCAAAGCCACCCACGCCTTCAACATCGGTAGAAGACGCAATAAACAAAATAGCAGCATCACAATTTGCAATTGGCTACATTCCGCTATCGCAAGTTACAGATGCAGTAAAAGTGGTATACACATTTGATTAAAATTATTAGCCAAAAACTCTACATACGCGTCGCTATATCAATTGCGTTAGTTGCTATTGTTGTGTCTTTAGTCTCATCTATGCTCTCTTATTACTCAGGCTTTAAAGAGAAAAAAAATACAAATTACCTACTTGTTCAACAGTTAGCGCAAACAATGGAAAAAACAGCCGCTATTGCCGCTTACTTAAATGACAAAGAATTAAGCCAAGAAATTATTAACGGCCTACTCAGTAACGACTTAGTGCAAGGTGCAAGCCTAGAAGGAGAAGTAAACCCTAAAGGAGAGATAGATTTATTTATAGCAAAAGGCTCTACTAACAAAAAAAATGAAGCTGTTTTAATTAAATTAGTTCACCCCTTTATAGAAGACACTTTTATAGGTGTACTTGCCATATACCCTGACGATAACTTTATTGAACAACAAGCACAGTCAGCGCTTATAAAAGAATTTATCTTAATGCTGATTCAATCCATTGTTATCGCATTTTTTGTATCGCTGGTAGTTCAGCGCTGGCTTACACAACCAATTCAAAACCTAACCGACAGCTTTGCTAAAATAAATCCAAGCGAGCCAGAAACCCTTAAAATGCTAACCTTCAAGCAAGGCAAGCGGGACGAAATAAGCCGTTTAACCCAAGGTATAAATGCCTTAATGCACGAGCTACATTTAACTATTAGTAATGAGCAAACACTGCGTAAAAAAACTCAAGAGCTAGAAGCTAAATTTAGACTTATTTTTGAACAAGCCAGCGCAGGTATTTGTTTACTAGATGACAAAAACATTATCACCACCTTTAACCCTGCATTTAAGCATTACTTTACCGTACCTGGTGAAGAAGAATTACCAACCTTGCATTTTCCTGAGTTACTTAGCAATGTAGACGAATTACAAAGCCTACTGGCAGATATTCGCTCTGCTAAAAACCCACCACAAACCACCTTAGATGTAGAGTGTAAAGTTTGCTATAAAACGGTATGGTTTCATTGTTTGTTTGTAAGGTTAACAGACCAAAGAGATACCAAACGAAACCCCAAACAAGAGCAGCTAGTAGAAGTAATTTTACACGATGTAACCGAGCGCGCAGAACGCGAACAGCAAACCCGCTTTGAAGCCGATCACGACCCACTCACTGGCTTATTAAACCGACGCGCCGGTGAAAAACGCCTTAAAAAAGCACTACGTGAATGTATTAAACATAATGAACATTTAGTGCTTATGATGATTGATTTAGATAAGTTTAAACCCATTAACGACACCTACGGACACGAAGCCGGCGACAAAGTTCTAATTGAAATAGCGCACAGATTTAAAACACTTTTTCACGAAAAAAACGATATGTGTATCCGCCTAGGCGGTGACGAATTTATTGTTGCAAGGCAGGTTAATACCTACAACAAAGCAGCAACGCGTGAGCAATCAATCGCATTGCTAAACGAGTTACAACAAGACATTTATATTTCACAAAATAAAACATGCACCGTGGGTGCAAGCATTGGTATTGCAGTCGGCCCGAATGATGGTGAAGAGCTACTCGAATTAATGATCAATGGTGACAAAATGCTTTACCACGTAAAAGAAACAGGCCGAGGAAAAGTCGCCTTTTACGACGATATAAAAAATTAGATATAATGAATTAGTAATTAGATAGCGAAAGCTATAGCATTTTTATGGCTTTCAAATAGTCTTTATTATAAAAATACGTCGCTAAACCAAATTTACATCCAAACCTTTAAAGTAAATTGAACAATTAAGTTTTTGATTGCTAGAATGCCAACCTATTTTTCTATCAAGAGATACAATGGCAAATTTCAATACTCATCTTAATACTGCAGTCATCATCACAGGTTTAGGCTCGGCCACTTTATTAACTGCAGGCCATATTGATTTAAACGGCGCACTTTGGTTATGGTTTTTAGGTTCAATTGGCGGCTTATTACCCGACATAGACTCAGATAACTCAACCTCGCTCAATACTATTTTTAACTTATTTGCACTGAGCGCTGTATTACTGGTGCTGCATTACATAACTACCGAGCTCATTATTGAAATTAGCTTTATCGAGTTAATCGTAGTGCCGTTATTGGTTTACGGCTTTATGAAATACATTATTAGACCCATTTTTGAATGGATCACAGTACATAGAGGTAGTTGCCACTCTTTACTATTTATACTGTTATGCGCGCTAATAACGACTCAAGTAACATGGATACTGAATGACCAATCAACCACACAAGCAGCCGTCTTTGCCTGGTTAACGGGTGGGTTTATTTTACTCGGCGGATTAATTCATTTATTACTGGATGAAATTTACAGTGTGGATTTAAGTAATGTCACCATTAAACGCTCTTTTGGCACCGCTTTAAAAATAGCTGACTTCGATAATAAACTAATTACGCTAGCTTCAATTATTGCCATTGCAGGTTTGATCTATGTTGCCCCTCCTACAGAGCAAACTATTACAGCGTTAAGTGACTGGTCTCATTTTAAGTTTTTATCTTAACGCCGTAAGTATTAAGCCGTTTTACCACATACTCAAAATTAATGCCCTCTTGATAATTAAGATAGTTAAACATTGATTTACTAAGAGGGTATGAGGCGCTGCGCTTTTAGAGGGCATAAATGGCTTGAACCTAAACGATTTCCCAATTTAAGTTTTGAATAAAACCAAAATTTGAGCCTATTTGTAATTAATTATTATTTTTATAGGTTTAAGTGAAATAATTAAATAGCTTTACCTGTCTTATAGGCTAAGTGTAAAAGCTAATTAGCTAAAAAGCTCCCTGTTTGACGTATTCAAACCTGTCGAATCTTTTTAAAGCATTAAATATAAAATTATAAGAGGTAAATAATGGAATTTACGAATAAACGCACCACTCTAATTACGGCATCTTTATTGTTGGTATTGGCGTTAACACAGGCTGTTTTTACTGCCCTTTACAGTGCAGAAATTAGTTTTTCAAGGCAGTATGCATGGGGACTAGAAGCCGTAGTTTTCACTCTACTTGTTGCCTTTGCGGGTTCTGCTATGGTGCAAGCACAAAACGCTCAGCTAGGATGGTCGGCTATAACATTTAGCGCAATTCTTAACATAGTACAGGTAAGCATTGGCCTTACTTTGTTTTCAACATTTGGAAAAGTAGCGGGTGCCGTAGAAGGCGCACAACCTTTAATTGGTGGCGTGGTTTCTTTGTCATTCATGATTTACTACGCAGCTAAATTATTATTGGGATTAGCAGCACTTGTTTTTGGCCTGTCTTTTATCGCTAAAGGTGGCAAAGCAATTGGCGGGCTTACTGCCTTAGCAGGCGGAGTTGCAATGCTTGCCAATGGTATTTTAATCACCTTTGGCCGTGATGGATTCCTTCCATCAGCTGTTGCTGGCGCGTCAGGCATGATTGCAACGTTACTTTTAGCAATATGTTTGATTAGTCTTTACCGTAAAGCAGACTAAGGCTTAATACCATACAAGTAATGTGCTTACTTAAATGAGTTATAAACATCGGCGTGTATTAGAGATCTAATTCGCCGATGTTTTGCGTTTAAAGTGACGCCCACTTTCAACTTAAAGCGTTCGACTATCGCATCTCAAGTTAATGCCCTCTTCGTAATCTAAAGGCTAATTCACAAAGAGGATATGAGGCGCTTCGCTTTTAGAGGGTAAAATAGCTTATATCAAAGCGATTTAACTCAGTTAAGCTTTGGTGTATGAAGTTGACTAAACTATGACTAAACTAGACAGCCACTTTAATTGAACGAACAAAACTATGCATTGTGAGTAAAATTTAACATGGGTGTCTTATTAATTTATGTTATATTTCAGTTAACTTTTCACAAGTAACAGGACCAATTTTTTTGCACATTTCAATGGCTTTTTTTGAGTCTTCTTTTCTGTTTAAATTACTATACGCATTACTTAACAAATAATATATATAGGCATTAGAGGACTTACTCATTTCTTCTTCAGCCATTATCTCAAGGGCTTTTAAGTAGATTTCTCTTTTAGCTAAGTCATTTGTGAAACGTTCATATAAAAATGTACCTGTTGACCAGAAATATATTCTATTTGATCTAGAAACTAACTCATAGAAATCACTTTCTATTTCCAATTTATTAAATAAGACATATATCGAGTGATATGTTTCTATCACATCAATATTATATTCAACTGCTATCCTTTCTTTAATTTTAGCTTCTTTTTTTACAAGTTTTTTACACTCTAAAAGTAATTTCGCATTTCCCCTGATCTCAGCATTGTCATGAGTCAGCGCTATACGTTCCAAATCTTGAGAAACCATGTCACACCTATTTTTTGAATTTATAGAGCGCGATAAAAAACCATATACAAAGTATTGATTTGATTTTACGTTAGCTAATCTAGATATTGCAAAACTCAATCCAGCAGTCTCATCAATTAAGGTAAAGAATTCAAACCAATCTGAAACTAATTGACCAGAGATGATACTTGCACCTTCATCATGTTTTATAAAATAACTAGCCATAGGTTCGAAAGATATTGGAGACTTAATTTTAAACAAAGTTGAAATCGTATCCTCAACCCTAGTTCCCTTTGAAAGTTGTTCAAGTAGGATACTAACTTCACTATTCGGGTCTAGTGATGTAACTGCAGATATAGATAATTGCTTTAATAGTTCAGACTTTTCTTTTTCTAATTGCTCTACTTTATCTATGAGTTCTCTAGTTTTGGGATTAGCTAAAGCATCAACTTTTATTTGTTTAGGAAGGTTAATTTCGTTAGAAGAGCTGTTCTGTTTTTTGCTTAGGCTATCTTTAAGATCAAGAACCTTTGCTTGTTCAAATTTAAGTTGTTCTTTTACAACTTGAATTTGATTTTGATTTGCATATTTAGTGATTGCAAATACTCCTCCACATAGAACTGTCAGAGCAGAGCAAAATATTACTAATGTTTTCTTTTCAAAAAATTCCATTATATAAAACCAAATTTGTAGTTTATCACATGCACAACATTTCAAACATAACGCCCGCTTAAATGGACAAAATCACTGGTTATAATGTGAAGCGAAGCAGAACCTAACCAACTGTTTTTATTGCATTTTTTAAATAGCGCGTTATGTTTTCACCTATACTGCCCAGCAGAAGTGCTAACAAGAATATCTTTGTTCCCAGTAGCTAAAAGCATAAACTCCAAATCTTTTTTTGAAATATTACACTTAGGACCAAGCTTAACGGTTTGGATTGAAGAAGCATCTGCGTTGCTTAGGTTTACTTTACAGTAAGGCACTAATCCGAATTGTGACAAACGAAATTTCACATCAAATAATTTATGCTTTTTAAGCGATTCATCTAAATAAATATCTGAACGCTTTGAGTGCTCTAAAATTGCCCTAATTTCCCGCTCAGTTTTATAGAAGTCAGATTTGAAAGAACAAGCTAACCTTGATAATCCAATGGATAACTTAAAGCTCTCAACTGTGTCATTAATAAAATCACCTATATTATCTAATAGCTCCTTAACCGAATTTTCAAATTCTTGTTCATCATAAATCACCTTATGGAAATGTACGAAACTAGCTGTTCTTTCGTCTTCTTTATAAAATGCGGGTATCGTTAATGTGTTACTTGCACTTAAAATTCTTCTGTCAATCCCAATAACTACGCCTTTCCCATCGTCACCATAAGCTCTCCATTGGCTTAAGTCGTCAGGATTTTCAGAAAAAGAACATCCTAAAAGGAGTTGCTCATTATCTAAGCCAACGAATCGATCGTTTTCAAACCAATGTAATAAATCTGGAAATTTTTCCTGATAGAATTTCTTAATTAGCTCAATACCAATTGTAAACTCTTGGGGATCATTCATTTTTGAAAGATCAGAAGCCCAGATTGCTTTGCTATCTAGAATCTTTAAAAAGGTATCTACAGTTGTATAATGATAAATTAACATATGCACACTTATCGAAAACAAAACGCCTCATTCAGAGGCAAATAATTGTTGGCTAAAATAGCGACGCAGGAGCAAAAGCCAACTGTTCTGAGTTTTTGATAAGGTGCTTTAAGCTCTGCAACGCCTTCTATACGGCAGTTAATTGCTTTGGTTTTACCGTCGGGCTGTGTTGCCACTTCAAAGTAAATGGTGTCGCCTACTTTGGGCTTGCGGTTCATGTGTTTGAGCGCTGATATGTGTATAAACGTGTCGTGCTCTAGGGGGTCTGATTTAATAAAACCAAAACCTTTGTCTGTTTTCCACGTCTTTAACAATCCTTTGTGCATGTATCCACCTATTATGCTTAAGCTGCGTTTTACGCAAATTCCATTTAGTTAACACTTGTTATTATACGTTCCTAAATTAAAACCATGCAACCAATTATTCATATTGCGTTAATTTTCACGCTTTAGCTAAAAAGATAAACTGAAAATAAACGGACTAAAAACAACTAAATCCAACCTGTTTTATTTATACTTTGCGGTCATATGTCCTTTAATTCACATGAATCATTGCGCACCCACTTATTAACTTAACAGCTTGTTTACACTGGTTTTTATTATTAGTTATTTCTATCTGAATGATGCTTTTTTAGTATGATTTTTCATTCGTTATTTACTTAATTTATCTATACAATCCACACCTTATTTTTACGCACGAATTTCAAGTGATTATCTCATGTTACTAACCGTTGTTTATATTATTGGTATTACCGCAGAAGCCATGACTGGCGCACTTAGCGCAGGGCGAATGAAAATGGACTGGTTTGGCGTGGTGCTAGTAGCCAGTGCGACCGCAATTGGTGGTGGCAGCGTGCGAGATATATTACTAGGCAATTACCCGCTAACGTGGGTACAACACCCAGAGTATTTATTAATTACCTGTATAGCCGGTATTGTTACTACGTGGCTGGCAAAATGGGTGGTTAAATTTAAAGGCATTTTTATGCGCCTAGACGCCCTGGGGTTAGCAGCCTTTAGTATTATTGGCTGCCAAGTGGGGCTAAATATGGGACTGCATTACGGTATTTGTGTAGTGGCCGCCGTTGTTACTGGCGTATTTGGTGGCTTACTGCGTGATTTAATATGTCGCCAAGCGCCGTTGGTATTACATAACGAGCTATACGCGAGTGTATCGTTACTTGTTGCCTGTTTATACTTAGCGCTACACCATTATAATATTGACGACAACATCAGCATTATTGCAAGCCTTGTTGCAGGCTACTTAATACGTATGGCATCAATACGCTTTAAATGGCGCTTACCTACATTTAGTTTATTAGAACCCGCTAAGTAAGTAACTTAAATAAATTAAATGAGACAGGCTTGAATCTGCTAGGCAATCTCACCTGTCTCCTCTTTTATTATTCTTTAATGCTCTCTATCACTATTTAACACTCACTACATCGCTTAACGCGGTTTTTAACCCACTGTTATTTTGCTTTAGTACGCTAAAACTACCATCGGTTTCTAGCACTACGGCAGCTACATCTTCTATGGCTAATATACCCGCACCACGAATAGCAGCGCGAATTTCTGATTTTGTTACTCGCTGCGATTTAAGGGCTGCCGTGCAATATTCACCATCACTCAGTAACAACGTGGGCTCAGCTTTTACTAAAGCTGCAAATTTAGATGAGCGAACACTGAGCCAGGTAATTAAATATTGCAGCCCTATTAAAACAACAAATGCCAATATGCCTTCAAGCAGCGCGACACTTTTTGAAATAATTACCGAGGCAAGAATAGAGCCCAGCGCAATGGTGACTACAAAGTCGAACACGTTCCATTTAGATAGTGTTCGCTTGCCCGATACACGCAACCAAAACACCAGCGCTACATAACCCAATACGCCAATAATAAGTACGCGTACTAAACCCTGAACATCATCAAAAAACATGGTTACTCCTTTATTTTTAAAGCCGCTATTAAATTTAACCCTTCTTTAATTGAGTTAATAGCTTTGCACCTAAAATCGTACCAATGGGGATAAATAAAAGCCATAGATATGCATAAAACTTTAAAGCAGATTTAAGCAATGCAAAGTCATTTACGCGTTTATTTTTAAGCAACATGTAATTTATAAAATAGCCTACTATTGCTGGTGCAATTTGTATTAACGAAATTACAATACCTGATGAAATATGCCCTGCTATTAATTTAGGGTCGCCACCAGCAAATGCTGCATAAGCATTGTAAATACCAGTAAAAAAACTAATTAGCGAGATTAGCAAAAAAGCCTGTAAAAACAGGCTTACTATGGCTAAAAATACGATTGGAGATTGTTTCAAAATCATCCTTAATTTAGCTAATGCATTGTTTAAAATTAGTTTTGTGGCCCAACGGTTTTATCTGCCAGTGCTGCTAATACTTTACCTATTTTTTTAGCCGCTGGGCAATTTACTGCGTTATGGCGCGCAGCTATATAAGTAGGATCGTTATAGCTTAACCACACTTGCGATTGTGCGTCTTCCCATACCAGTGCTTTTAGCGGTAAATCAATACCTATTGTTTGTGCGCACTGCATAAGAGGTGTGCCGCCTTTGGGGTTACCAAATATAAGAACCTCTGTTGGGCGTAGTTGCTGTTCTACTTTTTTAGCACCAGCAGCGTGATCTATTCGTGCAAATATATTTAGCCCTTTTTGTTTTGCTAAATGCTCAAACTTATCCATAGTAGCTTTAGCGCTTAATGGGCTTTTTACTGAAATTAGCCCCTCTACTGCGTTAGCATTTGTAATAGCAAAGAGTAATGCGAGTCCAAAAATAATATTTAGTGTTTTCATACCTTCTCCTTTGAATATAAGTAACTAAAAGTTACTACTTTAAAAGTTAAATCGAAGAGTTTCACTTTACTATATTAAATTTACTTCTTACACGTAGAATTACTCTTGAATAACTTAAAGCTGTTTAAATTTACCTTACGGTTGATTATGATGGGTAAATAAATATTATTCCGCTTTATTATTTTCAGTAAGGATCACCATGTCTAGCTATAACGAATCTCCAGAGCAAATTGAACAAGCCACGCAAGGCTATGTGATGCAGCAAACTATGTTGCGTATTAAAGATCCAAAGCCGTCTTTAGAATTTTATCAAAATGTATTGGGTATGAAGCTTTTAGGTAAGTATGACTTTCCTAGTATGAAGTTTACGCTTTACTTTTTAGGCTACGAACAAGAGTTGCCAGAAGGCGATGATAAGACAAAAGCTGAATGGGTGTTTCGTCGCCCTGCGTTAATTGAGTTAACCCATAATTGGGGCACTGAAAACGATGACAGTTTTGAGGGTTACCACAGCGGTAACCAAGAACCTAAGGGCTTTGGTCACATAGGTATTAGCGTACCGGATGTTTACGCAGCCAGTGAGCGCTTTGCAAAGTACGATGTAGAGTTTGTTAAAAAGCCAGATGATGGCTCAATGAAAGGCTTAGCATTTATAAAAGATCCTGACGGCTACTGGATTGAAATACTCTCACCAGAGGGCATTACCGATATTATTTTTGGTAAATAACCAGCTCCCACACACTAAAAAGCCAGCTATTACGCTGGCTTTTGTGTTTTTAAATAAGGGTTAGCTTATTTACGCAGAGCGTCTATTCGCGCATCAAGCGGTGGGTGCGATGAAAACAACTCAGCAACACCTTTCCCACTTGCAATACCAAAGGCCATCATTGAGCCTTCTAATTGCGAAGGATGGTTTTGCTTTAAACGCTCAAGGGCTGATCGCATTTTATCGGCACCAACTAGTTTTGCTGCGCCGCTGTCGGCTGCAAATTCACGTTTACGGCTGTAACTTGCCACTACTATGCTTGCTAGCACACCAAATAGTACTTGGAATAACATATCGAATAAGAAGTATGTCCAGCTACTGCCATCCTCTTCTTCATCGCTATTAATAAAGTTATCTACTATGCCTGCCAGTACTTTTGCAGCAAATATTACAAAGGTGTTTACCACGCCTTGTATTAGGGTAAGCGTTACCATGTCGCCGTTAGCTACGTGCGATACTTCGTGGGCAAGTACGGCTTCGGCCTGATCTTTGGTCATGTTGTGCATTAAGCCTGTGCTTACTGCCACTAACGAGTTGTTTTTACTTGGGCCGGTTGCAAATGCGTTCATCTCTGGGCTGTCGTAAATAGCGACTTCTGGCATTTTAATACCTGCTTTTTTTGCTTGCGCAGATACCGTTTGTACAAGCCAGCGCTCGGTTTCGTTTCGGGGCTGTGTAATTACATGCGCGCCGGTTGATTTTTTAGCGATCCATTTCGACATAAATAACGAAATAAACGATCCACCAAAACCAAATACGGTGGCTATAAGTAAAATTCCGCCAAGACTACGATGGCTTAAGCCCAGCGCACTCATTATTATTGAAAGCACTACACCTAATACCAACATAACCGCTAGGTTAGTTAATAAAAACAAAAATATACGTTTCATATTGTCCTCACAAAAATAGGTTTGATCACCGAACATAAAATTAAATTAGGTTAAAGCAATCACTGCGTTATGACACACTATGTCATAACGTTAGCGCTATTCTGTGACAAACTATGTCATAACACAAGTGTTATTTATGTGTTTATTGATAATTTTTTTAAGAAGGGTTTTACAGCAAATTTAAGACTAAAGTTTCTTTATAAGTCAGCTTATTACAAGCTATTATTAAGCTCTGCCATATCAATTGGAAAACCACGCTCGTGTGCCAATATGCGTGCAACTTCGTCAATTTTGTCGCCGCTATTATGTTTAAGGTACGACCATTGGTGGGTACTTCGGTGATGATTTACAGCAGGATCGCTACTTATTATTCCTAATTTTATAAACTCACCCACTATTTGATCTGCCGCTATTAACGTTGACGATGCTTTTACATTTTCGGCCCGTGCGTAGCTAATATGCGAATATAAACTTACATCGGCTACGCGCAAAGTGTCGTCATCCCCTGGGATTTGTTGCCCGCCATACAAGGCATTATTTTGTTTATTAGCAGTTTTAAACGCAGGGACAAACTCGGCTACATAATCAATTGCTGTTTGGGTACGTGTTTGCAATGCTGCTTTGTCCCAGCCATCTTTAATATAATGCAGGTATTTATTGGGAAGTTTTGGTTGTGCGCTCATTGGCGTGGCATCAGCTAACCCATCATTAAACAATGTAATGTTGTTTGTCATGCCATGTATTTGAAAGTATCCGTTAGGGTAAGGGGTTAGCTGCGCCATACCTTCTGGCGTACCACGGTTACCATAAATAATTATTTCGGGTATTTGCCCACCAGCACCTTGCCAATGAGTAATGTAAGAGGCTTTAAATTCAACCATGCGTTTTACATCTACCCCAACGAGGTCGTCAATAATACCGGTTTGAAAACCACACGCATTAATAAGGTAATCTACCTCAATGGTTTGTGTATCGGCTTGTGTATTGGTTGAAGTATCAGGTTGTTCATCAAGGCTTGGCTCTGATTGATATTCAATGCGCCACTTAAGTGTTTGCTTATCATTATTGGTATTTATAACTGGCGATACATTTTTAACACTGGTGCTTGTTAAAACGTGAGCGTGTTTGTACTGTGCAAGGGCGAGTTGTGCACTGGCCGATAAACGAAAAATATTCCAGCCATATTCTTGTGCAACGATAAGCGGAAACTTTAGCTTGTCTAAATCTAAATGCTTAGCAACGGGTATCATCCACTCATCTAACGACGTGGGCTTGGCTACTTGTTTTTGCTTAGCAAGCTTTAGCATTTGCTCATAACTATATAACTGATAATAATGCTCAGGCTCGCCTAATACTTTATTAGCGCTGTCTTGCTCTACAAGCTCGCTGTAGGCTTTTACTAATTTATTTAAACGCGGAAATAAGTCCTCCGGTGAATCGTCATCGCGCTTGGGCACTGCAAATACTGTGGGGCGAACATCGATGGTGTAAGGATAAAGGCGCGCAATATCTATACATTGCTTGAGTAAATCTATGCAGTCTTCGTCGGGTATTTCACGATATAAGTTGCCACCCGCATGCAAATGGCACATTGGAGGGCCATCAATTAACGACTTTTTCTTTTCAAGCACATAAGTTTCTAGCCCTAACGCAGCAAGTCTAATGGCTATTGTGGCGCCAGCTGTGCCTCCACCTATTATACCTACGCGTTTTTTAGGTAAGCCATAGTTTAGTGCTTTTGGCTCAGCGCTTACGTGCGCATCTGGGGCGTAGTTTTCAATAAATGGGTGCGTCATATAGTCGTTATGTCCTTAGTAACATTGTCTTTAAGCAAGCTATGTATTTATAAACGTTTATATGTGTACTAAGGCTGACTATTTCAAGATTTACCTAAAAAAGTAAATATTTTTAAACCACTTAAGTATTTATAGATAACGCACTAAGCAAGCTTTTGTATATTTGTAACTTAGGAGTTTGCTCGCTGTATGGGCTTATAGCAAGTATTGGAAACGGTAAACGTGCTTTAAGTGAATCAAGGTTTGCTTGGTATTCGTCCATGTTTTTATCGACTTGGTTTGCAATCCAGCCAACGCAGTTTATACCCATACTTTGCATATGCGCAACGGTTAGTAATGCATGATTTAAGCAACCTAGCTTCATGCCAACAACGAGTATTACCGGCATTTTTTCTGCTTTAACCCAGTCGTATAAATAATCGTTTTTATTAATAGGTAATGCCCAACCACCAGCGCCTTCGGTAAGTATAATGTCAGCGCCCTGTTGTTTTACGTTTTTATAAGCATCACTTAGTTTATCTACAGTAATACTCACTCCAACTTTCTCAGCGGCTATGTGAGGTGCAATAGGCGGTGCAAACGCAAACGGATTTACTACGTCGTATTTAGCGCTCACTGTTGCGCTTTCCATTAGTATAAGGGCATCGGCGTTTACTAGTTGATCGAACGCCATTTCGCAGCCAGCAGCAAGGGGTTTAAAGCCAATGGCTTGTTTTTTATGTTGGGCAAGTAACTTTAGTAGCAAACTGGTAACGTGGGTTTTTCCGGCATCGGTGTCGGTGCCTGTTATAAAAAATTCTTTCATGCGTTGCCTTATGATCTGAATCTAAGTTTGGTTTAATTTTAAGTTTTAACTTAAGCAATTAATCGCTTTTTTGTAATGGCTTTTTTCTAATGGCTTTTTTCTAATGATAACAGCACCACATGATAAGACACACATGCTTTATTATTTATAAGCGGATACGCACTGCATACTTTTTGTAGCGCCGATTTGGTAAGTAACCCTTGGCGCGTATTGGTATGATTTTGCGTTGTTGCGCCAATGGCTTTAATAGAGGCAATAGCTTTTAAAGGTGTTGTGTATTCATCGGTATAAATACGTTTTTTAGCGCTGTTAATAGTAAAACCTGCATTTTGGACTGATTGGTTTATATACAGTTCACTATTAAAGGTATTTATGTGGCTGTTAGAATCAAGCGCTGCAAAAGCTGTTTTTATTTCATTTAGTGAGCCCTCTACCAAAGTGCTTATGTACGCCTGCCCGCCTGGTTTTAATATGCTGTAAAGTGATTGCATTAAAGCCGAAAAATTAGCAGACCACTGCACTGCAAAGTTACTGTAAATAACATCAACACTGTTTGCTTGTAGCGGTAAGTTATCCATATCGGCGCATATTTTGGGTGTGGTTAAATCACTACTTTGCAGCATGTTTAAGCTCAAATCCATGGCAATAACGCTTGCAAACATACTTTGTAAGGTATGTGTATTAACAAGCGGGCCTGCGCCTAAATCAACACAAAGCTTATTTTTATTAAAGCCTGGTTTTATGAGTGAAAATAGATCGCTCGCAGCATGTTTTTGTACATTTGCATGGGTGTTATAACTCGCCGCCGCTTTTGAAAACTTACTTTGTGTAGACTTTTTAAGCTCCTTGTTTAGCTCTCGATTTGGCTCCTTATTTAATTCTTTATTTGAATCGCTACTCACTAGGCACGGTTTTACAAGTTGTGTTTGCACTAGATCTGTTTTTAATACTGGCTGAGCAGTCATGCTATTGCACCTACTAAATGCTTAACTAAGTGCGTTATATCTTGCTCGGTATGTGCGGCGGTTAAAGTAATGCGTAAACGTGAGGTGTTATGTGCAACCGTCGGCGGTCTAATTGCAGTGAGCCAAATACCCTGTTGTTTAAGTTTATCTGCCGCTTGTAACGTTTGCTCAGCACAACCTAATACAATGGGCTGTATGGCTGTATTTGATTCCATTACTGCAATATTATGGGTTTTAGTGAGTTGCTTAAATAATGCAATATTGGCATTTAGCTTATCGCGTTTATCATTGGCTGTTTTTATGTTTTTAATACGCGCAAGAGTGTGACTTGCCATAAGCGGCGACATGGCGGTTGAATACGTGTAATCGCGATTAAACTGCAGCATGTAATCAATAAACTGTTTACTTCCTAATACACACGCGCCATTACTAGCCACTGCTTTACCAAAAGTAATGACTAATATATCTGGCAGCGTTTGAGTAATAAACGCTTCGCAACTGCCTAAGCCTGTTTTACCTAATGCACCAAAGCCGTGTGCGTCGTCAATCATTAGCCATGCGTTGTGCTGTTTTGCAAGTGCGAGTAATTCTTTAAGAGGCGCGGTATCGCCATCCATCGAAAATACGCCTTCGCTTATAATAAGCTTGTTTTGCGCTTTTGATTTTTCGAGCCTTGAACGTAAATGGTTCATGTCGTTGTGATTAAAGCGCACTAAAGCCGCGTTTGAGTGCATAGCACCGTCAATCAAGCTTGCATGATTTAACTTATCTTGAAAAATAGCGCTGTTTTGCGCAGCGGCTTTATCTTGAAACAGCGCTTTAATTACGCTGCTATTAGCGCTAAACCCTGAGTTAAATAGCATTGCTGCGCCATAACCAAATTGCTCACATAAGTACTGTTCAAGCGCTTTTTGCTGCGCCTGATAACCGGTAACCAATGCTGAGCTGTGACTCCCTAATGCGTGGGAGTCATTAAGTTTAACAGCCTCATCACCAAAGCCTAAGTAGTCGTTACTGGCAAAGTTAAGGTAGGTTTTATTATTAACCGTTATGGTGCGCGCTGTTGCATGTTGTACTACGTGGCGTTTACGAAGTAACGCACCTTGCAGGCGAGCCTGCAGATGCGTGTTTATAAAATCAAAAGGCATTGATATAAGCCTACGCTTCGTAAAACAATTCAGAGGTTGCTTTGTCGGCTACTTGCGATGAAAGCGAGGCTTCAACTGCTTCGTCTGAATAGTCGTGACGTTTTTCTGGGTTCATGCCTAGTTTTTTAATTAGGTTCATATCGGCATCAGCGTCGGGATTTTCGGTGGTAAGGAGTTTATCACCATAAAATATTGAGTTAGCGCCTGCAAAAAAGCACATCGATTGCATTTGCTCGTTCATGGCGTTACGCCCTGCCGATAAACGTACATAACTGTGTGGCATCATAATGCGCGCTGTTGCTATGGTACGTATAAATTCAAAGTGATCTAAATCGTCTACGTTTTCAAGCGGAGTGCCTTTAACTTTAACGAGCATATTAATAGGCACGCTTTCTGGCTGTTGTGGCAAATTAGCTAGTTGCATAAGTAGTCCAAAACGGTCGCTTGCTTGCTCACCCATACCGACTATTCCGCCCGAGCATACTTTCATACCGGCATCGCGTACGTGGTCAATGGTATTTAATCTATCTTGAAAAGTACGGGTTGATATAATTTGCTCGTAATACTCAGGTGACGTGTCAAGGTTATGGTTGTAGTAATCAAGCCCAGCGTCTCTAAGTTCATGGGCTTTTTCGTTTGTGAGTTTACCTAGCGTCATACAGGTTTCTAACCCTAGCTCTTTTACTTCTTTAACCATTTGCGAAATGTATGGCATGTCTCTGTCTTTTGGATCTGACCATGCTGCCCCCATACAAAAACGGGTAGCGCCTTTTTGTTTTGCAAGGCGTGCTTGCTCTACTACTTTTTCTACTTCTATTAAGCGTTCGCGTTCTAAATCAGTTCTGTAATGGCCCGACTGCGGGCAGTACTTACAGTCTTCTGGGCAAGCGCCTGTTTTAATTGATAACAACGTAGAAATTTGCACTTCATTTGGGTTGAAGTTAGCACGGTGAACCGATGCGGCTTTAAACATTAAATCGTTAAATGGCATTTCAAATAATGCTTTAACTTCAGCGTGGGTCCAATCGTGACGAACAGGTGCAAGTTCCATAATACTCTCTTATTTTTTTCTCAGCGGTGATATTGGCTTAGTCTACGAGTTGAAGTACCATTGTCAACGAAGCCCACCAAGTTAAAGTTTACATATGATTAAAAAGAATACGATTGACCTTGATTTTGATCGTGAGCACATTTGGCACCCATATACATCGATGACTAAGCCAATTCCGGTATACCCTGTTACACATGCTAATCACAATATTATTCACCTCGAAACTGGCGAGCAATTAATCGATGGCATGGCCTCGTGGTGGAGCGCAATACATGGCTATAACCACCCTGTTATAAATAACGCCATGATTGAGCAAATTAATAATATGAGCCACATTATGTTTGGCGGTATTACGCATAACAGCGCGGTAGAGCTGTGCAAAAAAATAGTAAATATAACGCCGCCTAGTTTAACTAAAGTGTTTTTAGCCGACAGCGGATCGGTAAGTGTTGAAGTAGCAATAAAAATGGCGCTGCAATATTGGTTAAGCCAAGGCATTACAACAAAACAAAAATTAATGACGCCTTACAAGGGCTACCATGGCGACACCTTTGCAGCCATGAGCGTATGCGACCCCGTTAACTCAATGCATAGTTTATATTCAGGTTTTTTACCTGAACACGTTTTTGTGCCTGCACCGGTTAGTCAATTTGGGTTCGAGTTTAACCAAACTGAAGCCCAAGAGCTTGAAGAATACTTTAAAGCAAACCACAGCCAAGTAGCCGCCTTTATCATTGAGCCTATTGTACAAAACGCAGGTGGTATGAACTTTTATCACCCTGATTATTTAGCCTGCGTACGTAAATTGTGCACCCAATATAACGTACTGCTAATTTGCGACGAAATTGCCACAGGCTTTGGCCGTACAGGTAAATTATTTGCTGTAGAGCACGCCAATATAGAACCCGATATAATGTGTATTGGTAAAGCATTAACCGGCGGTTCAATGACGCTATCGGCCACTATCACTAGCGATAAAATAGCCATTGGCATAAGCGAAGGTGAAGCCGGTGTTTTAATGCACGGCCCTACGTTTATGGGTAACCCGCTTGCCTGTGCAGCGGCCTGCGCAAGTATTGATTTATTACTTGAACAAAACTGGCAACAACGAATAAAGCAGCTAAACACCCAGCTACAACAACTTAATAAATGCAGTGAACTAGATGCGGTTGCCAATGTGCGTACCTTAGGAGCAATAGGCGTTGTTGAACTGAACGAGGCTGCGGGCAATGTTGATGTTGCTAAAATTCAGGCTTATTTTGTAGAGCAAGGTGTATGGATACGCCCATTCGGTAAACTAATTTACCTTATGCCACCGTATATAAGTGACGACACAAGTATAAAAACACTGTGTGATGCCATTTATAATGCCATTAAAGGCAAGCATTACGCTTAATAGTCGGTCTCAATAACTAATCCTAATACAGGTTATAGCGCTATTTGCTGTAACCTACCGCTACATTTAGTGTTTTTATCTATTAAGCGAGTTTGTAGTTATTGATCTCGTTAATCATTAGCTATATGATAATGTCTATCATTTACAATTACCTTTTTGGACTTCTTTGCTATGAAATTACTATTTAAACCAGCCAAAACTTTAGGTGCAAGCCTTTTACTAGCCTCGGCGTTTATGGCTCAACCAGTATTAGCTAACGGCCCTATTGGCGAGCATGTTAATCATCTTCAAGCTAACCTTAAAAGTTACGCAGAAGAAGTAGAATGGATGGTAGGCAAAGTTGATACCATGGTAAGCGACTACGATACTAAAGGCGCAAAATCTGTAAAAACTGATGATTTAATTGAATATTGGGAATCAGTTAAGTTTCACAGCGCAATAGAAACTAACTTTGTACCAGTATACGCTTCTATTTGGCAGGGTCTTTATGGCGTAAAAATGGCCATTGATAATAAAGAGCCTGCTGATGAAGTTCGTAAACAGCAAAAAGCGATGAACATAGCCTTGTGGCAAGGTCTTGGGGCTGTTAAGCTTGCTGCAAAATTCCAGCAAAAAGGCTTGTTAGACACTGTAAAAGCAACGGCTACAACTCAAATGACACAAAGTGCCACAATTGATGAAATTAAGCACAAATTAGACCGTGTAGTAGCTAAATTTGCTGAGCGTTTACGAGACGAAGCAACTGAAATTGTTCATGATACTTATCTGCACCTGTTTGAAGGCGTTGAAGGTACACTTATTGAACAAGATGCAAAACTAGTTGAAGTGCTGGAAAAAGACTTTAACGTAACACTGCCACAAGCAATTAAAAACAGCAAAGGCGTAGATGAAGTACGCGATGTGATCAGTGATATGCAAACAAAATTAGACCGCGCTAAGGTTTTAATAGAAAAAGCCGAAAAAGCACGTAAGGATGTATTTTAAGTGAAGCGTAGGACCTTTATTCAAGGCCTAGCCGCGTTAGGGGTGGTTGGCTCATTGCCACTGCCTCTTTCTCGTGCGCTAGCCGCTGATATAGCAAACCCTGTTTCTGTTGACGATTTACCAAAGCTTAAAGGCGAGTTAACGCTTTATTTAGGCCGAGGCGAAGGTGGTTTGTATGAAAACGTATTACAAGCAATCCAGAAAAAAAATCCAGACTTTAAACTCGGTATACGCCGAGGTCCTACTGCTGCTTTAGCAAATACCATTGTTGCAGAAGCTAAAGCTGGCGTTCGCCGCGCTGATTTATTTTGGGCAGTTGATTCAGGCGCAATTGGTTTAGTAACCGATGCTGGCCTTGCACAACCTATCCCAGGTGATTTATCTGCTCAGTTACAACCACAATTTAGATATAAAGAGTGGGCACCTGTAACTGGCCGTATTCGTACATTGCCATATAACACGTCGCGTTTGACTAAAGATCAAATTCCAACAAGTATTATGGAAATTGCCGACAGCGATTTAAGTATTGGCTGGGCGCCCGCCTACGCTTCTTTTCAATCGTTTGTAACCGCAATGCGAATCTTAGAAGGCGATGACAAAACCGCTAAGTGGCTTAAAAAGATTCAAAAACGTGCTAAAACATACGCCGGCGAGCTAGGTGTTGTTATGGGGGTTGAACGCGGTGAAGTTGATATTGGTTTTGCTAATCACTATTACACTTTGCGTTTAAAATCAGGTAAACCTAATGCCAAGCTAGATTTAGCATTTACACAAAATGATGCGGGCTGTTTAGTTAATGCATCGGGTGTATTAGCGCTTAACGACGATCCGCTTGCAACTAACTTTATGCGTTACTTACTAAGTAAAGAAGTACAAGGTTACTTAGCCAGTGAAGCGTACGAAATTCCGTTAGTAAATGGTATTACCCAACCTGAGGGTTTACCGTCACTTGCTAATATTTCTCCACCTAAAGTAGATTTAACACAGCTAGCTGATTTACGCCCTACTATAGATTTGATGCGAAGCAGCGGCGTATTGTAATGAAAATACCTGCCTCTTATCCAATGGCGCTGCTTGCAGCGCTTGTTGCGCTTACCCCTGTTTATGTATTAATTGTGCTTGCAAGCGATGCGAGCTCAGTGTTTGACACCCACAACCTGCAAATTTTAGGTAACACGTTATCGTTAATGGGTTTAACGGTACTTGGGTCTATTTTAATTGGTGTGCCACTGGCGTTTATTAGCGCGTATGTGCATTTACCATTTAAAAAGCTCTGGCTGGTTGTATTTGCAGCCCCACTGGCAATTCCCAGTTATATTGGCGCATTTACACTTTATGCTGCTTTTGGCCCCGGTGGCGAAATAAACACCTTAACAGGAATAGAAACACCATCAATGTATGGCCTAACAGGTGCCGCCATTGTAATGACACTTTATACCTTCCCGTTTGTAATGATGACAACTCGCTCATCCCTACTGAGCCTTGACGCAAGCATGGTTAATGCCGCACGAACGCTGGGCATGTCGATGACGCAAAGTATATTTAAAGTTATATTACCGCGCGTAGTTAACGGTATTGCAGCAGGCTCTTTGTTAGTCGCGCTTTATACGTTATCAGACTTTGGCACGCCCGCAATGATGCGCTTAGATACGTTTACCCGCGTAATTTATGTTGAATACAACGCCTTTGCGTTAGGGCGAGCTGCCATGCTTTCACTTCAACTGATGGTTATTGTCGGTTTTTTACTTTTAGTTGAATCACAAATAAAAACAGCGCCTGAGCGCCATGGTCGCCCGTTAATTTTATTTCCAAGTAAAGTACAATTAAGTGCCATGTTTGTTACGTTTGCACCTGTTTTACTGCTTGCTATTGGCTTGCCTTTGGCTATATTTTCGCTTTGGTTAGCTCGCGATGGTTTTAGCTCATTTGATTTTAATATTGCATGGAACTCTACGTATGCATCGGGTATTGCGGCAATTGTAGCCGTTATCGTTGCGATCCCCGTTGCACATGCTGCACTGAGTGGAAAAGCGGGTCGTATAATGGAGCGTGTTACTTACTTTGGTTTTGGTATTCCAGGTATAGTAATGGGCACAGCGCTTGTTTACGGTGGTTTGCAGTTGCCGTTTTTATATCAAACACTGGGATTGCTTATTATTGCTTACATGCTGCGATTTTTACCACTTGCTGTAGGCTCTGTTAGAACAAGCACCGAACACTTAGACCCAAGCTTAGTGAAGTCTGCGCGCGTATTAGGGGCAAGCCCACGTGAAGTATTTACTCGCATAACACTACCTTTAACTATGCGCGGTATTATTGCCGGTGCAGCACTGGTGTTTTTAGAGTCAATGCGTGAACTCGAAGCCACGCTATTACTTGGTCCTACAGGGTTTGAAACCCTCTCTACTTATTTATGGCGTGTATACGAAGCGGGCTATTTTGGTCGCGCCGCTATTCCTGGATTATTGTTAGTAGTGATATCTGCCTGCGGGTTAGCTATTATGATGTCTGGCGAAAAACGCAACCAGTTTGAACATTAAGGATTTAAGAAACAATGCTATCTGTAAGTCAGTTGTCTATAGATTATGGCAGTAACCGCGTAGTAAGCGATTTAAACTTTTCGCTGGGTGAAAACGAAATCCTTATGCTTGTAGGGCCAACAGGTTGTGGTAAAAGTACAATTTTACAAGCCCTTGCTGGCCTTATACCTATTAGCGAAGGCGAAATAAACACAGGTAAATGGCGCGCTACACCCAAATTAACAATACCTCCTGAAAAACGCAGTGTAGGCATGGTATTTCAAGATTTTGCGTTATTTCCGCACTTAACCGTACAGCAAAACATTTGCTTTAGATTAAAAGATACAGCCCCTGCTGAGTATTGGATAAATCTACTTGGGTTGAGCGATTTTAGAGACAAAAAACCAGCAACGCTTTCTGGCGGACAAAAGCAACGTGTAGCACTTGCGCGCACCCTTGCCCACCAACCTGACTTTGTATTACTTGATGAGCCGCTTTCAAACTTAGATGCCGCCCTTAAAGACATGCTTCGTTGGGATATTAGAAACGCACTTAAAGCTGCTGGCGTACCGGCGATTTGGGTAACACACGACCAAGAAGAAGCACTCTCCGTTGGCGACCGCGTTGGTGTGCTTAAACGCGGTAAAATTCAGCAAATCGATACACCCGAGCGCTGCTTTAGTACCCCAAACAATCGCTTTGTAGCACGCTTTTTAGGTGAAGCCAGCTTTATTAGCGGCCAATTTAGCCAAGGACAAGCCACTACCTCAATTGGTAATGCGCCCGCTCATGGCGTTGACTGTGAAAGTGGCGACGTTGATGTACTACTTCGACCAGACGATGTGTTACTTGTACAAAGCAGTGTTGGTAATAACGGCGAAGTGATTTGGGTACGCTTTGAAGGTGGCAGCCGCTTGTGCGCTGTAAAACTTGCGTGTTCTACGGTGGTAACTAGCCGAGTAAGCCATGAAGTTGTGGTAAACCCAGGCGACGAAGTGCATGTATCACTAAGCACATCGCACCCACTAGCGGTTTATAAATCTATAGATTAATATCTATACCTAACTCAAAGTTAAGAGGAAACCCCATGAACGGACCAAACCCCAATAATCCTTCACCAATGGAAGGTTTTCCTCAAGTAGGTTTTTTAAAAAACTATATTACTTCTATCAATATTGAAGTAGGCGATTATACATATTATGACGATCCTGATGGCCCTGAGAATTTTGAAAAAAATGTGCTTTACCATTTCGATTTTATTGGGGATCGTCTGATCATAGGTAAGTTTTGTGCGATAGCTAAAGACGTTACTTTTATAATGAATGGCGCTAACCATCAAACTTCTGGATTTTCTACTTATCCATTTTTTATATTTGGTAATGGCTGGGAAAAATTTGTACCAAAATCAAATGATTTACCCTTTAAAGGCAATACAGAAATTGGTCATGATGTTTGGATTGGTTATAACGCTACAATTATGCCCGGGGTAAAAATTGGCAGCGGCGCTATTATTGCCAGTAAATCAGTTGTTACCTGCGATGTACCTGCTTATAGCGTTGTAGGTGGAAATCCCGCTAAAGTGATAAAAACCAGATTTGACGATAAAACAATTAATACGCTGCTAGATATAGCTTGGTGGGATTGGAGCAATGAAAAAATCACTGCTCATTTAGATGCCATTACACAATGCGATATAAAAGCCTTATCTAATCTCTAAGTGATTACCACTCAAACATGTAGGCCATTTTACTTATAGTTTTTAGCGGCACATTATGTGAGTTTCGTTTAGCGTATAGGTGCTGCATAGCTTTGTCTTTTACTTCACCCACTATCACTTCTTTTACTTGATAACCTAAAGCAACGGCAGCTTGAGAGTAAGCTATAAATTCCCACTTTTTAATATTGGTGTTATCTACAATCACCAATGGAATGCCTTGAGCAAGTGCATTTATAAAGCGCGCCAAATTTAAATTATGAAATTGTGGTAACTTAAATTTATCAAAATGATATTCGCCCTGCTCATTATTAAAGTAATCATCAGTTGAGCAAATTAGATACTGACTTTCGTCGGCTCCACCTAATTCGTCAGCAAGGCTTTGCGCGTAGTAAGACTTACCACTTCCTGGTAGTCCTCGTAAAATAAAAACTTGTTTCATAGCATCGATTTTTTAAGGGTAAATAAATATTAATTTAGTTTGGATGTTAATAATGCCACAAAATCATTAAATTTCAGAGCAACAAATCATAATAGTGGCAATTAAACTCTAAAAACTGTTTAAAAATAAACCGCATGCATAAAAACTTTTAAAGAGTTGCCCACAATAGTTTTTTTATTTAACTTTACTAGGTAAGATACAGCGTTCAAGTGCAGCACCGTTTATGTGCAATTTATGCCCGAGTGTTGCGCACAGTTAAAATAAAATAGTTAGGCAACTTATATCATTGGAGTGAAGATGAGCCATTTAGCGATTTCAGAGCTATTAAAAGGCAATGTTGCGGTAGACAGCCAAGTAACAATTAAGGGCTGGATCCGTACTCGCCGCGATTCAAAAGCAGGAATTTCATTTTTAGCCGTTCATGACGGTTCGTGTTTTGATCCTATTCAAGCGGTAGTTCCTAATTCACTGAATAATTATGATGAAGTTACTAGCTTAACAGCCGGTTGTTCTGTGTCGGTTACTGGTGTTTTAGTTCAATCTGCTGGCCAAGGTCAATCTTACGAAATTCAAGCTAACTCAGTGACTGTGTTAGGTTGGGTAGAAAACCCAGATTCATACCCAATGTCGGCAAAGCGCCACAGCATTGAGTACTTACGTGAGCACGCTCACCTTCGCCCTCGTACAAATATGATTGGCGCGGTAACTCGTGTACGCAACTGTTTAGCACAAGCTATTCACCGTTTTTACCACGAGCAAGGCTTTTACTGGATCAGCACGCCAATCATTACGGCAAGTGACTGTGAAGGTGCTGGCGAAATGTTCCGTGTATCAACGCTTGATATGCAAAACTTACCACTTACAGACAAAGGCGAAGTTGATTACAGCGAAGATTTCTTCGGTAAAGAAGCATTCCTTACTGTATCTGGTCAGTTAAATGGCGAAACTTACGCGTCTGCAATGTCAAAAATTTATACATTTGGCCCTACATTCCGCGCAGAGAATTCAAATACATCTCGACACCTTGCAGAATTTTGGATGGTAGAACCTGAAGTAGCGTTTGCTGATTTAGAAGATATAGCAAAACTTGCTGAAAACATGCTTAAGTATGTGTTTAAAGCCGTACTTGAAGAGCGCCGTGATGACATGGAATTTTTTGCACAACGTGTAGAAAAAACCGCAATTACGCGTTTAGAAGAATTTGTAGATAAAGACTTTGCACAAGTTGACTACACAGACGCTGTAGAAATCCTTAAAAACTGTGGCAAAAAGTTTGAGTACGCTGTTGAATGGGGTGTAGATTTACAATCTGAGCACGAGCGTTACTTAGCTGAAGAGCACTTTAAAGCACCGGTAGTTATTAAAAACTACCCTCGTGACATTAAAGCATTTTACATGCGCCAAAACGAAGACGGTAAAACCGTTGCCGCAATGGACGTTGTAGCACCTGGTATTGGTGAGATCATTGGCGGTTCACAACGTGAGGAACGCCTTGATGTACTTGATGCACGCTTAGAAGAAATGGGCTTAAACAAAGAAGATTACAGCTGGTACCGCGATTTACGTAAATACGGTAGCGTGCCGCACTCAGGCTTTGGTTTAGGCTTTGAACGCTTAGTTGCTTATGTAACAGGTATGGGCAACGTACGTGACGTTATTGCCTTCCCTCGTACTAAAGGCAGCGCAACTTACTAATATTTAGTAAGATGTTTATAAATACTAAAAACCAGCCAATTGGCTGGTTTTTTTGTGTCTTTAATCTACCGAATAAAAAAGCCGCAGCACTCAAAGAGCACCACGGCTTTCAACCAGAATAAGTTTGTTTATTTAAAGGCTATAAAGCACTCTCTAACTGTGGCAGTACTTCAAACAAATCAGCCACTAAACCGTAGTCAGCTACCTGAAAAATAGGTGCGTCTGGGTCTTTATTTATCGCGACGATTACTTTTGAGTCTTTCATACCGGCTAAATGCTGAATAGCACCGCTGATACCTACAGCAATATATAAGTTAGGTGCTACAATTTTACCTGTTTGCCCTACTTGCATGTCGTTAGGTACAAAGCCTGCATCAACTGCTGCACGCGATGCACCAATAGCTGCACCTAGTTTATCGGCAATACCATTAAGTAATGCAAAGTTTTCGCCGTTTTGCATACCGCGACCACCCGATATGACCACACTAGCTGCTGTAAGCTCAGGGCGTTCTGATTCGGTTTGCTCAACACTTAAAAAGCTGCTTAATTGTGAATCTGATACTGTATCAATGCTTGTTATAGCAACAGCTGATTGCTCACCTTGTAAATCAAAGCTACTGGCACGTACGGTAATTACTTTTTTACTGTCGAGTGATTTAACCGTGGCGATTGCATTACCTGCATAAATTGGACGTTTAAATGTATCGGCGTCCACTACTGCGATAATTTCAGAAATTTGCGCAACATCTAATAGCGCAGCAACACGTGGCATAAAGTTTTTGCCCGTTGTAGTAGCACTTGCAACAATGTGGCTGTAGTTGTCGCTAATTGATAAAACTAAATCGCTCATGCTCTCAGCTAACTGATGTTCATAAACGCTATTATCAGCAACTAAAACATTAGCTACGCCATCAATGCTGGCCACTTGTGAGCTCATTGCGCTTAAGTTGTTACCTGCAATTAGTACATCAATAGGAAAACCCATTTTTACTGCGGCGTTAATAGTTTTTGAGGTTTCTGGTTTTAAGGCACCGTTGTCGTGCTCTGCAATTACGAGTGTTTTCATTTAAATCACCTTTGCCTCTGTTTTTAATTTTTCTACAAGCTGCGCTACGTCTTCTACAATAATTCCTGCGGTGCGTTTAGCTGGCTCTTCTACACTTATTAATTGCATACGCGGTGTTAAATCAACACCAAGCGAATCTGCTGTTATTACTTCAAGCGGCTTACGTTTGGCTTTCATAATATTTGGCAGTGATGCATAGCGAGGCTCATTTAAGCGTAAATCAGTTGTAACAACTGCCGGTAAATTAAGTGCTACCGTTTGCAGCCCGCCATCAACTTCGCGTGTTACGTTTACTTTGCCATTTTCAATAACTACTTTTGATGCAAATGTACCCTGCCCGCGATTAGTTAATGCAGCAAGCATTTGACCTGTTTGATTATTATCTGAGTCAATTGACTGCTTACCTAAAATGACAAGTTCAGGCGTTTCTTGCTCTACAATTTTAGCGAGTAGTTTTGCAATATGAAGTGACTCGAGCTTTTCATCGGTTTCGATGTGAATGGCTTTGTCAGCACCCAATGCTAATGCTGTTCGTAATTGTTCTTGTGATGCTTTTGCACCAATAGTTACAGCAACCACTTCAGTGGCGGTACCGGCTTCTTTAAGGCGAATTGCTTCTTCTATAGCAATCTCACAAAACGGGTTCATTGCCATTTTAACGTTGTTTAAATCAACGTCGCTGTTATCACTTTTAACGCGTGCTTTTACGTTGTAATCAATCACTCTTTTTATTGGTACGAGAACTTTCATAGGAACTCCATAATTATTTAAACCTACAAGGTAACGTGCACGTCAACCTATTTATTTTATGAAATTAGACTACTTCCTGTTGACGTAAACGTCAACCTAAAATAACCTTTAACTATTCACAGTCTGTAACGTTTAATTTGCAAGGTTATAAATAGGCTGTACACCTTATTTAAATGCGTAGTAAACATTTAAATAAGTCCGTCATAGATAAAGAGGTTATTATGGTAGAACGTGAAACCATGGAATTTGATGTAGTAATTGTTGGTGCAGGCCCTGCTGGGCTTTCAAGTGCAATTAAACTCGCGCAATTAGCACAAGAAAAACAACAAGAGTGCATGATTTGCGTAGTCGAAAAAGGTTCTGAAGTAGGTGCACATGTACTCTCTGGTGCTGTTTTTGAAACCAGAGCTTTGGATGAACTACTACCTAATTGGCAAGAGCTTGGCGCACCGGTTACAACCAAAGTAACTAATGATGAAATTTATTGGTTTAATAACGAGCAAAAAGCGACATCAATCCCCCACTTTGCTACACCAAAAACATTTCATAATGATGGTAACTTCATTGTATCTATGGGCAATGTATGTCGATGGCTTGCAGAGCAAGCTGAAAGCTTAGGCGTAGAGATATTTCCAGGATTTAGCGCACACTCTTTAATAATTGAAGATGAAGCAGTAAAAGGCATTATTACTGGCGATATGGGTGTAGACAAAGATGGTAATGAAAAAGACGGTTACATGCCAGGCATGGAACTTAGAGCAAAATACACTATTTTTGCCGAAGGTTGCCGAGGTCATTTAGGTAAACAACTAATCAATGAGTTTGCACTTGATGCAGATTCATCGCCGCAGCATTACGGTTTAGGCTTTAAAGAAATCTGGCAAATAGATGAAAGTAAACATGAGCTTGGCAAGGTAGTTCATGGTACAGGTTGGCCACTTAGCGACGATACTAATGGTGGTGCATTTATGTATCACAGTGAAAAAAATCAAGTTGTTGTTGGTTTAATTGTTGATTTAAATTACTCAAACCCACATTTGAGCCCGTTTGATGAGTTTCAGCGAATGAAGCACCATCCAGTATTTAAAAACGTACTTGAAGGCGCTGAACGTATTGCTTACGGTGCGCGTGCTATTGCTAAAGGTGGCTTGCATTCATTACCAAAAATGCATTTTGCTGGTGGTTTACTTGTAGGGTGTGATGCAGGCACTCTTAATTTTGCAAAAATTAAAGGTAATCACACTGCAATGAAATCGGGAATGATTGCCGCTGAGGTTATTTTTGAAGCATTGCAAAATGAGTTAGCAAATACCGATTTAACTCATTATCAAACTGCGTTTGAGCAATCGTGGGCATATAAAGAGCTATATCAATCTCGTAACTTTGGCCCTGCTATGCACAAGCTCGGTAAATTTTTAGGTGGTGCGTACAATACGCTTGATCAAAACATTTTTAATGGCGGTTTACCCTTTACGTTTAAAGATAATACACCCGATCACTCTACCCTTGTTGATGCTAACGCCGCTGACAAAATTGCATACCCAAAACCAGATGGACACCTTAGCTTTGATAAACTCTCAAGTGTGTTTTTATCAAATACTAACCACGAAGAATCACAGCCGTGTCATTTAAAGCTTAAAGATGCGTCAATTCCTATTAACGTAAATTTAGTTAAATTTGATGAACCCGCACAACGTTATTGCCCTGCAGGCGTTTACGAAGTACAAGAAATTGCAAGCAATAAAGAGTTTGTTATTAATGCCCAAAACTGTGTGCACTGTAAAACCTGCGATATTAAAGACCCAAGCCAAAACATTACATGGGTAACACCTGAAGGTGCAGGTGGGCCAAATTATCCTAATATGTAACTAAATTATGCGCTGTATAGCAATATAACTACGTTTTTTACATATAAATTATAAACATATCCTAAATTGCAGGGGCTTCGGCCCCTTTTTTACGTTATGCTAATAGTAGTTTTAATTATAAGAGTGTTATTTATGCCGTCGTCAAAAGTTATTTTTCGTTTTTTAGCAGAGCCTACTGATGTTAATTTTGGTGGTAAAGTTCATGGTGGGGCCGTCATGAAGTGGATTGACCAAGCAGGTTATGCGTGCGCTGCAGGTTGGAGTGGTCATTACTGCGTAACGGTTTCGGTTGCGGGTGTTAAATTTAGACGCCCTATTTTAGTGGGTCAAATAGTCGAAGTAGAAGCTAAAATTGCCCATACGGGTAGAAGTAGCATGCAAATATTTATTCAAGTTAGGTGTGGCGATCCAAAAACGCAAAATATGGTTGAAACAAACCATTGTGTTATCAGCTTTATTGCAATGGATGAAACGGGCTACCCAATTGAAGTGCCTTCGTTTAAAGCAGTGACCGATGAAGACATTAAGTTAGAAAATTACGCTATAAAAATGAAAGAAATAGCAATTGAAACAGAAAACTTGCTTCATGAAGTCTAATTAGTAATTTAAATAGAGTAAGGCTATGTAAAAAACTCATTATACTTTGTAAAACATACAACCTATTTTAGAGTACACGATTACGCAAAAGTTCACTTTGATTATAAAACACGCTAAACAATGTAAAAACCAATACAAAAGAACCAATTATGGCGTGTTTTTAATCCATTTTAATATTGGCACGCTCGCTGCAAGTAGATAATTGAAGTTTGATTAATGAAATCAAGCATTTGATTATTTTTTGTAAAGGAGCTATTCAATGATTAAAACACTTTCTCTTTCAGCTATTGCACTAGCAACACTGGGTTTTAACTCTGCAGCACACGCTGACATTTCTGATTTCGATTCTCCACGTATTTATACTGGTATCGGTTACGGTCAATATTCTTTTGAATTTGAAGACAGTGACAACGACACTGACTTTGACGACGATGCACAAATGCTTAAAGGCTATATTGGTACTCAGTTTAACGAATACCTAAGCTTAGAACTTGCTTATCAAAACTTTGATGAAGTAAGTGATATAGACAGCAAAGCTGAAATTGATGGCGTATCGCTTGCCGCACGTTTGGGCTACCCAATAACAGAGAGCTTTTCTGTATATGCAAAAGGCGGTTGGCTTGAGTGGGATGCAGATTACACACAAGATCTACCAGTAGGTGGTGTAACAGCTTCTACAGATGGTGGTGATGCATTTTACGGTGCGGGTATTGAATACGCACTTACAACAAATGTACAGTTTCGTTTAGAGTACGAACGCTACAAACTTGATGACGATATTGATCCAGACATGGATGTAGCATCTGTATCAGTTCAATACATGTTTTAATTAATCTTTAACATGTTTGAAAAGGGTAAGCTTATTAGCTTGCCCTTTTTTGTTTTAGGTCCTTTTTAAATATATTAATACAAAATATAAACCACTCAGTCTAATAAATGATTTTGAACCGCTTGGTCTATAAGCAATAAACTTACTTACACTAATGCCATAAATACTAAATGCAGGTAGAATAGCGCTCTATTTTATTTGTACCCGAGTACTATGAGCGATTATACCATTTCGGCTATTGGCCACATTGAATCTCCTTATAAACAAAAGTTTGCTATACCTAGGCAGCCTCGTTTAGTGCCACAAGCCAAGGCAAAACTTATTTTTGCACCTGATTTTAATCGCGAAGAGTTTGTACGTGGTTTGGATGAATTTACTCATATTTGGTTGTTATTTCGTTTTCATGAAACGGCCGATAAAGGTTATTCTGCTATGGTGCGCCCACCTCGTTTAGGTGGAAATGAGCGAAAAGGTGTATTTGCTACCCGCGCTACATTTAGACCAAACGCGATTGGTATGAGCGCAGTAAAACTTGAAGGTATTGAATATAAAAACGGACAACTTAGTTTATTACTCGCTGGCATTGATTTACTTGATGGCACCCCCATTATCGATATTAAACCGTACTTACCCTATTCAGATGCAATGCTTGACGCCAGTGCTGGCTTTGCAGATACACGCCCAGAAACACAAATGACGGTTGAATTTAGCCCTCAGGCAATTGAGTTTGTTAATGCGCAAACACAATACCCAGATTTACATGATTTTATAGCTAATGTTTTAAAACAAGATCCCCGCCCTGCCTATAAAAAACAAAAAGACGGCGAGCAAAGCTATGGTATGACTTTGTACAATTATAATATTCGCTGGCAAGTCAATGGCGAGCATAACGTAGTAACAAACATAGAAAAAAACTAAATAACTCACTTAGCGCTTTAGTGTAAAAGCATCCGCTGGTAAACTTAAGCTCTATTAAAAGAATATAATTACTCTATTTCGGAAAAAACATGCGTACAAGCCAATATATACTCGCAACACTTAAAGAAACGCCATCAGATGCTGAAATCGTATCGCATCAGTTAATGCTTAGAGCCGGTATGATCCGTCGCGTCGCTTCGGGTTTATACACTTGGTTACCCTCTGGTTTACGTGTGCTACGTAAAGTAGAAAACATTGTACGTGAAGAGATGGATAAAGCAGGTGCTATTGAAATGCTAATGCCTGTAATTCAACCCGCTGATTTGTGGGAAGAGTCTGGCCGTTGGAATGAGTTTGGTCCTGAGCTTATGCGCTTCACAGACCGTCATAACCGTACGTTTGCACTTGGTCCAACACACGAAGAAGTAATAACTGATTTCGTACGTAAAGAAATAAGCAGCTACAAGCAGTTACCAGTTACTTTATATCAAGTACAAACTAAAGTACGCGACGAACGCCGCCCTCGCTTTGGTGTGATGCGAGCTCGTGAATTTACAATGAAAGATGCCTACTCTTTTCACTTAAGTGAAGAGTGTTTAGATGCGACTTATCAAGCGATGCATAAAGCATACTGTAACATTTTTGAGCGTTTAGGCCTTGATTACCGCCCTGTACTTGCTGATACTGGGTCTATTGGTGGTAGCCTATCGCACGAGTTTCATGTACTTGCTGAGTCGGGCGAAGATGCCATTGCATTTAGTGATGGCAGTGATTACGCAGCTAATATTGAAAAAGCAGAAGCACTAGCGCCAAACGATCCACGCCCAGAAGCAAGTAAAGAGTTAAAAGCATTCCCTACTCCTGACGCTAAAACAATTAATGAGCTTAAAAAGCACTACGGTGTAAAACCTCATCGCGGTGTTAAAACCTTAATTGTTTACGGTGCACCTGATGAAAACGATGTACGTGGTTTAGTGGCGCTTGTACTTCGTGGCGATCATGATTTAAATGAATTAAAAGCTGAAAAGCACCCATTAGTAGACTCTCCGCTTGAAATGGCAACAGAGGCAGATATTGTTGCTGCTATTGGTGCAAAACCTGGCTCATTAGGCCCTGTGGGCTTATCTATGCCTATTATTGTTGATAGAGCCGCTAATATCCTTGCTGATTTTGTTGCCGGTGCTAATAAAGACGACGAGCATTACAGCGGTATTAACTGGGATCGTGACGTAACTGATTACGAAGTTGCTGATATTCGTAATATTGTTGAAGGCGATATGAGTCCATGTGGCCAAGGCGTTTTACAAATAAAACGCGGTATTGAAGTAGGTCATATATTCCAACTTGGCACTAAATACTCAGAAGCAATGAAAGCGGGAGTATTAAACGAAGGCGGTAAAAACCAAACCATGACCATGGGTTGTTACGGTATTGGTGTTTCACGTATTGTTGCTGCTGCTATTGAGCAAAACAACGATCAATACGGGATCATTTGGCCACAATCAATCGCGCCATTCGATTTAGCGATTGTTCCAATGAACATGCACAAATCACATCGTATTCCTGATATTGCAAATAACCTTTACCAGGGTTTAAAAGATGCAGGTCTTGATGTGTTATTTGATGACCGTAAAGAACGCCCTGGTGTTATGTTTAATGACATGGAGCTAATTGGTGTACCTTACACGCTTGTAATTGGTGAGCGTAACCTTGACGAGAATAAAGTTGAGCTTAAAAACCGCCGCACCGGTGAAAAGCTAATGATTGATATTGATACAGCAATTGATGCAATTAAAGCGGCTGTTAAAGGTTAATAACACGCACGCTCAAAATAGACTAAAAGGCCGCATAAAAAATGCGGCCTTTTTTATGCGTAATAATAGCTGCTCAATGACTCACCTTTCCTAGCTTTGTAGAAATCATTTAATTACGGCCTTGGTATAAATTGTCATGGAGGCTTCGCTAAAGTGTCTCATAAGTGTCATTAGATTTATCTACAGTGTTTAATTATTACACTATGGATGACGGGCATGACAAACAATCAACTGCGTAAAAAACAACATTATCCAGCCATTTGGATATCTGATGTTCATTTAGGTTACAAAGATTGTAAAGCTGATTACTTACTTGATTTTTTAAACTCGGTAGAATCTGACACACTTTATTTAGTGGGTGATATTATTGACTTATGGTCAATGAAGCGACAGTTTTATTGGCACCCTTCTCATTATGAAGTATTAAACTGCATACAAACAAAAGCAGCTAGCGGTACACGTGTCATTTATATTCCCGGTAATCATGATGAAGCGTTTAGAAACTATATAAATCAAACATTATTTGGTGTTGAAATCCACCAGCAGTTTATTCACACCACTAAAGCTAATAAACGGTTTTTACTTATACACGGCGACGACTTTGATTCAGCGACTCGTTATAACAAACTTGTTAGTATTGCGGGGGATGCAGGATACGACTTTTTATTATTTTTAAATCGCTGGACCAATCGTATACGTAAAATATTTGGTGGTAACTACTACTCGCTTGCATCGTGGATAAAAGCTCGGGTACACAAAGCTCGAGAAGCGATTAGTGCCTTTGAAGATGCCGCAGTTCATGAAGCTAAAAAACAAAACGTAGACGGTATTATTTGTGGACACATTCACCATCCCAAAATTAAAGTGGATGACGGTATTATGTACTGTAACGATGGTGATTGGATTGAGAGCTGTACTGCGCTTGTAGAGCAGCAAGATGGAAAGATAGAATTACTACATTGGTCAGATACACAATTTATACTCGATAGCGCAGACATAGCTATTCTTAACACGCCTTTAAATACGTCAACAAATACCAAACCAAAAAAATCAGCTGCTTAGCAGCTGATTTTCAAAACGATTAACTTAACCAAGTAATTAGCTTGTCTTTTAAAGTTTGTGGTTTAATTGGTTTAGTAATGTAGTCGTTCATTCCAGCAGCTAAACAACGCTCTCTATCACCTTCCATCGCACTCGCTGTCATAGCGATAATCGGTATGTGAGTATAATCTACCCCGGCCTTACTATTTCTGATTTCACTTGTTGTATCATAGCCATTTAAATTAGGCATTTGGCAATCCATTAAAATAACATCAAAAGCTTGCTCTTCGTTTTCTCTCAGTGCTTCTAAGGCTTCAATACCGTCTGACGCACAAGTGATTTTTACTTTAGTACGTTTTAATATTGCCTTAGCTACTTCAATGTTTATCATATTATCGTCAACTAATAATACATGATACGCAGATAGGTCAGGCTCTACTTGTTCCTCTTCCAAGCCTTTTGGTGGCGCTATAATGCAATCATTACTGGCACCAAATAAGCTGGCTAACTTATAGCTGAATTGATCTTGAGTGAGTGGTTTATTTAAAATATGGCTGCCTTCAGGTAATACCGTTTTGATTGGCTTATCTGTCACCATATCTCGTAAAATTAAAACATACTTTTTATTAAACTGTTTACAGTAATCAATTAACGCATCAATTTGAGGATGCTCATCGTCAATCAATAATAAGTCAGCTTCAAACTCTTTGTGCTCACTAAAGTAGTCAAGTCGTACAATGTTTTCTGCTTTTACTTTGCAGGTTAATAACAATAAGTCGCATACGTTTTTATAAACGTTATCGCGCGCTATTAATGCAGCTACGTTGATACTTGTAGCAAGCTCTATACCTGTGTTTAATTTTTTCTCTTGTGCAACGTGTAGCTCAACCGTTGCGGTAAAGGTACTACCCACGCCCTTTTTACTTATAACCGTAATATTACCACCCATTAACTGAGCAAGTTTTTTACATATAGATAAGCCTAAGCCTGTACCACCAAAATGACGGGTTGTACTTGAATCTTCTTGTGTAAATACTTCAAATAGTTTGTCTATGTTTTCAGGCGCTATACCAATTCCGGTATCTTTTATTGTAAAGCTCATTAATAATTTTGAGTCAGTTATGTACTTAGAACCGACAGTTAAACTTACTTCACCTCGGTGGGTAAATTTAAATGCATTATTAACTAAGTTAATTAAAATTTGTTTAAGTCGATGGCTGTCGCCAATAACCATTCTGTCTACTACATCTTTAGTATCTAAAAATACTTCAAGACCTTTGCGTTGGCCCTGTAAAGCTAAAGAGCTAATCATATCGCTACATACTGTCACAACATCAAATGTATGGTTATCAATATCAAGCTTACCTGCTTCAATTTTAGAAAAATCAAGAATATCGTTAATCAGATTCATCAATGAATTAGCACTGCTATTTGCTAGTTTTAAATAATGGTATTGTTGATCGGTTAAGCCATCTTCTTTGAGCATTTCAAGCATCCCTAGTACGCCATTCATTGGTGTGCGTATTTCGTGAGAGATATTTGCTACAAAGTCACTTTTTGCTTGGCTTGCTGCTAATGCTTGGTCAATTGCACGTTCTAGTTCAATGGTCCTTTGTGAAACCTTTAGCTCCAGAGTACTGTTTAACGCTTCGAGCTCTGATTGCGTATTTTTTAATGAGCTAATATTTCTTAAAATAGCCGCTACCTGATAACGGTTATTATATACATCAAAAATACTGCTAAGCGTAATTGAAAAGTATTGTTTGTTGCCATAACCATCTGTGTAGATAGCTTCAAACGGCATTTTTGAACCGTTTGTAATAGTCTCTTGTATACAATTAGTGTCTGCGTCGTTTAAATTAAACAGCGAGACAAAATCAGGATTAGTGCCTGATATTGAACTACCAAAAACCTCTTTAGCGGTATTATTAAAGTGAACAATTTCGCCGTTTTGCTCAATTGTAAAAATAGCATCCAAAGAATTTTCTATTACTTTATTGTTTTGCTCTTTTAGAGAATTAATTAACAGCTTACGGTTTATAAAGCGTTGGTATAAAAAAGCAATAACTAAAAATATGCTAAAAAATACCACTAACATTGCAATAAAGTTTTGACGTCTCTCATTCACCTTTGCAAACAATGTTTTTGTATCAACACTTACACCAAGCTCTAAAGGTAGCATGGCTATATCACCCTCAATCGAAATTCGTTTTTTTAAAGTGTAAGCCACTGGATAATTACTTATTGGTAAAGTGCCTTGCTCTGTCATGGTGGTTGCAGTAGAGAATTCTTCAGACCATGTTTTAGTTTTATTAAATTCAAAACGGAATCGAAGTTGAGGGTTTGGATGATATAAAAATTCACCTTCATTATTCATAAGGTAAATCTGCGTCCCTTGTGGAGATTCAACTGTTAAATCTTCAAGTAATTTATCCGCAAAGTAATTAGTAACTAATATTGCAAATATTTTATTATTTTCATCAAAAACAGGCTTAGCAACACGAAAAGTGCTTATATAAGGTTCTTGTATCTGTCCATTTTCACGGTTGTAGTTAATTGGAGAAATATAGACACTTTTCTTATCAAGCATGCTTGCTTTGATTATGTAATCGCGTTGACCTTTTTTTTGTAATTGCAGACCTTGCAGTCGATTAATCTCTCCAAGTTGATTTCGGTCAACTCTAACAATCTCTTGCCCACCATCTTCGAGCATAATATAGCGAGCTTGCAAAATACTGTCATCGGTCTGCATAAAACCAGTAAAAATACTTGCTAAGCGCTCTTGCCAAACATCTATTGGCGTACCAAGAACAGGATCAATTAGTTTATTTTCTTTAGCGCGGGTAATGCCTTGTATTGGTGGTGTAGCATCTAAAAAACGAATGGCGGTAACACTGTCTTTAAGATGTTTTTTTAATGAATAGCTCTTTGTTTCAAGTTCACGCTTTAATTCTATTTGAGCTGAATTATAAACATCACTTCTTACTTTTTGATCGAACAAATACAGAGATGGTAAAGCTATAAGAACAAATATTATTGTTGCAACAAGCATTAATTTATTATTTTTTGTCACGTTCAAAAAAATATTCTTTTTTAACATTTACCTTCACCATAAGTTTTTATTGTTATTAGTATAGAGTATTAAAGAGAGAATTGGACCCTCTAACTAATCAGTTATCGTTATAATTTTTATAATAAAAAGACTAAATCATTAGTTTTATTTAGAGCACAACCCTTATGTGAATTTTAAATGAATGGGTTAAAAAATATTGGCTTACAAAATTAATAAATGAGCTATTTTAACTATTAATCGCTTCAAAGTATAAAAGGTAGCAATTGCTACCTTTTATATATTCTTAAAACCCTTTATGTACATTATCTAAATAGCACATCTTCTCGGTTAAACCACTTAACACAAAATGCCAATAGTCCAGCAGCAATGATTGCAGTGGCTAAAAATATTAAGCCTACAAATGTGTAATCAACAGTCCCTTTTACTATTTCTTTAATTGCTAATGCTACGTTTGTAACAGGAATGAATGCTGTTTTAGCAGTTAGTTCCATATTTGGCATTATTGAAATAATAATCGGGAAAAATACGCCCATACTAAGTGGTGCCATATAATTCTGCGCTTCTTTAAACGTGCGAGCATAGATAGATATAGCCAGAGCTAAGGCCGAAAATATAGCTGCAACAGGTAATAATAGTACAAATATCATTAGTAAATCGGTAACTGCTAATGTACTAAACGCGGCTTTAATAAAATCAAGATCGGCAAATGCGAGCGCCAATGCTATCCAACAGCCCATACTTAAGACGGTTATGGTTGTGGAGGCAATGGATGTAGTTAACAAGGTTATAAATTTACCAAGCACCAGCTCTGTACGCGTAATAGGTGTAAGTAGGAGTGTTTCTAGTGTGCCGCGTTCTTTTTCGCCAGCGCCTAAATCAATAGCGGGATAAGTTGCCCCCATCAATACTAATGGAATAAGTAGGTAAGGTAAAAAACCGCCAATTTTTTCGCCAAGGTTTTCACGTTTATCGGCGGTATCTACTTTTATGACTTCAATTGGATTAAGAATAGATTTTTGAACAGACTCTTCAATACCAAAACTGATTAGCTTTTGAGTTTGCAGCACGTCACTGTATTCTTTTGCGAGCTCTTTAACGCGTTCGAATAAAAAGTTGATAGATTTTGAATCGTTAAAAACAACCTGCCACTGGCTTTGTTTTCCATCGTCCAATGTTTGCACAGCATGACTTGGTAAATAAATACCCATATCAATATCGCCAGCGATTACACCTGCTTTAAGCTCATCTATATTGTTAAAGGTTTTATCCCCTTTATAAAGCTCAAAACTTTTGTGATAAAACACTTTATCTGTAAACTCTTGTGCGTAGTCACCGTTGATTATCGCGTAAGTGTTTACTTTTTGCTCAGCGTCCATTGCAGCTTGCGAGCTTATAAATGCCATTACGGCAAACAATAACGGAAATATAGCAACAGGGAGCGCGACTACAAATAATAGCGTTTTTTTATCGCGTAATAACTCTCTTAATTCCTTTTTAAATACCTCAAACATCATGTTTCTCCGTTAATATATTCATAAACGCTTGATTAAGCTCATCACTATTACCTGCTTGTTTAAACTCTTCTACTGTCCCGTCAAAACAGCTAATACCTTCGTTAATTACAGCGACACGGTCACATAAAAGAGCTACTTCATCTAGATGATGGGTTGAGAAAATAACAGGCGTCCCTTGCGCCTTTAAACCTTTGATAAATTTAATAACGGTTTGTGTTGTCATTATATCAAGACCCGTTGTTGGCTCATCAAGTACCACAACTGCTGGGCGATGAACAACTGCACGCGCTATATTTGCTTTTTGCTTCATACCTGTTGAAAGGTTTTCTGCCCGTTTATCTACAAATTTGTGCATGTCTAGCAATGTAAATAGCTCATCACAACGCGATGCAATATCGCTTTTGTTCATGCCATGAAGCTTTGCAAAATACTCTATGTTTTCTTTTACAGTTAAGCGGCCATACAAACCCGTAGAGCCTGATAAAAATCCAATAGACTTACGCCCTAGTAGGGGTTTTTTTACAATATCGTTTCCGGCAATCGTTATTGAGCCTTCATCGGGCTTTAACGCGGTTGAAATCATTCTCAGTGTCGTCGTTTTACCCGCACCATTTGGGCCGAGCAATCCAAGTACCTCACCTTTAGCGCAACTAAAACTAACGTCTCGTACTGAGTGAAAGTAGTCTTTATCTTCACGAGGATCGATGTCGTCTATTTTATTTTTTTTGTGATCTTTAGTTAGCTTAAATTTCTTTTTAAGCCCAGCAACTTCTATCATGTTCGCATCCTTCGTTTCGCTCTAAAATAATCTGTATTGTTGTAAAAAGAGTCATCTTTGTTTTCGTCATGCCAGCCTGGCACACCTAATAAAGGCAGCGGTGAAAGCTTTTTGTTATCGGCTAAGCAGTTATCTGTATTAATCATCTCATAAAGGGCTTGGTCAAGGTACTGGTATTGAGTTACTAAATCTTTACAAAATATTTCATTCGGTACACAAACAAATAACGCTTTACCCGTTAAACCTATATAAGGCTTTGTTAGCATTTCATAATTAGCATGACCAAACATAAAAGGTTTTATTGTTTTACCCCACTCATGTTTGTGTTCAACGAATGCAGTTTTCCATTGGTGATCGCAAAGCCACTGCTGCCATTTACTCTCACTTATAGCTAATACAACACCACACTCATCAAAAAGCGTTAGTGCATTACGATGCTTAGTACGCTGTTGCAGTCCATGCTCAGCTATATCTTGCACATGTCTATGGTTTATTAACGCTTTGGTTTTTGGAAATAAACACCATATAAACCCACCAAATAAGTCATGCCAATTTTCACTTCGTGTAGGTACAACACCCGTTTCAAAAATTACTTGCTCGTAATACCGCTCGCCAAAGTCTACCTTTGCATCATCTTCAAAAGTAATAGGAATATTATTCTCATTAATAGCAGTTAAAAATGGAGAAAACCACTGCGGCGCCGGCCAATCTGTTAGTTCGTTAACTTTAAATAGCTCACGTAAATGCGCAAATGCACCTGTTTCTAAACTACTGATTTGCCACTGCTCGGGGGGAGTAAAACGCTTCATTTAAACCTTTAACAATTTATGCCTATAATTTACGAGAAGTTTACCGCAAAAACTGGTTCTACTTAATAGAAGTTAATATACTAATCACAACTTAAAACAAAAAAAGAGCTGACATGAAACATTATTTCTCTCTCACACTCCTCGCTACTGCTGTTTTAGCAGGTTGCGCAACAACAAGTATTACACCTACTGATGTAACAAATGGTTATAACAGTATTCAAGCTGATGAATTGGCTAAACATGTAAAAGTACTCGCATCGGATGAGTTTGGTGGCCGTGCTCCTTCATCACCTGGCGAAAAGCTAACGCTTGATTATTTAACTGCGCAGTTTAAAGCCCTAGGTTTAGAGCCAGGTAATGGCGACAGCTACTTACAAGAAGTTCCACTTGTGTCGCTTGAGGCTGATGCAAACATGGTATTAAGTATTGGTGGTAAAGACTATCAATATAAAAAAGATATGGTTATGGGTAGCAGCCGCATTAGCGCACAAGAAGGCATAGAAAATTCTGAACTTGTTTTTGTGGGCTACGGCGTTAATGCACCTGAATACAATTGGAATGACTACGAAGGGTTAGACGTTAAGGGCAAAACGGTTGTAATGCTGGTTAACGATCCGGGCTTTGCAACAAAAGACCCTGCTTTATTTACTGGCGACGCAATGACTTATTACGGTCGTTGGACATACAAATATGAAGAAGCAAGTCGACAAGGTGCAGCTGGCGCAATTATTATTCATGAAACAGCACCTGCGTCATACCCATGGTCAGTAGTTGAAAACTCTTGGAGCGGTGAGCAGTTTGGTTTTCAAAAAGAAAACAACAATATGGACCGCGTAGCCGTTGAAGGCTGGGTTACAACTGACGTAGCAAAAGAGCTTTTTACTAAAGCAGGATTAGATTTCGATACTGCGAAAGAAAACGCAGCTAAAGGTGCTTACCATGTTGATATGGGCGATTTAACTGCTTCTGTTAATGTTAAAAACACGATTAAAAAATCAGTATCGTATAACTTTATCGCTACGTTACCAGGAAGCGAGCAACCAGATGAGCATGTTATTTACTCAGCGCATTGGGATCACTTAGGTACAGATAAAACACGTAAAGGCGATCAAATTTACAACGGTGCTCACGACAACGCAACGGGTACCGCTGGGCTTATTGAAGTAGCTGAAGCCTTTACTAAATTACCAAAGCACCCTAGCCGCTCAATGACATTTTTAGCAGTAACTGCTGAAGAGCAAGGCTTACTAGGTTCTAAATACTATGCAGCTAATCCAGTGATTGCAGCTAATAAAACAGTCGCTAACATAAACATGGATAGCTTAAATTTATTAGGCAAAGTAAAAGACATGAATGTGGTCGGTATTGGTAAGTCACAAATGGATGAGTTTTTAGCAACTGCAGCTAAAGAGCAAGGCAGAACAATATCAGGCGATCCTAAACCATCATCTGGTGGCTATTACCGCTCTGATCACTTTGCATTTGCTAATATGGGGATTCCAGCCATGTACGCAGGTGGCGGCACAGTCGCAGCTGACGAAGAGACAGCTAATTACCGTAAACGCATGAGTTTAGTACTTCGCGGTTGTTATCATCAACCGTGTGATCGTTACCGTGACGAATGGGATTTATCGGGTGCTGTTCAAGACTTACAATTGTTTTATAAAGTAGGTTTTGATATTTCGGAGCAAGAGCAATGGCCAACGTGGAATGCAAGCTCAGAATTTCAACGTAAGTAGCATTGGTTTAACATCGAAAAACTCAAAGAGAGTAATCGATTTAAATAGATGTAAATGATATTGATTATCATTTAATTAAAATATACAGTGTTACTAAGTTTATTTAATTGGTAACACTGTATGATTTTACTCTCTCAAATAGGATTTATTACGCCCGCTTCTAAACGCTTTGTTAGCCAAAATAAACGTTTATTATTACCACTTTTTTTACTGGTATGCTTAGCTGTGCCATCACTTCGTGAAATTACAATAACAGCACTAAGTGATGCTTTTTTTCAAGTTAGCGTATTTGTTGCTGCTACATTATTAATTTATTACTACGCCATAGAGCATTTACCTCAATTAGAGCTTAGTTATTTAAGTGCTAAATCGCCGGTATTAGAAATATTTTTTGCTGCCGTTTTAGGTGCCCTTCCTGGATGTGGTGGTGCAATAATAGTGGTTACCCAGTTTACAAAAGGCCAAGCAAGTTTTGGGGCTATTGTTGCTGTTTTAACAGCTACAATGGGAGATGCCGCATTTTTACTCCTTGCCACTCGCCCTACTGAAGGTTTAACCATAATGGCCATTGGCTTAGTAGTAGGCACGCTTTGTGGTGTTATAGTAAACGCCCTTCATGCAAAAGACTTTTTACGCCCAACAAAGCAAGAACAAAAACACCAAGTTAAAGTATTGCCAACTCGTATAATTAAAATAAGCAAACCCGTTTGGATTTTCGCTATTATTCCAAGCCTCATTATTGCTTTTTTAATTGCATTTAATGTCGACTTTGATCAATTTGGAAAATACACAGGCACAAGTATTAGTATTTTTGGTGCTGCAATGGCGTTATTTACTGTAACTATATGGGCGTATTCTTCTAAAGGTGAAAGCTATAAAGAAGTAACCTCAGAAGACGATGAATGTAATCCACCTTCTAAAATTATTAAAGTACTTCAAGACACACACTTTGTGACCGCATGGGTAGTGGCATCGTTTATGTTGTTTGAGATTTTAGTAAATATTGCAGGGCTTGATTTAAAAAACTGGTTTGCACATTATGCTTATTTAGCGCCACTTATTGCTGTGGTGATTGGTTTTTTACCCGGTTGTGGTCCGCAAATAATTGTTACTACGTTATATATTCAGGGGATCATTCCATTTAGTGCATTAACTGCTAATGCAATATCTAACGATGGTGATGCGTTATTTCCTGCAATTGCAATGGCACCTAAAGCGGCTGTAATTGCGACTGTGTATACATCTATTCCTGCTTTGGCCGTTGGCTATGGCCTTTACTTTTTAAGTTAAAATTGCCATAAACAAAAAAGCTCAGCTATTGCTGAGCTTTTAGGATGTTAACTTATTTTATTTATACGGCTGCTGGCTCTGCAGCTAGTTCTTTTGGATTTGGGCCATAATCGTTCTCACCTTCATGTGAGTTTTGTGCAAGAAAAACAATTAAAACAATCCAACCAATTACTGGCACTAACCAAAGTAACTGCCACCAGCCTGAACGACCAGTATCATGAAGGCGACGTGCACCAGCACTTAAGCCAGGAATTAATAGCGCTAAGCTATAAATAGTGCCAATGAACATTGTACCTAGTACACCATCAATCGCATTACAAACTACCGAAAAAATGAAGTTAAATAATACAAACATCCAATATGCTTTACGACGATTACGGCCTGAAAAATCCGCGTAGCTGCGAAGCGCGTTCATATAATGTTCCATGAAATTTCCTTAGTGTTATTTTTTTATATTCCCTAACGGGGTTAACTTTATTACTTTTTAGTAACACATGTATCTTAAATAAAAACAGACTCATTTAAAACAAAAAACCAGCAAATTGCTGGTTTTTTTATTAGGGCGTGTTGACCTTTGCGGATTGTAATTTGTTCAATCTAGGGGCGATTTAATCGCGGCGCGAGGTTTGTAACCTAGTGGGCTAAGTAAAAACCGAGCAACAAAGAGTTTATCGCCCCTAGACAGAACCCGAAGGGCAGCGCATGTTTGGCATTTATGCTGCGTTATCGCCTACTTATGGGGAGTAACCACACTTCATAGGCTCTGCCTTGCCTAAAAACCAAACATACTGCTGCAAATTCAATCATCAAAGATCAACACGCCCTAGGTTTAAACAATTATATTATTAACTCATTGCCATCATCATTGCCGAAGGATTTTCTAAGTACGATTTCCATAGGTTATTAAAGCGAGCAATCGTTCCGCCATCAATAACACGGTGATCACCAGACCAACTTACTTGCATTATCGCTTTACTCACAACCTGCCCACTTTCATCAAAACGCGGTAAGTGCTGCAGTTTACCCAATGCAACAATAGCCACTTCTGGTTTATTAATGATGGGGGTTGCGATAGTGCCGCCAATTGCACCAATATTAGAGATGCTAATCGTCCCTCCTTTTAAATCATCCGGTGCAACACGCCCTTCTCGCGCAGAATGAGTTAAGCGGGTTAAATCATTAGCCACATCAACAACACTCTTACTCTGGCACGACTTAATATTAGGCACTAACAAGCCAATTTTTGAATCAACCGCTATACCAATATTATGATCGTTATAATAGGTAAGCTCTGAGCAATCATCATTCACTTTTGAATTCAGTACAGGGTACTCTTTCATTGCTAGCGAGAGTGCTTTTACAAAAAATGGCATCATGGTGAGCTTAACGCCTTGTGCTTTGTACTGCTCTTTTAAGGAGCTTCGCAAAGCTATAAGCTGTGTTAAGTCGATTTCATCACTAAAAGTAAAGTGCGGAATAGTTGAAACCGAAGCCACCATTTGCTTGGCCATGGCCGCTTTAATGCCTTTAATTTGCTCTACTCGTACGCCACCTCTTTGATTCTGTGTTTGGTTTTGTACTGCACTTTGAGAAGCATCGCTATTAAGCGGTGAAGTATCAATAGTATTTGGCACTTCGCCTTTTACAAACTCTTCAATATCTTGCTTGTAAATACGTCCATTTTTTCCACTACCTGGTACGCACGTTAAATCAACATCTAGCTCACGTGCTTTACGACGAACTGCAGGCGACGCCACCGCTTTTTGATTGATAACCTTTGCAGCTTGCTGCGTTTTAACAGAGGCAACTTTTTCAGCGACGGCATTAGTCTGAGCCTTTACGACCGCTTGGTTTATATCAACATTTGGCTTTACTGCACTGCCTGCAATTGTCATTTGAAACAACGGGCTATGTACTTTTGCTATTTCACCTTTTTGGTAATATAGTTTTTTTACTGTGCCTGTATATTTTGCCGGAATTTGTACTAATGCTTTGTCGGTCATTACGTCACAAACCGCTTGGTCTTCTTCTATTTCATCGCCTTCTGCGACTAACCAATCAACAATCTCACATTCGACAATACCTTCACCAATATCAGGGAGTATAAAGTCTTCAACTACATCAGATGCATTGTTATTAGTTTGATTTTCAGCTTGAACAGGCTCTTCTACTACTTCATTACTCGTACTATCACCAGTTACATCCATAGCAAATAAAGGAGCATGTACTTTAGCAATTTCACCTTTTTGATAATATAGCTTTGAAATAATGCCATCATGCACTGCTGGAATTTGTACTAATGCTTTGTCTGTCATCACATCACAAATTGGCTGGTCCTCAGATACGGTATCGCCTTCTTGAACTAGCCACTCAACAACTTCGCATTCAACAATGCCTTCACCAATATCGGGTAATATAAAATCTTTCGCCATGGTAACCCCTAAAAATCCATTGATTGTTTAATTGCAGCCAACACTTTTAGTGCGTCCGGTACGTATTCTTTTTCAAGTGCCAACGGGTATGGTGTATCTAGACCACATACACGTAAAATTGGCGACTCTAAATGCAAGAAACACTCTTGTTGTATTGTTGCTGCTATCTCGGCACCAAAGCCATTAGTTATAGGCGCTTCATGGCTCACGATTAAACGGCCGGTTTTAATAACCGATTTAGCAATCGTTTCAACATCCCATGGTAAAATACTACGAAGATCTATTACTTCACAGCTTATACCTTGCTCGCTTGCTTGCTTTGCTGCCTCTTCAATAATCTCCATTTGAGCACCCCACGCTAAAAGCGTAATATCGGTACCCTCTTGTACTACTTCAGCCGTGCCTAATTCAATACTATAATCTTCTTCTGGCACTTCGCCTGTTGATGCACGATATAAACGCTTAGGCTCAAAAAATATGACAGGGTTATCATCCTTAATAGAGGCACGTAATAAACCCTTAGCTTGATAAGGGTTACGCGGTACAACCACTTTTAAGCCCGGTGTATGTGCAAAATAAGCTTCGGGTGATTGCGAGTGATATAAGCCACCAGCAATACCACCGCCATAAGGCGTACGAATAGTTAAGTTACCTACATTAAATTCATTACCACTGCGATAACGAAATTTAGCGGCTTCATTTACTATTTGATCAAACGCTGGGAAAATATAATCAGCAAATTGAATTTCTGCTAATGCAGGCGCACCAAATGCCGCTAAACCATTAGCAAAGCCTAAAATACCTTGTTCGGTTAAAGGCGTATTAAAAACGCGATGCTTACCGTACTTTTCTTGCAAGCCTGATGTTGCTCTAAATACACCACCGAAGTAACCAACATCTTCGCCAAAAATACAGGCTTGAGGGTGTTCGTTCATCGTAATATCGAGGGCAGAGTTAATTGCGTGGAGCATGTTCATTTTAGCCATTACTTAATTCTCCCTGCAGTTACTGGGTAAGCATCTGGATGCTGTTTTATATGTTCTTTTAATTGCTCGTACTGACGTTGCAATAATGGAATTGGTGTATCGTAAACGTCAGATACCAATTCTTCTAAAGCCGGCTTGGCAACAACTTCAGCACGCTTAAGCGCTGCTAAAATTTCTTCACGAATCGACTCTTTTGCTTTTATATCGTCTTCTTCGTTTAACCAATCTTGCTTGACCAACCATTTTCTAAATTTATCAATAGGACAGATTTGATTATATGCCTCTTCATCTTTAGAGCGATAACCACTGGGATCGTCTGATGTAGAATGCGCGCCTAATCGATAAGCAATCGATTCAATAAGCACAGGCTCACCTTGTGTTGAGGCTATTTCGCGTGCTTTTTTGGTCGCTGCATACACAGCAAGTGCATCTGTGCCATCAACACGAATTGTTTTAATACCATAACCTACACCACGCGACGCAATACCATCGCCTTTAAACTGTTCATCAGCAGGGGTAGATATGGCATAGCCGTTATTACGTGCAAAAAATATAACCGGCGCTTTGTGAACAGCCGCCATATTTAAGCCCGCATGAAAGTCACCTTCTGATGCAGCACCTTCACCAAAGTAACAAATAGTCACGTTATCAATTGTGCTTGCAAGCTCACCTGTTTTAGCGTCGATATGCTTTATTTTTTGACCATATGCATAACCTGTGGCCTGTGGTATTTGCGTACCCAGTGGCGATGAAATCGTCATGTAGTTTAGCGCTTTAGAACCATAATGGATTGGCATTTGGCGACCTTTACCTAAATCCAATTCATTTGAGAACATTTGGTTCATAAATTGATCAAGCGTAAAGCCACGATAATGCAGGGCTGCTTGTTCACGATATTGCGCCATGATCATATCATCTTGATCAAGTGCAGCAGCAGAGGCTGTAACTGCGGCTTCTTCGCCTAGGCATTGCATATAAAAACTAACACGACCTTGGCGCTGCGCGCCTTGCATACGTTCATCTAACAAACGTATAAAACGCATTGTTTCATATAACTTAATAGCGGTATGTTTTGAAATATCAGGTGCGGTTGCACTAGGATGAATGTCGCCGTCCTCAGTTAAAATACTAAGGGTTGGAATATTAAGTGCTTGGCCATCAATAAATTCAAGCTCGTGGTTAATATTCAGCGATACGTTATTTGGATTACTCATAACCTACCTTCTTTTGTTGTCGGTAAAACAGTGCCCCTTTAAATTATTATTGTGGGTGATTGTTGCTGGTTAAACTTTGCAACATCTGCACTATCTTTAATTAAAGCTGCCAACACTTTACGTTAACGTAAAGTGTTATTCAACACATCTGGGACGAAACAAAAGCAAATACAAGTTAAATAAGTGGCAAGTTAACGATACGGTTACTTTAATTAATAGTAATCATATAGTTAACTTGAAGCTACCAGTGGTCTGATGAGTTTAATTAGACGAAATTGCTATCAATATCCATTGGAATAACAGTAAGCAGTGCTCTTTGACCTAATGCTACGCTCGCATTTGGAAATATAATAGCCTCACCTTCAACGTCTGCGTAAATCGCTGTATCACCGTCGGTTGCAAGTAGTTCACCTTTCGCAAAGCCAGTAAAGTTCTCAGCATCATCAGAAAAAGGGAAACTAAAATCATCCTGCGTTCTATTTATTGTGCGGTGCACTGCAAATAACTCAAACTCACTTGCATTAAAATCAGGGTATTTAACTTCATTTTGGCTAATTAATGCAGTTAATGTTTGCTTTGTTTTTTCAAAGCGGGTCATATCATTTTGGCCAAATGGCTTAACTTGACCCAGCTCTACTGTAAACGAGTCTGCACCATGAACAAACGACGAATAATAGCTAAACGTTGTTGCGGGTGATTTCATCATAAGTACGGTATTTACACCACAGCTCAATAAAAATTGTAACTGTGACTTTTTCCATGGCTTACCATGTAAAAATGGATACACAGCAAATTTTTCGTTTTTAGAGCCTCTAATTGCAGTGTGTAAGTCGTAATGACATCGGCTACTGCATTGCTGGCCACGAGCATAAAAGTCACTTACGTATTGCTCAAGCTTTGCAGCGCGGTTTCGTTCATTATTCATTGGTACACCTTCAACTGTATGGTGACCATTAAATAATCTATTTAAGTTTTCTTCTACAAAACGCAAACCAATATTAATTGATTGTGGATTACCATAAATAAATAAAACACGCTGCTTAAGGACTAACTCACCTTTTATAATTTGTTTAATGAGCGCATCACAAATTTCAATTGGCGCAGTTTCGTTACCGTGTACAGCGCTTGAATAAATTACATCTTTGCTTGTTTTAACAGCAGGTTGAAACTCAATTACACCGGTATCGTGTATATTTACACAAGTTCCATTATCTAAAACAAATTCACCTACATCTAAATGCCATTCGTTATTACGGCTAAGCGTTAAAAAATCGCCAGTTTGTTTTAATTCATTTAAGTAAGATGGATTGGCTGACATGTAATAAGCCCTTTAAAAATAATGTGAGAGTAGACTCTTATGCATATATTTTTATAAATACACAAGGTATAGAAACGAAAACGGCTGAATAATCAGCCGTTTTAAAATTATTAGATTAAGTTAGCTTATAACTGAATCTACAAGCTTTTTAGCTTCTTTTTCAAGTAACGCTAAATGCTCTTCACCTTTAAATGATTCAAGGTATATTTTATAAATATCTTCAGTACCTGATGGACGCGCTGCAAACCAGCCATTTTCAGTGACCACTTTTAAACCACCAATTGCCGCATCGTTACCTGGTGCATGAGTCAGTTTTTGCAAAATAGGTTCGCCAGCAAGTGTATCTGCTTTAACATCAGAAGCACTTAATGCTTTTAAACGTGACTTTTGACCGCTTGAGGCCGGTGCATCTAGGCGTTTATAAATTGGAGAACCAAACTCTTGTTCTAATTCTTTATAAAGCGCTGATGGAGTTTTACCTGTTACTGCAAGTATTTCTGCAGCGAGTAGTCCCATAATAAAGCCGTCTTTATCTGTACACCATACAGAGCCATCAAAACGTAAGAATGCAGCACCTGCGCTTTCTTCGCCACCAAATGCAAGCTTGCCTTTGCTTAAGCCTTCAACAAACCATTTAAAGCCTACGGGTACTTCTTTTACTTTACGATTATTGCGCGCTGCTACTTTATCGATCATAGAGCTAGAAACCAGTGTTTTACCAATCTCTACTGTTTCATTCCAATCACGGTGTTTAAGTAAGTAATCAATTGCCACTGCTAAGAAGTGGTTTGGATTCATTAAACCATCTGGCGTTACAATACCGTGGCGATCGTAGTCAGGGTCGTTACCAATAGACACATCAAAATCATCTTTTAATGCAATAAGGTTCGCCATTGAATAAGGTGATGAACAATCCATACGAATTTTGCCGTCTTTATCAAGTGGCATAAAAGCAAAACGTGAATCAACAACATCATTAACGACGGTTAAATCTAAATTATATTTTTTAGCAATAACAGGCCAAAAGTTAATACCTGAACCACCTAGTGGATCGATACCAATTTTGATACCTGCATCGCTAACGGCTTTTAAATTAACGATATTTGCTAAATCATCAATATAAGGAGTCATTAAATCTTCGTAGCGAATAAAGCCTGAACGTGAAGCTTTAGCGAATGGGAATAACTCAACTTCAACCAAGTCTTCTAATAAAAGTTGATTTGCTCTGTCTTCAATCCATTTAGTAACGTCGGTATCAGCAGGCCCGCCATTAGGTGGGTTGTATTTAAAGCCACCATCTTCAGGAGGGTTATGTGAAGGCGTAACAACAATCCCGTCTGCAAGCTCATTTGGGTGCAGCTTGTTATGGCTAACTATGGCGTGGCTGATAACTGGCGTTGGTGTAAAGTCACCGTTTTCTTGCGTTATCACTTGCACTTCGTTAGCAACTAAAACTTCAATAGCTGAATTAAATGCAGCCTCACTCAGTGCGTGTGTGTCTTTACCTAAAAATAACGGACCAAAAATATCATTTTGTTTTCTATAATCACAAATAGCCTGAGTAATCGCTAAAATGTGTGACTCGTTAAATTTAACATCGTAAGAACAACCACGGTGGCCTGATGTACCAAAAGCAACACAATGCTCTGGATTTTGTTCAAGATCAGGTTCGTTTAAGTAATACGCAGATACTAATTTAGGTACGTTAACCAGTGCTGATTGTGGAGCAGTTTTGCCTGCGCCTGAGTGAATAGCCATTATATTTCCTTACAGGTAATCGCGAATTTTTTCAGCTTGCTCTGCACTATATCCAAGGCAAAGAGCAACTTCATGAAGCATCATTTTTTTACGCGTTGTATTAGAATTTGTCATAACCCAATATTCACTATCAGTTATGTTTTTAGGGTTCATACTACTGCCGCTATTTACTAAGGCTTCTTTACTAGTAGCAAAGTAAACACGGTCACGCCCTTTTATATCTAGTACAGCCGAAAAATCAGTTTTATGTGTGCGGTAAAATGCACTTAAAATAAACAAAAAGCGCCCAACAACACCCTTCTGCATTGCCAGCTCTTCTTTATTTAATACATTAAAAACATTATCGCTTTTTTGCTTCACGGGTGCGTGAGCTACAGGCGTTTGTTTTTTTGAAGTCTCAGCAGCAGGTAGCTCTGAGCTTTTTAATGTGGCGGTAGACGTAGTCGCAGTTTGATTATTTTGAGTTAGTTCTACGTTTGCGGTTTGAATTTTTTCGCCGCTCAGATTTAATAAACGACGTAAAATAGTGGATGCACTTTCACCAATACTTTGCGTATTGCTTGCAATATACTGATATAACTCGTCGTCTATGTCGATTTGTTTCATGTTCTTCCTGTCATTACGGGTCACATTTTTTTCTCCCGTGTGATTATACCCAAACCAATCAGAAATGCGAGTTACAACAAGCACTCCCGTAAACATATTAATATTTACTTGATTGTTGTTGATTTAACAAACAAAAGCCCAATTTAATAAATAGTCGCTGTATTTTTTGCTTTTTAGAGCAATGCTCGGCAAACTATGGCGAAATTTTCAGGAGGCGTGTATGCAGTTAAATTACAAGCAACAAGGGCAAGGCCCTAATGTTATTTTGATCCACGGACTCTTTGGATCATTAGAAAACCTAAATGTAATAGCAAAACCATTAAGTGAACACTTTAATGTTATTAACGTTGATTTACGCAACCACGGGCTTTCTCCTCATAGTGATGAAATGAACTACCCTGCAATGGCTCAAGATATTGTCGAGTTATTAGCACATTTAAACATAGATAAAGCTCATTTAGTTGGGCATTCTATGGGTGGGAAAGTCGCAATGGAATTAGCACTAACACACCCTGAGCTGGTAAATAAATTGGTTGTACTTGATATCGCACCTGTTAGTTACCCTGCTCGCCACACAAAAATATTACAAGCATTAAAAGCAGTTTCAACGCAGTCAATAGATGATAGAAAGCAAGCTGATGCAATTATGCAGCCTTATATTGAAGAGCTAGGGGTTCGACAGTTTTTACTTAAAAGCCTCGCTAAAAATGAAGAAGGTCATTTTGCATGGCGATTTAACCTAAATGTGCTTGACGAAAAATATTCGACAATTACGTCCAATGTTAATGAAAACAATTCTTGTTTATGCGATACTCTTTTCATTAAAGGTAATGATTCTGACTATATATTGCCCGAGCATCGTACTGCAATTACAGCACGCTTTAAAAACACCAAGGCTAAAATTATTCATGGCGCAGGTCATTGGCTTCATGCTCAAAAGCCTCTTGCTGTTAATAAAGCGATAAATGACTTTTTAACTGCGGTTTAAAGCAATTTTAATCGCGTGTTTTTGATTCAGCGCACTAAATATATGAATATTTATATGCTATAGTACGCGCCGTTTAATTTAAAGGTTATACGTTGATGGTCAGTCAGTTAATTAACGAATTTGATACCCTAGGGTTGTATTTTGGCTTAGCCGGTATTTTCATATTCATCGGCATGGCAATTAAAGACGTACTAAAAAGTGGCAATGTGCCAAAGTTCGGACAATACATTGTTTGGGGCGTGCTCTTTTTAGGTTGTTCAGGCTTTATTGCTAAAGGGCTTATTCAAGTATTTTGGCAAGGCGCAGGTGTAGGTTAAGCATGGCGAAGTCAGAAACAGATAGAACTACACTCGATTTATTTGAATACGAAAAACGCCCAGGCAGACCTAAAACCAATCCCCTTTCTCGGGATATGCAGTTAAAGGTAAATAAACGTAATCAAATAAAAAGAGATAAAGCACGTGGTTTAAAGCGTGTTGAATTTAAAGTTTCATCGCAGTTATATCAAGCATTGAGTGATATGGCAGATGCACAAAATATTAGCCGCAGTGCGCTGATTGAAACGATTTTACAAGAAAGATTGGCTATTGATACATAAAAGGTTTTAAATCCATGGCAAGTGTAGGCATTTTTTTCGGAAGTGACACAGGTAACACAGAACACGTAGCAAAAATGATCCAAAAAGAATTGGGTAAAAAGCTAGTGGCTGTTCATGATATTGCAAAAAGCTCTAAAGAAGAGATTGCTGAATTTGATTTAATCTTATTCGGTATCCCTACTTGGTACTACGGTGAAGCTCAATGTGACTGGGATGACTTTTTTCCAGAACTTGAGGAAGTAGACTTTGAAGGTAAACTTGTTGCTATTTTTGGTTGTGGTGACCAAGAAGATTACGCTGAGTACTTTTTAGATGCAATGGGCATGATCAACGATATTGTTACTGAACGTGGCGCTATTGTTGTGGGCCATTGGCCAAGTGAAAGCTATGACTTTGAAGCGTCTAAAGGTATGGCTGATGATAAGCACTTTGTAGGTTTGGGCATCGACGAAGACCGTCAACCAGAGCTTACAGAACAACGTGTTAAAGCATGGTCTGCTCAAGTATATGAAGAAATGTGTTTAAGTGAATTAGCTGACTAATTTACTGCATATATCGCTAGCTGTTTAAATAATTATCAAACAGTTAGCGTTTTAAGCTTTAGTGGCAATATATATCAATTGTTCTTTGCACTTAACGCTTAGGCACGTTATTCTGTTTGTTGCTAATGTGTCGTGTACATCTTTGCAAGATGTCTAGTATAACCAAATAAAATTGAGACAGATTTAATGACTGATCATAACTTGGAACTTAAAAAAGCCGGTTTAAAAGTAACTTTACCGCGTATTAAAATATTAGAGATTTTACAATCTCCAGATAACCAACACATCAGTGCTGAAGATGTTTACAAAATTCTTTTGGATCTAGGTGAAGAAATTGGTCTTGCAACTGTATACCGCGTACTTAACCAATTTGATGATGCGGGTATTGTAAGCCGTCATCACTTTGAAGGCGGAAAATCAGTATTTGAACTTTCAGGAAGCACTCACCACGATCATTTAGTATGTTTGAAATGTGGCAAAGTGGTAGAGTTTGAAGATGACATGATTGAGCGTCGTCAACTAGAAATTGCTGAAGAAAATGGTATTACTCTTACAAACCATTCTTTGTATTTATACGGTGAGTGTAATGATAAAGCAGCGTGTAAAGAATTTAGCGACGCTAACAGCTAATATCGCTTTTAAACGCAATAAAAAAACCTGCTAAGTGCAGGTTTTTTTGTGCCTAAAAGACGATAATATTGAATATACCCAGTAAATCCTGGGTATATTTTAAGTATTATACCAATCCGCAATAATACTTAATCATTTAGCGGGGCTAAACGTGTCGCTACTTGCGTTAAAAAGTGCTCATTTAGAACAACTAAATAGCGAATTTTTTGCCTAGCTATCAACACGTTTTTCCAGCCTCAAAATAGATCACTTAATTAAGCGAATTGGTATTACTTATTGAGTTTTAGACCATGAATCGCGAAGACCCACGGTTTGATTAAATACAACGTTCTCTGATTTAGAATCACGAGAGAAATAACCTGTACGCTCAAACTGAAAGCCCTGCTCTGCTTGCGAGTTAGCAAGCGATGGTTCTAATTTAGCATTAGGTAAAACAACCAGTGACTCCGGGTTTAGCGTAGTTTCAAATTCCTCTGCAGCTGCTGGATTTGGTACGCTAAACAAGCGGTCGTATAAACGAACTTCTGCAGTAATAGACTCTGGTGCTGAAACCCAATGAATAACACCTTTTACTTTACGACCATCACTTGGGTTTTTACCAAGTGTTTCGCTGTCGTAAGTACAGAAGATAGTTGTGATTTCGCCATTTTCGTCTTTTTCAACACGCTGCGCTTTAATAACATAAGCACCACGTAAGCGTACTTCTTTATCAAGTACTAAACGTTTGAATTTGTTATTCGCTTCTTCTTTAAAGTCTTCTCGTTCAATATAGATTTCACGAGTAAATGGAACATCACGACGCCCCATTTCTTCTTTATTTGGGTGATTAGCCACTGATAAAGTTTCAACTTTATCTGCATCGTAGTTTTCAATAACGATTTTAACAGGATCGAGTACAGCCATTGCACGTGGTGCATTTTCGTTTAAGTCTTCACGGATACAGGCTTCAAGCATGCCCATTTCAACCATATTCTCTTGTTTTGTTACACCAATACGCAAACAAAATTCACGAATTGAACCTGGTGTATAACCACGACGACGTAAACCTGCAATAGTAGGCATACGAGGGTCATCCCACCCTTCTACATAGTTATTTACTACTAAATCATTTAGCTTACGCTTTGACATAATAGTGTATTCAAGATTTAAGCGCGAAAACTCAATTTGCTGTGGGTGACATTCTAAACTAATGTTATCAAGTACCCAGTCGTATAAACGACGGTTATCTTGGAACTCTAATGTACATAATGAATGTGTAATACCTTCAAGCGCATCAGAAATACAGTGAGTGAAGTCATACATTGGGTAAATGCACCACTTGTCAGCTGTTTGGTGATGATGAGCAAAACGTACACGGTAAATAATTGGATCGCGAAGCACCATAAATGAGCTTGCCATATCAATTTTAGCACGCAGTACACATTCACCTTCTTTGAATTCGCCAGCGCGCATTTTTTCAAATAACGCTAGGTTTTCTTCAACTGAAGTATCTCTATAAGGACTGTTTTTACCTGGCTCTTTTAATGTACCACGGTACTGTCGTGCTTCGTCTGCAGTTAAAAAACAAACGTACGCTAAGCCTTTTTCAATAAGCTCTACTGCGTAACCATATAAAGTATCAAAATAGTTAGAAGAATACTTTATGTCGCCATCCCAATTAAAGCCTAACCACTGTACATCCTCTTTAATAGAGTTAACGTAGTTAATGTCTTCTTTTTCAGGGTTTGTATCGTCAAAACGTAGGTTACATAAACCGTTGTAGTCTTTTGCGATACCAAAATTCAAACAAATTGATTTGGCATGGCCAATATGTAAAAAGCCATTTGGCTCAGGTGGAAAACGTGTATGCGTTGTCGCATGTTTGCCACTTGCTAAGTCTTCATCAATTCGGGTTCTAATAAAGTTACTTGGGCGATTCTCAATTTCCGCCATAGGAGTGTGATCCTCTAAATATTACGTAATAACAAAACTAATGCATTATTACAAAAACATACACTAACATACAGCAATAGATTAAGGTTTATTTTAGATATTGATTAACTTTAATCCACTTGTTCAATTGTTTATGAATAAAATTTGTTTTAACGCAACATTTAGGTCATCAAAGCCAATTATAGTAGCTAAATAACCTACTTTATAAGGATTCTAAGATGGCGACACTTAATCAACACCGTGTATATATTCCAACTAATGCACGCGCTAACCACTATTTATTGGCTGAAATAATACCTAATGAAGCATTTTATAATAGCTTTAGCACTATAAACTGTTGCTACGAGCGTATTGCGCGTCAATTATTTGCATGTTGTGATGAGTATGAACTGCATAATGTACATTTATTAGCAAACGATAAACTACCGGTTGTACGCTTTCATGATGAGTCATATCAACTAGAAACCGACAAGCAGATGTTGTTTTTTTATAATCCTCGTTATCACGAGGCACATAAAATTTATTACTCACCAGATATAAAAAGTAAGAAAATACGTTTCTTGTTTTTAGCCACGGGTGAAGACTTACGTGCAAACTCAGCTTTGTTTCACAATAGAGTACAAAAAGTATTGACCCTTTTACAAGAACAGTTATTTATAAATCAGCCCCAATTTAAACTTCGCGATCACCAGCATCTAACTTACGATTTATTTGCTAAAGATAAGGGAAATAAAGAGAGTTATGGATATAAACTCAGAAGCCTCTACCCTCGCTATCAATCAAGGCAATGTAATATTCCTAGTGACTATGCTGAAATGACTTACGCAACATTTACCATTGCGGTTTCTCGGGCCATCAAAACACAGTTTCAAACAATGGTGAACAATAACGATGTGGAAAAGTTTTATGATTACTTTGCAGATAGTTTTAAACGCGCATGTGAACAAAACAAACTAACACACGGTGCAATGGTAGCTAATGGCGCAATACCCATTGTCCGAAACAGTAAAATAGATAAAAATGAAGGTAATGCAGAGTTACAAAAGTTGAGCTTTGATGTTGAATCAAATGAAAATCAAATTAAGTATTTTTATGAAGCAACAAAATTAGTAGAAACACTACATTTTGTTATTGTCGCAACGCAGCAGGATAAACATGAAATTGGTTATGGCCGCTTTATGAACCAAGTAGAGAAAACAATTCATGCATTATGTAACGAGCTGGCCATAAATAAGCAACGACAAGATTTGTCTGTACGCTTTTTTCAGCATATTAGTTATCCGTTCTAAATTTACCTCAATAACAAAAAGGCCCGCATAAGCGGGCCTTTTCAGAGGAAACAAGCAATTACCAGCCTGTTTTCTCTTTAAGTGCTTTACCGATTTCAGCAAGTGAACGTACAGTTTTTACGCCCGCAGCTTCTAATGCAGCAAATTTCTCATCAGCAGTACCTTTACCGCCTGCGATGATTGCGCCAGCGTGACCCATACGCTTACCTTCTGGTGCAGTAACACCAGCAATGTAAGATACTACAGGTTTAGTTACGTTAGCTTTGATGTACTCTGCAGCTTCTTCTTCTGCAGTACCACCAATTTCACCAATCATTACGATTGCTTCAGTTTGTGGATCTTTTTCGAACATTTCTAGAACGTCGATAAAGTTAGTACCTGGGATTGGATCACCACCAATACCAACACACGTAGACTGACCAAAACCAGCATCAGTAGTTTGCTTAACCGCTTCGTACGTTAAAGTACCAGAGCGAGAAACAATACCTACTTTACCAGGTTTGTGGATGTGACCAGGCATGATACCAATCTTAGTCTCACCAGGAGTAATAACACCTGGACAGTTAGGACCGATCATACGAGTACCTGTTTGATCTAGTTTAACTTTAACGTCAACCATATCAAGCGTAGGGATACCTTCAGTGATACAAACAATCAGCTCGATGCCAGCATCGATAGCTTCTAAGATTGCATCTTTACAGAAAGGAGCTGGTACGTAGATAACTGAAGCAGTTGCGCCAGTTTCTTGAACAGCGTCACGAACTGTGTTGAATACAGGAAGACCAAGGTGCGTTTGACCGCCTTTACCTGGGCTTACACCACCAACCATTTGTGTACCGTACTCAAGCGCTTGCTCTGAGTGGAAAGTACCTTGGCCACCAGTGAAACCTTGACAGATAACTTTTGTATCTTTATTGATTAATACAGACATTATTTGCCCTCCGCAGCAGCAACAACTTTCTCAGCAGCGTCTGTTAGTGATTCAGCAGCAATGATATCTAGACCTGAGTTCTTAAGAACTTCACGACCTAATTCAGCATTAGTACCTTCTAAACGTACAACTACAGGTACATTTACGCCAACTTCTTTAACTGCGCCAATGATACCTTCAGCAATCATGTCACAACGTACGATACCGCCAAAGATGTTTACTAAAACAGCTTTAACATTATCGTCAGAAAGGATGATTTTGAATGCTTCAGAAACACGTTCTTTAGTCGCGCCGCCGCCAACATCTAGGAAGTTAGCCGGTTTGCCGCCGTGTAGGTTTACGATGTCCATAGTACCCATTGCTAGGCCTGCACCGTTAACCATACAACCAACATTGCCATCTAGAGCAACGTAGTTAAGCTCGAAGCTTGCTGCGTGTGCTTCACGTGCATCTTCTTGAGATGGATCGTGGAACTCACGGATTTTAGGTTGACGGTAAAGTGCATTACCATCAATACCGATTTTTCCGTCAAGACAGTGAAGGTTACCTTCGTCTGTAATTACTAACGGGTTGATCTCAAGTAGTGCGAAATCAAAATCAGTAAACATGTTACCAAGACCCATAAAGATCTTAACAAACTGCTTCATTTGTACTGGGTTAAGACCCAATTTAAAGCCTAGTTCACGTGCTTGGTAAGCTTGAGGACCCACTAATGGATCAATTTCAGCTTTGTGGATAAGCTCTGGTGTTTCTTCTGCAACAGTTTCAATTTCAACGCCGCCTTCAGTAGACGCCATGAAAACTACTTTGCGAGATGCACGGTCAACTACTGCACCTAGGTACAATTCGTTAGCAATGTCAGTACAGCTTTCAACTAAAATTTTAGCTACTGGCTGACCTTTCTCGTCTGTTTGGTAAGTAACTAGGTTTTTACCCAACCAGTTAGCTGCAAACGCTTTTACTTCGTCGATAGTTTTTACTAGCTTTACACCGCCAGCTTTACCACGTCCACCTGCGTGAACCTGAGTTTTAACAACCCACATATCACCGCCGATTTTTTCAGCAGCTGCTGCAGCTTCTTCAGGTGTATCGCAAGCGAAACCCTGAGAAACTGGTAAACCATATTCGGCAAAAAGTTGTTTTGCCTGATACTCATGCAAATTCATGATGCTTTATCCAATTTTTTATACTAAAAGAGCTGAATATTTTTTCAAATAAACAACTATCCCAAATTGCGCACCTAGTATAGATCCCAAGGCTTAACATGAAAACCCCAGTAAGACCAAAGGCGCAAAAAAAAAGCTGTGAATGTTCATTCACAGCTTACATTTCATACAACTAGATTAAACATCTAGCAATAAGCGAGTTGGATCTTCAAGTAACTCTTTAATAGTCACTAAGAAACCAACTGATTCTTTACCATCAATGATACGGTGGTCATAAGAAAGAGCTAAATACATCATAGGAAGTATTTCTACTTTACCATTTACAGCCATCGGACGGTCTTGGATTTTATGCATACCCAAAATTGAAGACTGTGGCAAGTTAATGATAGGTGTAGATAGTAATGAACCAAATACGCCGCCATTAGTAATAGTGAAATTACCACCGGTCATATCTGCAAGCGTTAGCTTACCATCACGACCTTTAAGTGCTAATTCACGAATACCCTTTTCGATTTCAGCAACAGATAGTTTGTCACAATCTTTAAGTACTGGAGTAACTAGACCACGTGGAGTAGATACTGCAATGCTGATATCAAAATAGTTATGGTAAACAATATCGTCACCATCAATTGATGCATTAACATCTGGGAAGCGTTTAAGTGCTTCAGTTACCGCTTTCACGTAGAAAGACATGAAACCTAAACGAATGCCATGACGCTTTTCAAATACTTCTTGGTACTGCTTACGAAGGCTCATGATTGGTTCCATGTTCACTTCGTTGAATGTTGTTAACATTGCAGTTGAATTTTTAGCTTCAAGAAGACGTGTAGCAATCGTTTTACGCAGGCGAGTCATAGGAACACGTTTTTGAGTACGATCGCCCATCGGTGCTGCAGGAGCAGAAGCTTCTGCTTTTTTAGCCGCTGGCGCTGGTGCTTTTAAGAACGTATCAACGTCTTCTTTAGTTACGCGGCCATTTTTACCCGTGCCGTTAATTTTAGAAGCGTCTAAGCCTTTCTCAGCAATTAAACGACGAACTGATGGTGTTAACACATCTGAACTTTCGCTAGAATCTGCTGCTGGCGTTTCGTCTGCTTTTGCAGCTGGAGCCGCTGGTGCACCGCCTGCTTTAACCGAGCCAATTACTTGCTCGCCTAGTACAGTATCGCCTTCGTTGTGAATGATATCACCCATGATGCCATCTTCTTGAGCTACTACTTCAAGAACAACTTTATCTGTTTCAATATCTACCAAGTTTTGGTCGCGTGTTACTGCGTCACCTGGTTGTACATGCCATGTAGCAATTGTTGCGTCTGCAACTGATTCTGGAAGTACAGGTACTTTAATGTCCACTTCTTTACCTTCTGATGCTGGTGCTGATTGCGCCGCTGGCGCGTCTTCTGATTTAGCTGGTGCTGATTCTTCTTTAGATGAACCTTCACTTGCTGGCGCTGCATCAGCATCACCAAGTAAACCCATAACTTGATCGCCAAGTACGGTTGCACCTTCTTCTTGTGATATTTCTGTAATTACACCGTCATGCTGTGCAACAACTTCTAAAACCACTTTATCTGTTTCAATGTCTACTAAGTTTTGATCGCGAGTTACTTTGTCGCCAACACTTACATGCCATGTAGCAACGGTAGCATCTGCAACCGACTCAGGAAGAACAGGAACTTTAATTTCTGTGCTCATTGCTTATCCTTTATTTTCTATAGTAAGCGCGTCGGCAACGAGCGCTTGTTGTTCTTTAGTATGTACTGACATGTAACCACACGCTGGTGATGCAGACGCTTTACGTCCTGCATATTTTAATTTAGCACCTTGTGGGATTGCATCAATAAAGTGATGTTGTGAACAGTACCATGCACCTTGGTTTTGTGGCTCTTCTTGACACCATACAAAATCAGTTACGTGTTGGTAACGCTCCATAATTGTTTGCATTTCGTCATGTGGGAACGGATATAACTGCTCAACACGAACAATAGCAATATTATCTTGCTCTAGCTTACGACGCTCTTGTAATAGTTCGTAATAAACTTTACCACTACAAAATACAACGCGTTCAACTTTCTCAGGGTTAATATCATCAACTTCGTCGATCATATTATGGAAAACACCATGCGATAGCTCTTCAAGCGATGAAGTTGCAAGAGGATGACGAAGCAACGACTTAGGCGTCATAACAATCAACGGACGACGTAGTGGTCGAACTGATTGACGACGAAGCATAGCGTAAACTTGTGCAGGAGTAGATGGAACACATACTTGCATGTTGTGATCAGCACATAGTTGTAGGAAACGCTCTAAGCGAGCTGAACTATGCTCTGGACCTTGTCCTTCATAGCCATGTGGTAACAAAATTGTAAGACCACATAAACGGCCCCATTTTTGCTCACCAGAACTTAGGAATTGGTCAAATACAACTTGTGCACCGTTGGCGAAATCACCAAACTGTGCTTCCCAAAGTACTAATGAAGTAGGCTCAGCAGTTGCATAACCGTATTCAAAAGCAACAACAGCTTCTTCAGATAAAACAGAGTCAAATACTTCAAAAGTACCTTGATCTTCGCTTAAGTGCTGTAGAGGTGTATAAGTAGCGCCGTCTGATTGACTGTGAACAACAGCATGACGATGGAAGAATGTACCACGCCCTGAATCCTGACCAGTTAAACGAATGTCTGTGCCTTCAGTTGCAATTGTTGCATAAGCAAGTGTTTCTGCCATACCCCAATCTAGAGGTTTCTCACCAGAAGCCATTAATTTACGATCATCGTAAATCTTTTTAACGCGTGACTGTGCTTTATATTGCTCTGGGTAAGAAGCGATTTTCTCACCGAGTGCTTTGAGCTCTTCAACAGGTACGCTGGCATCGTAATCAACATCCCATTCATGGCCAACATACTTTGCCCAATCTGAAGAATGCGATGTCTCTGGTTGTATTTCTGAAACAACACAGTTGCCTTCGTCTAATGCATTACGGTACTCATCAGCAAGTGCTTTTATTTCTTGTTCAGAAAAAGAGCCTTCAGCTATAAGTTGATCTGCGTAAATTAAACGTGGAACTGGGTGCTTTTTAATTTTTTGGTACATAACAGGCTGAGTTGCATTAGGCTCATCAGCTTCATTGTGACCATGGCGACGGTAACATACTAAATCGATTACTACGTCACGTTTAAACTGGTTTCTGAAATCAAGTGCAATTTGAGTAACAAATGCAACTGCTTCAGGGTCATCAGAGTTAACATGGAAGATAGGTGACTGAACCATTTTAGCAATGTCAGTACAGTAATCTGTAGAGCGTACATCGTCTTGTTTTGATGTAGTAAAACCAACTTGGTTATTTACAACAATACGAATACTACCACCACAACTAAACGCGTTAGTTTGTGATAAGTTAAACGTTTCTTGTACAACACCTTGGCCTGTAACCGCAGAATCACCATGAATTGTAATTGGTAAAGCTTTAATACCAGAACTGTCACCTAAGCGATCAAGACGAGCACGTACTGAGCCCATAACAACTGGATTTACAATTTCAAGATGAGACGGGTTAAACGCAAGCGCCATATGAACATTGCCACCTTTAGTAGCAAAGTCAGATGAATAACCCATGTGGTATTTAACATCGCCAGAACTTAATGTTTCTTTATGTTTACCAGCAAACTCATCAAATAATTCTGATGGATTTTTACCAAGTACATTTACAAGAACATTTAAACGACCACGGTGAGCCATACCAATAACAGCTTCTTGTTGGCCGCTTTCGCCAGCGCGGTGAATAAGCTCTTTTAACATTGGAACTAGCGCATCGCCACCTTCAAGTGAGAAACGCTTAGCACCTGGGAACTTAGCCCCTAAATATTTTTCAAGTCCGTCAGCAGCAGTTAATCCTTTTAGGATACGCAGCTTTTCGTCTTTTTCGAATTTTGGCCTAGACTGGACAGATTCTAAACGCTGTTGTAACCAACGCTTTTCCTCTGTTGATGTGATGTGCATATACTCAGCGCCAATTGAACCACAATATGTAGTTTTTAGTGCTTGGTATAGTTCACCTAAAGGCATAGTATCGCGGCCTACGGCAAACGATCCTACGTTAAACTCGCGGTCAAAATCACTTGAAGATAAGTCGTGGTACTCTAGCTCTAAATCTCGTACACGCTCTCGTTGCCAAATACCTAATGGATCTAGGTTTGCATTTTGGTGTCCACGAAAACGGAAAGCATTAATAAGTTGTAGAACTTTAACCTGTTTAAGGTCACCGCCACTACCCTCTGCTACCACTACTTCTCTATGCTTGTTTTTTGCAAGCTGTGCAAACTGCGTTCGAACTTCTGAATGTTTTACTTCAACATCCACACCATCAACTTTAGGTAATTGTTCGAACACTTCTCGCCATTCATCTGGCACAGAAGTCGCATCGTCTAAATACGCTTCATAAAGCTCTTCTACATAAGCAACGTTGCCGCCGTTTAAATGTGAAGATTCTAGCCATGCCTTCATCACACCTTCGTGCATTTATAAGCCCTTTTCTTTAGCGCAGAAATTAATAGTTATCATAACAAGATGGCTAATAATCTGTATTAGCCATCTTACGTTTACTAAGTAATCAAACCGCTCGGTTTAATAACATAGATTTGATTTGCCCAATTGCTTTAGTCGGGTTAAGACCCTTAGGACAAACGCTAACACAGTTCATGATACTGTGGCAACGGAACACACTGAACGCATCGTCTAAATCCGCTAAACGTTCTTCAGTTGCTGTATCTCGGCTATCAGCTAAGAAACGGTAAGCGTGAAGAAGGCCTGCTGGACCAATGAACTTGTCTGGATTCCACCAGAACGAAGGACACGATGTCGAACAACATGCACACAAAATACACTCATATAGCCCATCTAATTTATCACGTTCTTCAATAGATTGAAGACGCTCGCCTGCTGCAGGCTGATCATTAATTAAATAAGGTTTAACTTTTTCGTACTGAGTGTAGAACTGACTCATGTCAATAACAAGGTCACGAACCACAGGTAAGCCTGGTAATGGACGTACTACAATTTTACCTTTGCCATTTTTTTGTAGCGTAGATAAAGGAGTAATACATGCTAAACCATTTTTACCATTCATGTTAACACCATCAGATCCACACACACCTTCACGGCATGAACGACGAAAAGATAGTGTAGGATCTTGTTCTTTTAAAAGAATAAGTGCATCTAACACCATCATGTCGTGACCTTCCTCTGTTTGCAAGGTGTATTCTTGCATACGAGGAGCGTTGTCAACATCTGGATTATAACGATAAACTGAAAATTGTACTTGTGCCATCGTCTATCTCCTAGTAAACACGTGCTTTAGGTGGGAAAGCTTCACGCGTTTTAGGCGCATAGTTTACATCACGTTTACTCATTTCATCCGTTACAGGATTGAATACTGAGTGACATAACCAGTTTTCGTCATCACGATCTGGGTAGTCAAAGCGAGAATGTGCACCACGGCTTTCTGTACGGAAGTTTGCAGCTACTGCAGTTGAGTAAGCTGTTTCCATTAAGTTATCTAGTTCAAGACATTCGATACGCTGAGTATTGAAGTCTGATGATTTATCATCAAGACGAGCATGTTGCAGACGTTCACGAATTTCTTTAAGTTCTTGAAGACCTGAAGCCATTGAATCGCCTTCACGGAATACCGAGAAGTTAAGCTGCATACATTGCTGTAGGTCTTTTTTGATTTGAACTGGATCTTCACCTTGGCCAGCCGTTGAATTTTCCCAACGGTTGTAACGTGCAAGAGACGCTTCTAAATCTGACTCTGAAGCCGCTTTTGATACTTCAACATCTTTAAGGTATTTACCTAAGAAGTTACCAGCAGCGCGGCCAAATACAACTAAATCTAGTAATGAGTTACCACCTAGGCGGTTTGCACCGTGTACAGATACACATGCAATCTCACCAACAGCAAATAAACCTTCAACTACTTTTTCGTTGCCTTGAGCATCGATTTGTAGTGCTTGTCCATTTACGTTAGTAGGAACACCACCCATCATATAATGACAAGTAGGAATTACTGGAATTGGCTCTTTAGCTGGATCAACGTGAGCGAAAGTTTTAGCTAGGTCACATACGCCAGGAAGACGTAGGTTAAGCGTTTCTTCACCTAAATGGTCAAGTTTCAGCTTGATATGAGGACCCCAAGGACCATCACAACCACGACCTTCACGGATTTCAGTCATCATTGAACGCGCAACAACATCGCGAGACGCTAAGTCTTTTGCATTTGGTGCGTAACGTTCCATGAAGCGCTCGCCATCTTTATTTAAAAGATAACCGCCTTCACCACGACAACCTTCAGTTACTAGCGTACCAGCACCTGCAATACCCGTTGGGTGGAACTGCCACATTTCCATGTCTTGCATAGAAATACCAGCGCGTGTTGCCATACCAACACCGTCACCGGTGTTAATGTGAGCATTTGTTGTTGATGCGAATATACGACCTGCACCACCAGTGGCTAATACAACTGCTTTAGATTTGAAGAAAGTGATTTCACCTGTTTCAATCTCAATTGCTGTACACCCTACTACATCGCCATTGTCGTTTTTAACTAAGTCAAGTGCATACCACTCAGAGAATACATTTGTTTTGTTTTTAACGTTTTGTTGATATAGAAGATGAAGTAAAGCATGACCAGTACGGTCAGCTGCAGCAGCAGTACGTGCGGCTTGTTCACCACCAAAGTTTTTCGATTGACCACCGAAAGGACGTTGGTAAACACGGCCATTTTCAAAACGAGAAAATGGTAGTCCCATGTTTTCTAATTCAGTAATAGCTTCTGGGCCAGTTTGACACATGTATTCAATAGCGTCTTGGTCACCGATAAAATCGGAACCCTTAACGGTATCGTACATATGCCATTCCCAGTTGTCTTCGTGTGAATTACCAAGCGCTACTGTAATACCACCTTGAGCAGATACAGTGTGTGAGCGCGTTGGAAATACTTTAGATATTAATGCACACGTTTTGCCAGATTCTGTAATTGCTAAAGCAGCGCGCATACCAGCACCACCTGCACCAATTACTACGGCGTCAAATTCACGAACAGAATATTTCACTTAAACACCCCATAATACGATTAGACCAATAGCTACGTAAGCAACGGCCATTAGGTTTAAAACAAAACCTAATACAGCACGCAAGTTCGAACACTTAACATAGTCTGTAAGAACTTGCCAAAGGCCAATGCGGGTATGAACCATAATGCAAATAAGGGTAATTAAAGTAAACCCTTTCATTGCTAGGTTAGAGAAGAGGCCTGTCCAGGCTTCGAAAGTGACTTCTGGCGTCGCTAAAAAATAGCCGATAATAAAAATCGCGTACGCGCTGATTATTAATGCCGTGGTACGTAAAGATACGAAATCTTGTACACCATCACGTTTTAGAGTTGCTTGATTTAAAACCATATCCACACCCCTGCCAATACGGCAAACACAACACCAAGAGCCATTGATACTTTAGCGCTGAGGTTACCTGATTCAAGTTCTTCCCAATGTCCCATATCCATAATCATATGACGGATGCCACCAATAAGGTGATAACCTAATACAGAAACAGTGCCCCAAGCTATAAATTTGGCAATGAATCCGTTAAACAGACCCTTGACGAATTCAAAACCTTCAGCTGAAGAGAGAGACTCAGACCAAGCCCAAATGACAAACGTTAAAGCAAAAAACAATGCAACACCGGTGACGCGGTGAAAAATTGAAGCTTTAGCCGTTGCCGGCATAGATATAGTTGTTAGATCTAGATTTACAGGTCTTTGCTTTTTCACAGTTACTTGCCCATCTTTGCTCACAGTGGAGCTCATCTACTTGTTTTTCTAAAAACCCACCAAATATTATTGATGGAACTATAAGAATAAACGTATCAAAATAGTTAAAGTTCACAAAACAGTAAATTTTAAGCTGTTAAGAATATGTTTACCCAAATACAATACGGTTTAAAACCACCGTTAGTATATATACCCACAGGACTTTTTACAATTCTTGTTTATTTAGAGATGTTTGCGAATTAGCCAATAGTATTATATTTAATTAATACCGAATATTTATTATACATATATGCATAATGTTTATAAAAATTGACTTTAACCCCCTCTTTCACGTTAAAATGCGAAGATGTGCTTAAAACAGATTTCAGAACTTTAAAATCTAAAAATCAGAATAGATATCTTAATAGGAGATACATAGCGATGGCAGATAAAAAAGCCACAGTCCATATTGATGGACTAGATCCAATCGAACTTCCAATTTATCAAGGCACTGCTGGCCAAGATGTAATCGACGTACGTACGTTAGGTTCACATGGTCACTTTACTTATGACCCAGGTTTCATGTCGACTGGTTCTTGTGAATCTGCAATCACCTATATTGATGGTGGTAAAGGTGTACTACTTCACCGTGGTTACCCAATTGAGCAATTAGCTGAAGATTCTAACTATATTGAGCTTTGCTACTTACTTTTAAATGGTGAGTTACCTTCTAAAGAACAATACGAAGTTTTTAAGAATGAAATCACTACAAGCACTATGCTTGACGAGAAAATTGCTAACTTTTTCCAAGGTTTCCGCTTTGACGCTCACCCAATGGCAATGCTTTGTGGCGTAGTGGGTGCATTATCATCTTTTTATCATGAAGACCTTGATATTACTGATGCAGAACAACGTAAAACAAGTGCAGTTAAGCTAGTTGCTAAGTTACCAACTATTGCTGCAATGGCTTATAAAACAAACATCGGCCAACCGTTTGTATACCCACGTAACGATTTAAGCTACGCAGAAAACTTCTTACACATGATGTTCTCTGTACCTGCTGAAGAATATAAAGTTAATCCTGTAACTGCTAAAGCTATGGATAAAATCTTTATGCTTCATGCAGATCATGAGCAAAATGCATCGACTTCAACAGTTCGTCTTGCTGGTTCATCAGGTGCTAACCCGTATGCATGTATTGCAGCTGGTATTGCTTCTTTATGGGGACCTGCTCACGGCGGCGCTAACGAAGCATGTTTAAACATGTTAGAAGAGATTGGCTCTGTGGACCGTATTGATGAATACGTTGCTAAAGCTAAAGACAAAGCTGACCCATTCCGCCTTATGGGCTTTGGTCACCGCGTTTACAAAAACTTCGACCCACGTGCTACAGTAATGCGTCAAACCTGTCATGAAGTTTTAGCTGAGCTAAATATCCAAGATCCACTTCTTGATATTGCTATGAAGCTTGAGCAAATTGCCCTTGAAGACCCGTACTTTGTAGAGAAGAAACTATACCCTAACGTAGATTTCTACTCTGGTATTATCTTAAAAGCGATTGGTATTCCAACAAGCATGTTCACTGTAATTTTTGCAATGGCACGTACTGTTGGTTGGATCACTCACTGGGATGAGATGCTATCTCAACCTGGTCATAAGATCAGCCGTCCTCGCCAAATGTATACTGGTTACACTCAACGTGACTACGTATCAACTGACAAGCGTTAATTAGCGCTGGTTAGTTTAAAAGGCCGCATTTTGCGGCCTTTTTTTATTAACAGCACTTGAGAATTATCATAAACCGATTACAATCCCTGCCTTAAAAACACTATGTAGATGAGCTATGCCTACTTTAAAGTTTGATATAAATAAAATTAGAAAAGACTTCCCGACATTAAATCAAACAATAAACGGCTGCCCGCTTGTTTATTTAGACTCAGCAGCAACCTCACAAAAGCCTCAATCAGTTATAGATACAATTACTGAGTTTTATACGTCTCAAAATGCAAATGTACACCGTGGACGCCATACACTTAGCGAGCAAGCCACTTATTCTTATGAACAAGTCCGGGATAAAGCTGCAAGGTTTTTTAATGTCTTAAGTAAAGAGATTGTATGGACTAAAGGTGCTACAGAAGCCATAAATTTGGTCGCTAACGGCTTAAAAAAGCGTTTAGATGAAAGTCATACCATAATAATATCTCCGCTTGAGCATCACGCAAACATAGTGCCTTGGCAACTAGTAAGCCAACAGACGGGAGCTAAATTAGTCTCTCTGCCGCTAAATAATAACGGCACGCTAAACATACAACAATGCTGTGAATTTATAAAAGAAACAAAACCTGCCTTATTAGCTATTACACAAGCATCGAACACACTGGGTAATATCACTGATTTAAAGCCACTAATTGTAGCTGCAAAAGAGGTGAATTCGCTTGTTTTAGTGGACGGAGCCCAAGGTGCACTGCATTTAAAACCCGATTTACGTGAATTAAACTGTGACTTTTATGTTTGCTCAAGCCATAAAATGCTCGGTCCAACAGGCTTAGGTGTACTTTATGGCCAATATAAAGAGCTAAATACGCTAGATATTTACCAATCCGGCGGTGAAATGATCGATAAAGTTTACTTAACTCATAGCACTTATCGCCCTGCGCCTGCAAAATTTGAAACTGGCACACCAAATATTTCTGGAGTTTTAGGCTTTGGTGCCGCATTAGACTATTTAAATGAATTAGATCACGTGCAAATACAGCAATATGAACAAGAATTGTTTAGTTACGCGGCACAAAAATTGGTAAAGGTGGATGGCATTACCATATTCAGCAACCTATCTGACAATATTGGTACACTCTGTTTTAATTTTAGAGATGAACATCCTTATGATTTGGCAACTTTACTTGACGGATATGGGGTTGCAGTCAGAAGTGGACACCATTGTACGCAACCATTAATGACACATTTAGGGCTTAATGGAACGTTAAGAGCGAGTTTTTCTTTTTATAATACCTACAAAGATGTAGATATATTCATTGATTCACTTAAAAAATGTATCGCTTTATTAGATTGAACGCCAGTTTAATAGAATTAATTAGGATAACTCATGACAAATACGTTTAAAAAAGTCACAGAATCTATAAAAAATGCGACCGCTTGGCAGCAAAAATATCGTGAGATAATGCTTTTAGGAAAAACGTTACCGGCTTTAGCTGATGTTTTGAAAACTGATGATGCACTTGTACCAGGCTGTGAAAGCAAAGTATGGATGTTCGTTGAATTTGACTTAACCGAAAATACACTTGTTGTAATAGGTGACTCTGATACTCGTATAGTAAAAGGATTATTAGCCATTGTTTTAGCGCTTTACAACGGGCTTACACCAGAACAGGTAGTGAATAAAAATGCGTATGAAGAATTTGAAAAGCTCGGCCTTATAAGCCACTTAAGCGCATCACGTGGTAATGGTATTAAAGCCATGGTTGATAAGATACAAACCATGGCACAACACAAGCTTAGTTAACGAAAACTAAGCTTGTGAGCGTTGTTTTTTATCTAGATATTTACGCACCGCTTTTGCAGCAACAAAAAAACCAAAGCTTCCTGTGATCATAGTCACAGAGCCAAAACCATTATTACAGTCCATATTCATTGTGCCATCAGCACTTTGCTTAGCATGACATACGCTGCCATCGCTTCCTGGGTAAACCAATTGCTCTGTTGAGTAAACACAATCAATATTAAACTTACGTTTAGGATTATTACTAAAATTATATTGCTTGCGCAAAATATAGCGCACCTTTGCAAGTAATGGGTCTTGCGTAGTTTTAGCTACATCACCAAAAGTTATTTGGCTAGGATCTGTTTGCCCGCCAGCACCACCAGTTGTAATTATAGGTAGTTTATTACGTTTACAGTGAGCAATTAATGCTGCTTTTTCTTTAACTGCATCAATACAATCAATTACATAATCAAAACCTTGAATATGCTCTTGAATATTATCAAGCGTAATAAAGTCATCTATTACACTAATTTGGCATTCTGGGTTAATAAGCTCGCAGCGCGCTTTCATTGCATCGACTTTAGCTTGACCAATAGTGCCCGTTAACGCATGAATTTGCCTATTTACGTTAGTGGCGCAAATATCATCCAAATCTATAAGTGTTATTTTACCAACACCAGTACGCGCAAGTGCTTCTGCTGTCCAGCTTCCTACACCACCAATACCTACTACACAAAAATGTGCTTCTTGAAGCCAATCAAACTGTTGATGACCATATAAACGTTTAATACCACCAAAACGTATATCTGTAACTTTTTCGCTCATTTACCAATCCAGTTGCCATGGCGATTGCCATGCTTGAAAATCTTGATGTTTAATTAACGCCAAATACTCATCACCACTTTCGGGTAATAAAGTTAGCTGTATTTGTTCACCTTGCCATAAAAAGCTTAACGCATATGCATGTAAATAGGTACGATTAGAAGGCGTGCCTGAATACATTGCATCGCCTAAAATAGCTGCGCCCACACTTTTTAGTGCCACTCTTAGTTGATGTGTTTTGCCAGAGTAAGGTTTTAAAATATACCCTCTAAACCCTGGCTTATAACTCAGAGAATAGAATCGGGTAATTGCAGGGTTAAGTGTACTCGTTAGTAACTTAAACGAGCCACGGCGAGACTTAGCCATATCGCCTCTTATCCACCCCTGCTTCTTTTTAGGTTTAGCATCACTAATCGCTAAATAAAATTTAGCAATCGCATGCTCAGTAAACATAACAGTAAAGGCGGCTGCAGCGGCTTTGTTTCGCGCTAAAATAATCAGCCCTGATGTCACTTTATCTAAACGATGAACGGCATAAAGCTTTTGCGATAATTGTTGTTCGGCTAAAACAACAAAGCCGGGTCCCTCTTCAGAATGAAAATTAAGACCCGCTGGCTTTTCTAAAATATAAAAATCGTTATGTGTATAAACAACTTTTATTATCTTACTTAATTGCTCACTCACACGTTTTTACTTTTAATATGCGCTATCACTTTAGCTAAGTCATCAGGCGTATCTACACCTGCATGAGGGGCTATTTGAGCTTGTTCTATTTTAATTTTATAACCGTGATACAAAACACGTAACTGCTCAAGTGATTCAAGTAATTCTAATGGTGATACACTCAGCTCTATGTATTGTTTAATAAAACCCGCTCTGTACGCATAAATACCTACATGGCGCTGAAATGGCGCTAAATTAAGTGCAGTGCTATCATCCATCATCGTATTTCTATCAAACGGTATACTTGCACGAGAGAAATACAGGGCATTTTTATTTATATCGCTAACCACTTTAACGGCATTAGGATTAAATACTTCATCACGTTCTTCAATAGCAACGCTTAACGTTGCCATTGGTGCTGTTGAATCACTTAATAGTGCAGCAACTTGAGATACGTTTTCTGGTGCAAGTAATGGCTCATCGCCTTGTACATTAACCACAATTGTATTGCTATCAAGTTTAAGCAAATCAACCACTTCAGCTAATCGTTCAGTACCCGACTGGTGATCTTCACGCGTCATTACTACATCATTAGTAAACATACTTACTGCATCAAATACTTTTTGATGATCGGTTGCTATAACTACTTTACTAGCACCTGATAAACATGCTTTTTCGTAAACGTGTTGAACCATTGGCTTGCCACAAATATCAGCAAGCGGTTTACCTGGTAGTCGGGTCGATGCAAAACGAGCAGGAATTACAACTACGAATTCCACTTTTCAACCTCTTCTAGAGATAGTTCTCGTGCTTCATTTTCAAGTAATACTGGAATATCATCTTGAACAGGATAAGCAAGCTTAGCTGCTGTGCTAATTAGTTCGTTGTTGTCTCTATCAAAGCGTAATTTTCCCTTGCAAACAGGGCACGCAATTATCTCGAGTAATTTTGTATCAAAGGCCATTGAGTATTCCTTTTTCTTTTAATATTGAATTTAATTTGTTTATTACGCTATCGGTAGGTTGTGCATCTACTGGTAAATAATACCAATTAGGCTTTGCAAAGGACTTACATTTAACGGCATCTTTTTCGGTCATTATAATGCAATCATCACCAAATTGTGCAAAATCATCTACTGTATAAGCATAATGATCTCTAAAATGATGAGTCGATAATAACGTAATATCTTGTTCTTCTAATGAGTTTTCAAACCGTTTAGGGTTCCCAATTGCACTTATTGCATGTGCTTCACTTACGTTACTTTTTGCATAATCGCTTGAATTAACCAAGCGAAGATTACTTACTTGTAATGTGTAGCTATTATTAGCCTCACCACCATTTTCAATTACTATATCGACACTTTGCAAACGTTTAGTTGTTTCACGAAGTGGCCCTGCTGGCATAACAAAGCCATTACCAAAACGACGCTCACTATCAACAATACAACACTCAATGCTACGAGGCATTTTATAATGCTGCATTCCATCATCAGAAATAATAACATCGAGTGTATAATTATTTTCTAATAAATCGATATTGTGTTGTCTATTAGGCCCAACCGCTATTGGGCACTTTAAACGATGGTATAAAAGTACGGGCTCATCTCCAGCCTGCTGAGCATCTACAAGCTCAGTAACTAACAGCGGGTAATTTTCTGATTGCCCACCATATCCTCTACTAATAATGCCCACTGATAAACCTTGCTGTGTTAAATGACCATACAGCCACAAAACAAAAGGCGTTTTACCATTACCGCCAACACTTATATTGCCAACTACAATTACAGGCGTTTTGCACTCAAAAGGTTTAAGTATTTTAGCGCTGTATAAGTATTTTCGAAATGACGATACAACCCAAAACAAAGCACTTAATGGTAATAACAGTAAAGTAATTAGACCAAATGATTTATACCAGCTTTGTTCTATTTTACTCACGCCTGATCACCAAACTGCATTTTGCAAAGGGCTGAATAAGTACCGTCATTTGCTAATAAACTATTGTGATCGCCACTTTCTATTACACGACCATTATCAATAACATAGATTCGGTCACTGTTTTCGATAGTAGATAAGCGATGCGCAATAACAATTGAGGTTTTATCTTTCATTAGCGTTTCTAATGCTTGCTGAATAAGCTTTTCAGATTCGGTATCAAGTGCTGATGTAGCCTCGTCTAAAATCAAAATAGGTGCGTCTTTTAATATTGCACGTGCTATCGCTATACGCTGGCGTTGACCGCCGGAGAGCATTACACCATTTTCACCTACCATGGTGTTTAATTGCTCTGGCAGGTCTTTAACAAACTCCCAAACATGCGCTTGTTTAGCAACTTGCTCTAATTCTTCCTCAGACACATCATGCTTTATGCCATAACAAATATTGTTAGCAATCGTATCATTAAATAACACGACCTGCTGAGACACTAAAGCAAATTGGCGACGCAAATCTGTTAATTTATAATCCTGCAGGGCTATACCATCAAGTAATATTTCACTCGGTAACTCTAAGTCATAGTAGCGTGGTAATAAATTAGAAATTGTTGATTTACCCGAGCCTGAGCGCCCAACTAAGGCAATACTTTCACCCGCTTTAATCGTTAGCGACAAATCGTTTAATACGGCTTCATCTTTTGTTGGGTACTTAAAGGTTACATTTTTAACTTCAATTACCCCTTTAACTTTATCGACTGAAACGGTTCCAGTATCTTTTTCCATTTCTTCATCTAAAACTAAAAATATACTTTGAGCTGCAGAGATACCACGCTGCATATCGCTATTAACATTGGCGAGTTGTTTTAGTGGGCGCAATAGCATCATCATTGAGGCAATCAATGCCATGAAGTCACCTGAGGTAATCGTATCAATCATTGATGGAAGAGATACAGCCCATAAAATAACAGCCATAGCACTTGCTGCTAATATTTGAATAATTGATACACTTAAAGCTTTTGTCGCATCCATTTTAATGCGCTGCTGGCGGTTATGATTATTAATCTTTGAGAAATGGTTTATTTCTTGGTCTTGTCCGCCAAATCCATGAATAACTTTATGTCCGCTAAGCATCTGTTCAGAGCTACGTGTAACCTGCCCCATAGCTGATTGGATACTTTTAGAAATATGGCGAAAACGTTTCGATACAACCGCTACAATAATGGCAACGAGAGGGATGATGACTAAAAATATAAGTGAGAGCTTCCAACTGGTATAAAACATTACACCAAGTAAAAAGACAACAAAGGCTCCTTCACGTACAACAATAAGTAACGCTTTAGTAATTGCTTGTTGAACTTGCTCTGTGTCAAAAGTGATTTTTGAAATTAAATCGCCAGTTGAGTTTTTATCATGAAAAGAAACGGGTAAATGCAATATGTGCTCAAATAACTCTTGGCGTAAAGAGCGTACAACTTGAGAGCCCACATAACTTAAACAGTACGAAGACATAAAGTTAAAAACACCACGCCCTAGTACTAACGCGATAACTACAAAAGGAGCGTACTTTAAAACTTCTGTATTTCGTTGGTTTAAACCTTGATCAATAAACGGCTTCATTAATTGAATGAATAAAGCATCCATTGCTGAATAGCCTATCATCCCAACAATTGCGATAAAAGCGACGCTTTTGTATGCGCCAACATACGAAACAAGACGTTTATAAATTTGTGCAGTACTTTGATCCATAACACTCTCTAAATACAGTAACTCCCTGTATTGTATCCTTCGATGAGATAAAACTAAACGTCAATCTTTGATAAACCAATAACTTTCCTGCCCTCTTGCTGTTTCTATGACCAAATTGTTTGAGTAGAATTTAATACTAATTTGTCCTTCAACGCCTGTTGTAAATTGCTCGGCGCTTATTGCTTTGTAACGCTCGACGACAACGGGCTTGGGAAATTCCCACTGTCCTTTATAAGCACTTGAATGAATCACAACTTTAGGAGCTACATCACTAATAAAATTAACACTTGAGGATGTATCACTGCCATGATGCGGGCTTAACATGACTGTACTTTTCAACGGTGTATTATTCGCTAATAAAGAGGCTTCACGGGATTTTGATATATCACCTGTAAATAACACACTATAAGTATTACTCGATACTCTAACAACGCATGAATCGTCGTTTTCATTCCCATACCCTCTAGTGCTAAAGCTTTCTACTCTTAAACCGACAAAATCAACACTTTGGACTTCACACACATTAAGTGTATTTTCAGGGTGAAATTGCTTTAATGTTTCCCCAAATCCAGCTTCAATAAAATGCTGTATTCCTCCAGCGTGATCGCTGTCTTCATGACTTAGAATCGCTGTTTTTACTGTGAAATTATTTGCTTTTATATAAGGCAATAAGATACTTCGCGTTCGACTAAAACGATTAAAATAACTTGGACCAAAATCATAGATAAGCACTTGGTTATCTTTTTCAATTAATGCCATGAGACCATGCCCAACATCAAACACATGAAGTTGCCAGTTAGGCTTTTCTTTTAGAAGATTATTCAATAAAAGTACTGTTAAAGGAATGAAACAGAGCAATTTATAGGGGAGGAAGTAAATCATCAACATAGTAATATAGGTAAAAATGACGAATATTAACTCGATTCTTCCTGTTGTCAGCCATCTTAACGACTCGGGTATTTCATAAAGTAATTTAAATAACGCATATAACCCTGTATCAAACAAATGTATTAAATTACCTATATCTATAAAAGTACTCAGTAATGTAAAAACAATCAAAAATGGTAAAATAATGATGGAAAGAAACGGTATCGCAATTAAGTTAATCACTAGTCCCGCAATACTTACGCCATTAAAAAAATAAAGTGAAAGTGGTAATAAACCGATAAACAATGCTACTTGAATAACAAATAACGCAATAATTTTGTTTTTTATTCGTGTATTTAATATTGGTAATTTATTAATAACAGTAAAAATTATAGCGACCGCTAAAAATGAAAAATACAGACCTGGATTAAGTAAATTAAATGGATTAACAGCAAGCACTATAACCAAGGCAAATAAAATACTACGCCAACGCAGCGGCTGTTTAGCAAGAAAATAAAGTAACAAATAACAACCCAGCATAATTAGCGCTCGCGTTGCTGATACTAAAAAGTCACTTAAATATACGTAAACTAATGCAGCTATAAAACCGAACGAACTGTAGTAAAGTGTAAGGTTAAATGATTGACCAATTGAAAAGTTTATTTTCGTACAGATAAATCGAATGAATAAATAACCAAAGCTAAAAATCAAACCAATATGTAAACCCGATATAGCCAGTAAATGACTTAACCCAAGTGATTGCATTAATTGTTTATCTGTATAGCTCATTAACGATTTATCACCACTGAGTAATGCATAATAGAGCCACTGCAATCTTGTATTTGTATAGGTATTTTTAATGAAGTTTTGATAATCTAGTACGATGCTTTGTTTATCGCTGTGTATTATATTAAGCTCTTTATTGAGAACTTTGCCTTTAAATAATATTCTATTTATAAATGCATAACGTTCAGTATCAAACACATTAAAATTTTTATTACTGCGAAAATATTTTAAATGGATTAATGCAGAGAATTCATCCCCGACTGTAAAAGGCTGTGCAGAATTAACACTGAGCATTGCTTTGGGTGCTCTAAAATTCGAAAAGCTACTCCCATCTAATGCCACTATTTTGGCTTTGATATACTGAGGTTTTTTATCAGAAATAATCTCTTCAACAACTAATGTAGAATCAAGTGCATACTTTTCGTTCGGTTTTGGTATTTCAAAACTATAAAAAAGGTAAAAATGCATACCAACAAAGCAAATTGCACAAATAAAGCCTAACAATACGTTTAAAAACGGCTTAAAATAAGCGCTCACTATTACAATGAAAATTGTGAAGACTGTAAATTCGAGAGTTTGATAATAAAACACGGTTGCTACACAGCCAATTACAAACCCAAGACTTATCCACACTGATGTAAATGGTTGCTTTAAATGGCTAAAAAAACGATCCAAAGATTTTTACCTGATCCAAATAAAATTAGACATCATAAATCACTAAAAATATTTGGACGACTTTTGCAAGACGCAAATCTTTGGCATTTAAATAGACGTTCAGCTCGAGGGGCCTTCGCGGTCGGGTTATTTTTTGCTTTCATCCCTGTTCCTTTTCAAATGGTTTTAGCCGCAGCAGGTGCTATATTATTTAGGGTTAATTTACCCATATCAGTTGCTTTAGTATGGCTTACGAATCCATTAACCATGCCACCTATCTTTTATGGCTCATACTTAGTGGGTACGTTAATACTTAATCAGCCAGAACAACACTTTGTATTTGAAGCAAGTTGGTCTTGGTTTTTAGAAAGTATAGAAACAATTGGTCCTGCATTTTTATTAGGTTCATTAGTATGTGCTTCTATTGCATCAATTATAGGATATTTTGGTATTGATATAATTTGGCGCCGCTCTGTGAAAAAAGCATGGTTATCACGAAATAATTAGTGGCGTTAAAGCTAAATAATCGCTGCAATTCTAATCTAATAAAATATTATAGACGAAAAAAAACCAACTTTATCAAGTTGGTTTTTTTATAATCAATAAACTTTAAAAGCGAAATACACGCCTTAAGCCAACCAGTGGTAATAACAATAATGTATACCAAGGGAAGCTAGCAGAGTTACGCTCATAAACTTCAGCTTCTACTGGAGCACAGCTTTCTACTTCACCATTTGCAATTGGCGTTAGTTTAACTGCTATTGCAATACTCTCATATTCAATTTCACCATTAATATCAGTTACTACACCGCCTAATGAATCTAGCTTTTCAACTGTTTTAGTCGCAGTACCAAATATTTCATTATTTTCGTTGATAGCAGTCGCTTCAACCATAGTATAAGCGTAATCAGTTTCACCGTCGGTGTCATAGCAAGGCAGTAAATCGTTTAGATTAGTGATTTTGTCTTCACCAATTTTGTAAATAAAGGCCTCTTTGAGTCGCGAGCTATCAGAAACACCCACTTCCCCTTCACCTACAATATAACCTTGGTTGTTTATATCGTTACCGTAAGAACTTGAGCTTGAAAAGTAATCAGTAGGGAAAACCGTACTACCCGTTGCTATATCATGGTAAAAGAATTTATTACGAAGAGTACCTTCAATACGTTTAGTTGCATAACCTGTAATTACATCGTTATCATTAATAGCAATTGATTTACCAGACTGCCAGTCATCTTCTTGATTAATAAAATCAACAACCGCACCGTCTTTAAAATAAACTGGCATTGTAAGAATTGTATCGTCATTTTTGTAATAACGTGTATTCGATGAACCTACAATTGTCCCGTTGCTGTTCACTGCTAAAGCAGTACTTGTAAATGCATCATCTTCCGCTTCACCTTCATCAGGTGTCAGTGCCATACCAAGCTCTTCAACAGACGTGATATTAAGTGATTCATCAAGTTCCCATTTAACAGCGCGCTTATTAAATAAGCCTCGTGTAATATTTGAATTTAACAAGTTGATACATACTGACGTAGGTTCGTCTTCATTATCACAGTTATCATCAATATTATCTTGTCTGTCATCTGGAATGCTTGTAGACATATTACCTACAACGGTATAACCACTGTTAGTTTTAACAATATCGTTAGCGCGGCTTGTGCCACCGTATTCATTAAACTCAGGCTCTAACTCAACACTTACACTGCCATCAGCGCTTATTACAATCCCACGTTCTATAAATTCATGAGTAAACCACGTTTCTGCATCATCTTCGCCATCAGGTGTAAAAGATACTTTATCGTATGGGGCGCTACCCCAACCGACTGTAACGCCATCTTCAGTTACAGCATTAAAAAGGTTAGTAGTTGAACGTGTTAGTCCGTCATAATCAACAGATGCAATATCAAATAATGGTTGCTCAGTTATTTGTGTATCATTATATTTTATGCCTACTAATGAGCTTAATTTTTGATATTCAAAATTTGTAGAAATTGAAGATAAAAAACTAACCATGAAAGTGTGTGCATCAGCATTAGTAAGTACTGCATCATTATTTTCAATGTCATCAAGTGTGAAGGTAATCTCTTTATCACTTAATTCAAATGCTGCCTCTGTATTGTCATAGCTATTTTCAATAAGGTTTTCAGTAAAATCTATATAGCTTGTATCAATAGGTAAATTGTATAAACCATTTGCGAAACCAATAATATGCCCGCTTTCGCTTACATCTGTTACATAAGAATATTTAGCGTCTTCAAGAGTCCCTAATTCACTTAACTGGTACGTCGCACTTGTTGCTGAAGTGCTTAATGTCGCTAAAATACTGGCAGCGAGTAATTTATATTTCATTTTAGTCCTTACTACTGATTCTGTAATTCTTCAAGTTCTTCCCAGCGCTCAAGGGCAGCTTCAAGGTCAGACTCAAGTTGTGCTAAATGGTTCAATGCTTTAGTTGTTACATCACTCTCTTGTTTAAAAAAGTTTGCGTCACTCACTACAGCTTGTTGAGCTTCAATTTCAGCTTCTAGTTTTTCCATTTTATTCGGTAGTTGCTCTAATTCAAGTTTTAATTTGTAAGAGAGTTTATTTGTCTTAGCTGCTGGTTTTGCAGCTGGAGCGGCTACTTTTTCAACTTTTTTTACTGGTTGTTGCTGAATTTTTTTTTCTTGTTCAGCTAAGTAACCTACATAAGCTTCATAGTCGCTATAACCACCGACGATATCTGTTACTTTACCATTGCCTTCAAATGCCCATACACTAGAACATGTATTATCAATAAATTCTCGGTCATGGCTTACAATCAGCACTGTACCTTGATATTGATTAATAATGTCCTCTAGTAACTCTAACGTTTCAATGTCCAAGTCATTCGTTGGCTCATCGAGAACAAGTATATTAGATGGTTTTAAAAACAGTTTAGCTAATAGCAGTCTATTTTTTTCACCACCAGAGAGTGCTTTAACCGGGGTTCGAGCGCGAGCTGGAGGGAATAAAAAGTCTTGCAGGTAACCTAAAACATGGCGTGAACGACCGCCCATCATCACTTCTTGTTTACCTTCTGCAACGTTATCTTGAACAGTTGCTTCTTCGTCAAGTTTTTCACGGTATTGGTCAAAGTAAGCAAACTCTAAATTAACACCTTGCTTAGTAATACCACTATCTGGTTCTAAATCACCAAACATTAGTTTTAATAGTGTTGTTTTACCAATACCATTTGGGCCTACTAAGCCAATTCTGTCGCCACGCATTACAAGTGTCGAAAAATCATCAGCAATAACTTTGTCTTTAAATGCATGGCAAAGGTTCTTAGCTTCAAATACCAACTTACCTGAGCGATCAGCTGTTTCAATATTAAAGTCAGTTTTTCCAACTTGATCAACACGTTGCTTGCGCTCATTACGTAGCTGTTTTAGCTCTCGAACACGCCCTTCGTTACGCGTTCTTCGCGCTTTAACACCTTGGCGAATCCACGTTTCTTCTTCAGCTAAACGCTTATCAAACAATGCATTTTGCGCTTCTTCTACTTTTAAATCATGCGCTTTTTGCTCTAGATAAGTCGCGTAATCACCTGGGTAGGAAATAAGTTTACCGCGATCTAAATCTAAAATACGCGTAGCGACAGCGCGAATAAACGCACGGTCATGCGATATAAATACAATGCCGCCTTTAAATTCTTTTAAAAACTGTTCAAGCCACATTACACTTGCCATATCTAAATGGTTTGTTGGCTCATCTAGTAATAATAAGTCAGGCTCACTTACAAGTGCACGCGCAAGTGCTACTTTACGTAACCAGCCACCAGAAAGAGACTCAAGCTTAGCCTCTGGTGTTAATTCTAATTGTGTCAAAACTAATTGAATTCGGCTATCAAAACGCCAACCATCAGCGGCTTCAAGTTGGTTTGATAAACGTTCAAGTTTATTTAATAACTTATCAGTACATTGTGTTTGCAGTTCGTTGCTAACATGATGAAAATCAATGAGTAGGTTAGCGATTTCTGGCATACCCTGTGCAACGTAATCAAATACAGTTCCGCTTGCACCTTTTGGTGGATCTTGCTCTAAACGAGAAATTCGAATACCACCAAGCTGATTTATTTCACCATCATCTAAAACAACTTGTCCATCGAGTACTTTTAATAACGTTGACTTACCCGCGCCATTTCGACCAACTACACACACTCTTTCGCCACTTTCTATAACAGCGTCTGCTTTGTTAAGCAAAGCATGTGTACCAAAAGCAAGTTGTGCTTTTAAAATTCTTATTAAATCCATAGTTTTTATTTGCTCTTATTCTGCTTGTGCTAAAAATTCGCGCACAGAGTGTAAAGTAAAAGGCCAATATAATTTCTCGCCTTTTTCACTTTTTAATACAGGAATAGTAATTTGATACTCAGCAATAAGCTGCTCATCAGTCATAATATCGATTAGTAATAACTCACTGTTGTCATTTAGTACATCAGTGATAAGTTGCTCAGCCTGTTCGCACAAGTGGCAGCCATCAGTATGATATAAAATCCATTTAGCCATGAGTAATTAGCCAGCTATTATGGATTTTTTTATTACGTTTGAAGTCTGGTGATAGCGTTTTATCTGAGATATTAACGGCTTTTAAACCTAAACCAATCAGGCCAACTTCATCCATTACAAAACCACGTTTGTTATTAGAGAAAATCAAAGTACCTGATGGACTTAAGATCTTTTTTACCCACGTTAATAATTTAATGTGATCACTTTGCACATCAAACGCGTCTTTCATACGTTTTGAGTTTGAGAACGTTGGAGGGTCTAAAAATATCAAATCATATTGTGCTGTCGCATGCTCTAACCATTTTAAACAATCTGCTTGTTCAAAACGGTAACGTGTATTACTGATATTGTTTAAATCGAAGTTATCTTGGCCCCATTTTAAATAGGTTTTAGATAAATCAACTGTTGTAATTGCTTTAGCGCCACCAAGTGCAGCATGCACAGAGGCAGTACCTGTGTATGCAAACAAGTTTAAAAAGCGCTTATCTTTCGCATTTTCTTGAATATAACGACGCATTAAACGGTGATCTAAAAACAAACCTGTGTCTAAGTAGTCAAATAAATTAACTTTAAACTTAGCACCAAACTCTTCAACTACCATAGTTCGGTTTTGTTTAGACATGGCCGTATACTGCTCTTCGCCCTTTTGCTTTTTACGCACTTTTACAGCAATATTTTCAGGTGAGATATCAAGTTGTTGCGAAGTCAATGTTATTACGTCTTGCAGGCGTTTTTCTGATGTTTTTTCATCAATTTCTTTAGGCGCTGCATATTCAAAAATAACCGCAGAATCACCGTAAATATCTACAGCAACATTGTACTCAGGGATATCCGCTTCATAAACACGATAAGCGTCTACTTTATTTTGTTTAAGCCAGTTTTTTAAGCCTTGCTTATTCTTTTTCAATCTATTTGCGAATGACGTAGAGCCCTCAAAATTAAGCGCTTTTTTATCATCGGTAGTCAAACTTACTTGCTTATCATCTAATTGATATAAGTTAAGTTCAACATCAAGTGGGCCATTTTTAAACTTATAACGCTTAAGGCGCACAAGTTTTAAAAGTTTAAATAAGCTCTCGTCCATACCTAGTAAGGCAAGTTTCCAATGATTAAAGTGCTTTTTAAAGCCAACACCTAAATTACGGTGTAAATCAACAAGCTCAGCCATAGAACCAATACGTTCACCATAAGGTAAGTTTGAAATTACAACACCCGGTAATTTTGCAACAGCAGTAAGTTTAGTTGCATCGCTTTGCTTAAACTTAATAACATCATCAAGCTCAGCACGTTTGGCATTATCAATCGCTTTATTTAAAACTTGTTCATCGTAATCGTGGCCAATTAACCACAATTTAGGATCGGTAATGTTAGCAAGTAACTCTTCTTTAAGTTCTTTAAACTTAGCGGCTCTAAAACTGGGTAAACGCTCAAAAGCAAAGCCTTCACGAAATAATCCCGGTGCTTCGTTTCGTGCCATGCCAGCCGCTTCGATTAAAATAGTACCCGCACCACAACATGGATCGAATAAAGGTTGTTTTACATTATCAAGCCAACCACTTCGTTTAATTAATGCAGCCGCTAAATGTTCTTTAATTGGTGCTTTACCTTGACCTTGACGGTAACCACGTTCAGACAAACGAGGGCCCGAATAGTCAATATACATAGAAACGCCGTAACGATTTAATCGTGCAACAACACGCACATTTGCATCTTGCTTATCAACGTTAGGACGCTGCTCGTATAAATCATTAAAGTAGTCAACAATCGCATCTTTTATTACAAGACCCGAAAATTGTGTGTTTTTTAATGAGTCATTGGTACCGTTGAAGTCGACAGCGAATGTTTGAGTTGGTCCAAACCACTCTTGCCAAGGTTGCGAGCGAGCAAAATTATACAGGCTATTCTTGTCATCTACGCCTTCTTTTTCTTCAATAAGCATAAGCACACGCGTTGCAAAACGACTTGATAAACAAACCTTTTGCGCCAGTAATGAGTCAGCCTCAAAACGAACAGAACCAACAGTTTGCTTAGACACAGTTGCGCCAAGTTCTGTTAGTTCATCAACCAATAAATTTTCGATTCCGATAGAAGTAAGTGCGATAAATTGCAAAGTAATAACCCTTAATAGCTAATTGCGCAGGATTATAACATAGGTTGGGCGACAAACACGCCATAAAGACACGCTTAAGACTTAAATTTGGTTAGGCGGTTTGACTTTGATATTGCTGATTTAGGATGGGGTGTACTCGATTATTCAAAATACGGATTACTTCAAATTGCGCTAAAGATAAATTTTCGTCTAATTTAAAGGTTTCGCTTAAATTTAAGCAAATAGATGCATCAGGGCAATGCTCTACAATTAAAAAATCGCCAGTCTGCGCTTTAGATATTAATTTAACTATTGCTTCTACACTTGGCTCTGTTCCAGTGTATTCTTCAAAAAACCAGCTTTTTGATAAAACGGGTTTTAAGTGATACTTAACAGCGGTTGCATTTAGCGATATTTGACAAATTTGAGCAGCAGACCACAATTCAAACCCATCTAAATAGTTATAAACTTGTTCATAAAATGCAGCATCTTCGAGACTAAAACGTGGATTTTTAAAAACAGAATCGGTGAGTTGTCTTAACTTATAGGGCGTACATAATTGCATGTCGTCATTTAAATCAAGTAATAAACGATTTTTATTAGGACAAGTAATCCACTGCCATTGCTTTGATGCTTGTAACATTTACTCCTCCTTGGGTATGTTGAATAATTATTGCTCACAGTATAACCGCTTTTGACCACTTTTAAAATGCTTGCTTAGAACATTTATCGAACGATCAAAAGCTTAGATAACTGATCCTTATAAGCCGTTAACGATCGACTTTACCAATTGTGGACCTTTGTAGATGAACCCAGTATAAACCTGGACTAAATTTGCGCCTGCATCGAACTTTTCTTTTGCAGATTGCGCATCATCTATTCCGCCAACTCCGATGATTGGTAATTTACCTTGTGTTAAGCGTTTCAATTCACTCACTATCTCTGTAGAACGCATTCTAACAGGGTGACCTGATAAACCGCCGGCTTCTTCTGCATATTGCTGGCCCATAACTGCAGCTCGCTCAAGCGTGGTGTTGGTGGCAATTACACCATCGATTTTATTATTTAAAAGTGATTCACTTACTTGTTGAATTTGAATTTGATCTAGATCCGGTGCAATTTTTACAAGCATAGGCACTTGTTTATTGTGCTTTGCAACTAAATCTAACTGTTCGTTTTTAAGACTCTGCAGTAAATCATCAAGTGCAGCGCCATATTGCAAATCACGCAAGCCAGGTGTATTTGGTGATGAAATATTTACCGTAATGTATGAGGCATGCTCAAACACTTTACGCATACAATGAATATAGTCATCTTTACCTTGTTCATTTGGCGTATCTTTATTTTTACCAATATTAATACCGAGTATGCCGCTGTATTTTGCTGCTTTTACATTTGAAACTAAGTTATCAACGCCTTTATTATTAAAACCCATACGGTTAATAATAGCGTTTGATTCTGGCAACCTAAAAATACGAGGTTTATCATTACCCGCTTGAGCACGCGGCGTAATAGTGCCAACTTCAATAAAACCAAAGCCCATTTGGCTGAATGCATCAATACATTCCGCATTTTTATCAAGGCCAGCTGCTAGCCCTACAGGGTTTTTAAATTTCAGACCAAAAAAATCGACTGGCTTATCAGAAATATTTTGCGACCAAGCTAAATTTAAAGGTGTATTGGTAAAACGACGAAGATTATTAAGTGCAAACTCATGCGCCCACTCCGCATCACGGGTAAACATAAAACGGCGAGCTAAATCATAAAACATCAATATAATCCTCTTTTTAAATTTTAGACAAAAAAATACCTCAGACAAGGCTGAGGTATTGTATAACAATTTTAACAATCAGTTATTTATTTACTAAACAATTAACTGATTAAAGCTAAATTATTTTCCTGACGTATCACAATTGTGGCTTAACAACATAAGTTCACGAAGTGCAACCGAGAACTTAGCAAAGTCGTGGCTTTGTGATGTTTTAAACTCAGCCAGCATTTGTTTCCAGCGTTGAAGTAATAAATCTTGGCTATCCATCCACTCGTCTATTTGACTATCAACATCGCTCTCATCACCTTCAAAGCTATTTAATACAACTTCAGATAACGTACGTTGCTGCCAATCAAGCTCTTCTCGATAAGACGAGCGAGCAAGTGCTTGCCAATGATTTGCTACTGGTTGCTTGGTTATTTGCTCTAAGAACCAATGCAGACCCATTCTTGCACCTAGTTTAAAGTAAGTATTGGACACCATCGAAATACTCTTACCTGAACTATTCGCAACTTCTGCTAAATCCATCACAGAGAATAAGCTTGATAAAGAAACAATACGATTAGCTATATCTGTTGGAACGCCCGCGTCAATTAACTTATTGGCCTCAATTACAATACGATCATTTTCTTTTTCAATCATATACGTATTTAAGTTATCGCTTAAATCTTTAAAGGTTGGCGCAAAGAATTCAATTCCTTGTTCAATAGTTTGTGACTTATTACGGTGACGTAAGAACCAACGCGTTGCACGGCGCACAGTACGACGAAGTTGGTAAAGCATTTCAGTTTGAACTGCTGCTGGTATTTTATTATCAAGTGCACTAATAGAAGACCATGTTTCACGCATTTCAAATATTTCGCTAGCAATTGAGTAACACATTGCTATCTCAGCTTCATTAGCACCGGTTTCTTCATGCATACGTACCATGAAGTTTAAACCCATGTCGTTAACGATACTGTTTGCAAGTTTAGTTGCAATAATTTCTTTACGAAGTGGGTGGTTGTTCATCGCATCGTTAAACTTCTCACGCAATGGACGTGGGAATGACTTAACAAGCAATTGGCGATAGTAAGGGTTTTCAGTAATTTCATCACTTACTAAAGACTCTTTTAATACCATTTTTGCGTAAGACACTAGCACTGAAAGCTCAGGACGAGTTAAGTCTTTACCTGCAGCGGCGCGTTCTGCCAATTCTTCATCACTTGGAATAAATTCGATAGCACGGTTTAACTTGCCTTCTTTTTCAAGCGCATGAATAAAGCGAATCTTTTCTTTGAGCGTTGAAGTTCCTTTAGACTGTGTAATTGAAATAGTATGTGTTTGACGGTAACAGTCTTTTAATACTAATTCAGAAACTTCATCTGTCATTGAGTAAAGTAGCTCATCACGTTGTTTACGTGTTAGGTCACCTTCAGCGACTAAGCCATTAAGTAAAATCTTAATGTTAACTTCGTTATCTGAACAGGCAACACCCCCTACGTTATCAATGAAGTCAGTATTAACACGACCACCTTTAGCTGCAAATTCAACACGACCTAATTGCGTTGCACCTAAGTTACCGCCCTCACCTATTATTTTAGCGCCTAAATCTCTACCATTGATACGTAGTGCATCGTTTGCACGATCCCCTACATCGGCATCAGTTTCTTTAGAGTGTTTAATGTATGTACCAATACCGCCGTTCCACAGTAAATCAAACTCCATCATTAATGAGGCTTTCATTAACTCATTTGGTGTCATACTAGCTTTTTTAGTGCCCAACATTTTTTTCATTTCTGGGCTAAGCGTAATTGATTTAGCTGCACGAGAGAACACACCGCCACCGGCAGAAATTAGCTCTTTATTGTAATCTTCCCAAGAAGAACGCGGCATATTAAATAAACGTTCGCGCTCAGGGTAAGATGTAGCAGCATCTGGATTAGGGTCAACAAAAATGTGCATATGGTTAAAGGCAACTTGTAGACGAATATGCTTAGATAACAGCATACCATTACCAAATACATCGCCTGCCATATCGCCAATTGCTACTACTGTAAAGTCGGTAGTTTGACAATCAATATCCATTTCACGGAAATGTCGTTTAACTGACTCCCATGCGCCTTTTGCTGTGATACCCATTTTCTTATGGTCATAACCAACCGAGCCACCAGATGCAAATGCATCACCTAGCCAGAAATTGTATTCGTTAGCAATGCCATTTGCGATATCAGAGAAAGTAGCAGTTCCTTTATCCGCTGCAACTACTAGGTAAGCATCATCTTCATCATGACGAACAACATCGCGCGCTGGTACTATTTCACCACGCTCAATATTATCAGTAATATCTAAAAGACCACGGATAAAGATTTTATAACACTCTTGGCCTTCTTTGATAAACGCTTCACGCTCAGTCGGTAGTTGTTTACATACAAAGCCACCTTTAGAACCTACAGGTACGATTACCGTATTTTTAACTTGTTGTGCTTTAACTAAGCCAAGTACTTCAGTACGGAAGTCTTCACGACGATCTGACCAACGCAGACCACCACGTGCTACTTTGCCGTAACGTAAATGCACACCTTCTACGCGCGGAGAATAAACAAAAATTTCAAACGCAGGTAAAGGAAGTGGTACATCAGGAATTAAGCTAGGTTGTATTTTAAACGACACATAAGACTTAAACTGTCCGGCATCGTCTTTTTGGAAATAGTTAGTACGCAGCGTCGCAACAATCATATCTACGTATAAACGTATAATACGGTCATCATCAAGGTTTGCTACATTTTCAAGCTCTAAATAAATTTGCGTGCTTAGCTTTTCAAGTGTTTTAGCACTTGCAGGGCTTTTAACTGAGAACTTTTTAGCAAACAAGTTAACAATTTGCGCTGCGATATTTGGATAATTTGCAAATGTACTTTCTATGTAACTTTGTGAGAACGTTACACCAATTTGACGCATGTATTTAGCATACGCACGTAAAATAGAGGCTTCGCGGCCTGTTAGACCACCCATTAACACTAAACGGTTAAAACCATCGTTTTCAAGGCGGTTGCCCCAAACATTTGTTAATGCAGCACGAAAACGTGCTGAAATTTTATCAAAATCCGCCATCCCTTTGCTGTCAATAAGCATCGAGAAGTCCATGATCCAGTTGATACGACCATCGCTAGTTTTAACTGAGTATGGTGTTTCACCAACAACGCGAAGGCCAAAGTTTTCAAGCATTGGCATAACATCAGATAAGTGAATCGGCTCATCTTTATGGAATAAGCTTAATCGTACAATATTGCTGTTTGCTTCTTCTTGAGGACGGTAAAACAACATTTCTAGTTTGTTTTCATCGCTAAGTAGTTCTAACTTTTCAATATCAACAACCGCAGCACTTGGAAGCACTTCATCTTTGTATGAGCGTGCAAACGCATTACAGTATTTACGATTTAAATCGTTACCACGAGCTTCACCCGCAGACTCTAAAAGTGCAGATTGAAGTTTATCTTCCCACGTACGTGCAGCTTCTACTAAATTGTTTTCGATGTCTTTCACGTTATATTCGATCTTGTTGTCGGTCACACGAACGGTGTAATGAGTACGCGCCAGTGTTGACTCAGAGAAATAAGTAGTAAATTCGACTTTATCGTCAGAATTAAATGCATTAGCTAATATATCTTGCGTTTCACGACGAAGAGCCGTGTTATAACGCTCGCGAGGTACATAAACCATACAAGATAAAAAACGACCATACGCATCTTTACGTACAAACAAGCGACACATATCGCGCTCTTGTACTTGTAACACACCCATAGCAACTTCAAGTAGCTCACCTTCGCGCGCTTGAACTAGCTCATCACGTGGGTAGGTTTCTAAAATATTTAAAACAGCTTTGTAAGCGTGAGTACCTTTAGCAAAATCACACATTTCCATAATGCGATTAATTTTACTTTTTAACACAGGCACATCAGTAGCACTGTTATTGTAAAAGCTTGATGAGAATAAACCGATAAAGCGGTCTTCACCAATTACATTGCCTTCATCGTCAAAACGCTTAATGCCAACATAATCAATGTAAGCTGGACGATGAACACGAGAAACAGAGTTAGTTTTTGTTAAAATCAGTAGGTTGCTGCTACGAGCTTCTTGACGTGCAACTTCAGGTAATTCTGATAATAAGCGAGTGTGTTCTTCAGTAGAGTTTTTCATCAAGCCTAGGCTTGTATCCATTTTACCTTTTAGTTGGTAATCACCTTGAACTGGGCTTAACTCATATTCACGGTAACCCATTAGGGTAAAATTATCTTTAGCTAACCAATCTAAAAACTCAGTTGTTTCTGAAACTTCATCTTTACTTTTATTATGATGACGTTTAGGTAACTCTTTAGTCACTGCAATCAATTTTTTACGGATTGGTTGCCAATCATCAACAGCAACTGACACATCAACAAGCACAGACTCTAATTCTTTTTTGAAAGACTCAATCACAGAAGAATCTGTTTGACGGTCAATTTCAATAAAAAATACAGTTTTAGTAGATGAAGATTCTTGCTCTGCTTTTAAATTTGATAATCCAGAAATTTTAGCGTTTTCATCACGCTTAATTTTTAATGGGCAGTGAAGTAATAAGTGAGAGGCGATATTTTCACGAGTCATGGCCATACGAACAGAATCAACTAAGAACGGCATATCTTTAGTGATAATTTCAACGATTGTATGTGATGACTGCCAGCCATCTTTTGCCACTTCTGGATTGAAAACGCGGATAACAGCGTCGTCAGTAGTATTTTTTTCTAGCGAGTTCCAAAGGCTTAATGCTGCGCCATATAGGTCACTATCGTTGCGGTTTGCCAAATCCTCTTTAGACATATTGCTGTACAAGGCTTTGGCGAATTTCTCAACGAGTAACACATTATCAGCGCGAACTTTTTTCTGGATCAGCTTACAGACATTATCTAGGATAACCGAGGCTTGGCCTTCATTTCGTGTCATTGTATGTTCCTTAATCTATTACTGCTAAAAGCAGAATATTTGTACAGCGTATTATTAGCGTGAAGTCAGTTAAATTCTAACCCTTTTACAGCTAATAAACAGCCTTTTCGATGAAAACATTTTAAGCATTTCAGCTATTTGGTCATCTATTCACAAAATATAGATATAAATGGCCATTACTGGCCATTTAGGAGCAAAAGTATTCACATTATTTTTTCTGGTCAGTCCAGAGAAGGCTACCAATTGCGGGTAATAACAACACTGCACCTAACATATTCACTAAAAACATGAAGGTTAATAGTATACCCATATCAACTTGGAATTTAAGATCTGAGAATATCCAAGTGCTCACACCAATAGCTAATGTAATACCAGTAAATAGAACCGCGCTGCCACGCTCAACAAGCGCATTTCGATAAGCAACACTAAGCGGTACGTTTTGCTTAAGCTGCCCCATCATCGACGACAGTATATAAATACCGTAATCAACACCAATACCTACACCTAATGCAATTACAGGTAAAGTAGAAACTGTTAAGCCTATTTCCAGCTGTACCATAAGTGCTTGGGCAAGGGTTGATACAATATAAAGCGGTAATACCACGGCTACTGTTGCTTTTACGCTTCTAAAGCTCATTAAACATAAAATAATAACGGCACCATAAACGTAAAGCATCATGGGTATTTGTGCTTCTGATACAGACTCATTAGTAGCTGCCATTACGCCCACAGGTCCTGACGCTAATTTAAATGCTAGTTTTTCAGTGCCCTCTTCTTGTGCAAATTGCTTAACACTCTTAATTACGGTATCGATAGTTTGTGCTTTATGATCATCTAAGAATATAATCACTGGCATAACTGAACAATCACCGTTAAGTAAGCCTGTACTAGTTTCAACTCGAGACGTTGACTGTACTAAGCTTGCTGAATTTCGTGGCAAACTCTGCCATTTTAAATTGCCTTCGTTGTAGCCCGCGTTAACCGATTGAGCTACAGAGCTCAAACTTACAGCAGACTGCACACCGGCCACATTCTCAACTTTGTATTGAAAACGGCTTATACGCTTCATCACATCATGCTCAGTACATGCTGCAGGATACGCCTCTACAATTACTTTTAAAATATCAGACGAGATAGTGTACTTATCCGAAATTAAAAACGTGTCTTGGTTATAACGGGCATCTTGATGCAGAGATGGCGCGCCTGCGTGTAAGTCACCTATACGCATTTTATCTGCTTGCCAGTAGCCTAGAGCAAATAAAACAAGGGTAAAACCGATAATCATTTTAGCGATTTTAGGATCGGTTGCTTTTACTAAAATGTCTCTGATCTTATCAAGTATATTAGGCTTCTCAGCATCACCAGATTGAATATGTACACTGTTTTCAAAGTTCATGTACGACGCCCAAACTGGCAGCAAAATTAAATTTGTAAATATAATTACTGCCACACCTAAACTCGCTGTAATAGCAAGTTCGCGAATAATACCAATATCAATAGTAAGTAATGTTAAAAAGCCTACGGTATCTGAAAGCAGTGCAATACCACCAGGTATTAATAAAGCCCTGAAACTTGACTGACAACAAATTCGCGTACTTTTTCCTTCACCTACTTTTTTGCCAATCGCATTGATCATCTGCACACCATGGCTTACACCAATAGCAAACACTAAAAACGGCACCAAAATAGACATAGGGTCTAGTCCAAACCCTAAACTTGAAAGCAGGCCTAATTGCCAAATAACAGCAATAATAGAACACGCGATTGGCAAAATAGTTAGCTTTAAACTGCCACAAAATAGCCAAACCATAATAAAGGTAAAGGCGATAGCAATGGCAAAAAATACGACTACCCCTTTTGCGCCTTCAGCTATATCACCAGCCATTTTTGCAAAGCCAATAATATGAATACTTACTTTGTCTGTACTTAAAGGCTCTCTTAAATCACTTTCTAGCTTTTGTGCAAAAGCTAATGTGTCTAATTTTTGTTGTGTTTGAGGATCTGTTTCTAAAAGTTGAGCCGTTACCATTGCACACGAGTAATCGCTAGCAATCATACGCCCTACAACTTTTGCTTTTTCAATGTTTTCCTTTACTACACCTAATCCACGCGTATCTGCTTTAAAGTTTGCAGGAATAATTGGACCGCCGGCAAAGCCATCCTCTACTACTTCTACAAAGCGAGCACTAGGTGAAAATATAGAATTCACTAAAGGACGATTTACACCAGGAATAAAATAAAGCTGATCGTGAACCGCTTTTAATTGAGTAAAAAATTCTGGATTAAATATATCTCCGCTGTCGTCACATACTGAAATTAAAATGCTGTTTGCACCACCAAACTGTTTTTCATGTTTAGTGTATACCTTCATGTAATCGTGATTTAACGGGATATTTTTATTAAACGATGCATCAAGTTGAATTTGAGTCGCTTTAAATACAAGTAAACAGGTTATAAGTGCAAAACTTATAAGCATAATTAAGCGATGTCTAAAAATCGCCTTTTCAATAAAATCGAGTAACTTATGCATTAAGGGGTTAACTCCTTCACTTTAATGCCATCTTCTGTAGCCATGATCAATCTGTTATCTAAAATTACACCATCAAGAATCGCTTTACCGTCAGCAAGCTGCTCATGGGTGAGTAACCCATCTTGAAGATGAAAAATAACGCCACTATTAGCGAGCATGAGCCATTGTTTGTTATTATAATTAATGATGTTGTTAATCGTCGCTGTTTTAACATTTTCAAAATGCTGCCACTGCTTTTCGCCACTTTGTTTTGCAAAAACATTACCTCGTAGCCCCGCCACAATTTCTTGAGTGCTATCAGAGGCAACTGCAAAGAATGAACCGGGATAAACTTCTTCTATTCTTTGCCAAGTTAGACCATCGTCAATACTTCTGGCCATTAAACCCATTTCACCAACGAGCATTAATCCATTGTCTGTTTTTTCTATGCGATTAAAGTGCGGTAAAATAGAAGCAGTTTCCGCTTCGTATCCTTGTGGGTCATTTTCTTTTAAATCGTTTAAGTAATCACGATCATCACTAAAGAGTAGCGAATCTAAAAAGCGTTTTTGCCAATGTTGACCACCGTCTGTAGTTTGATAAAACATGCCATATGCGCCCACTGCAAAACCTTTTAAGTCATCTTCAAATAAAATATCTAAACATGGTTTGTCTAATTCAGGTAATGCTTGTTGTAGCTGCCAATTAACGCCACCGTCAGTAGTATTTATGATTGTTGCATCGTGGCCACACGCCCATCCATTATTTTCGTTACTAAAATCAACGGCAGTTAAGAGCACTTGAGTTGGAACTAGCTCAGCTTGTTGCCATGAATCACCCGATGTACTTTTAATAACAGTACCGTGTTTACCAACAGCAATTAAGCCATTACCCGTGTTAGTTATATCGGTGAGTAAGGTTTTAGCTGCATTTGTTGCACTGATTGCATAGTTAGGGGCTTCTTGTGCAACACTCGCACCGCTTATTATCAGGCTGGCATATACCAAATACTTCATAAATTTTAATCGCCTTGTACGAGAGAGTTGTTTGTCTTTTTACTAGGGAGTGCGTTGCGCGCTGTAAGACAAACGCGATGAGAAAGGAAAAGGCACTTAACATATTGTTAAGTGCCTAGTTTAATACTATCTACCTTCGCGACGTAAAGCGCTTGAAGTAAATTCGTTATCGTTAAACGACTGTGAAAAATCGTACATTTTTTCTTGGTTATCTAAACCAATTGCTAAATAACGACGAGAATTCAAATCATGATAAACCTCAAGAGTACTCCACTGTGTAGGAACTTCGTAATAGTTAAGGCCATAAGCCATGGCTACACGGTAAAGTTGGTCGCGGTTATCATAAATATCAGTTACCTGTACTTGCCAGCTATCTTCATCAATGTAAAACACACGCTTTTTATAGATATGGCGTGTATCATCTTTTAAGTTAGCTTCAACAACCCAAACACGATGTTTTTCGTAACGTGTATGTTCTGGGTTAATATGGCCAGGCATTAAAATATCATCGTACTCTAGCTTGTCGCTATGAAGTTTATAGCTGTTGTAAGGTATGTATAACTCTTGCTTACCTTTTAGCGTCCAGTTGTAACGATTTGGTGAGCCATTAAACATATCAAAATCATCGGTAGTACGCAGGCTATCTGCAGCTGTGCCTGGTGCATCATATGCAACATTAGGTGCACGACGAACACGACGTTGCCCCGAGTTATAAGTCCATGCTTGGCGCGGCGTTAATATTTGGTCCATTGTTTCATGAACTAATAATGCAGTACCCGCTAAACGTGCAGGCTCTGTAACGCTTTGTTTAAACTTAAACAAAATGTTTGAGTCTTGTAGCTCTGCAGGTGTTGCGCTTGGGTCTGAGTATTTAACTAATAGCTGCTCATCAAAACCAACATAGTTGTAAGAGCCAGATGCAGTCGGTGCAGCTTGACCACCAAAGCGCTCAATAGACTGGCCACGGTAACGTAATAAGTGATTCCAAATTGCCTCTAAACCTGTTTTAGGAATAGGGAAAGGAATACCTATCGCGGTATTTTTAATACCGTTACCGCCTTCGATTAATTCAGCAGTCGGTGCAAACTTTTTAGTCGCGTCATAAACAAACTGAGGGTACGAAGCTGAGCGGCGTGTTTCATACACTGGCATTTTAAATGTGTCTGGGTATGCTTCAAATAAAGCAATTTGACCCGGACTTAAATTGGCTTTGTACTTTTCAATATTACTTTTATCGATAGTGAAAAGCACTTTATCAGCTGTAAATGGGTCAAGATGATGCATACCAGCTTTATAACCTGCAGGCGCTGTTGTAATTCCATTATTCCACGCTGGAATAGAGCCATCAGCATTCGCAGCTTTTTCTGCACCCATTGGCGTTAAGTTTTGACCTAATTGAGCAACTTCATCAGCGCTTAATTTAGCCAAAGCTGCGCTGCTTGCAAACAAACTACAAAATGCTGTAGCGATGAGGGTAGGTTTTTTAATCATAGTAATGTTACCCCTAAATAGAATATTTTAAGTTAAAAGAAACGTAATCGCGGTCTGAGAATGTATTAACACCGCCACCGCCCCAAAACGAGTTATAGCTCACATCAAGTGACCACGCATTTTGGTAGTTAAAGTTCATCGTAGCACCTAAAGATTTACGATCTTCGATAAATAAGAACATAGGATCTGGTGTATTACCGTTTACGTCATGAGAAAATACAAAACGTGGTGAAAAGTTAATACCTTTGTAAAAGTTGAAGTAATCGCCTTTCGCAATTAGGCGGTAACCCCAAGACGATGCTGTAGCGAATGATTTCTCTTCAGCGCCATTTGATAGACCAAGTTGCAATGTTGAATAATCAGTAGTACCTGGGCCTGTTATTGTGCCACTACGGCCAGTGCCTGATACATTTAAACGCATTTCGTCATAGCCAGGCATATCGTGAATTTTAACTACACCCACTTCACCAACTACAGCCCAGCTATCAGCACCTAATGAAGGACCAAATAAATGTGTTGCTGTAAATTGAATTTGTGATGTATCACGTTCAATGTAGCCTTTGGCAACTTCACCTGCACCAACTGAGCTTACCGCATCGCCTATACTCATTTGCGAAATACCCGCAAAATCAGGACGAATACCAGCAACCGCCAATTGCTCAGGCATAGCTGTGTAAAGTAACTCTACGTCATCAATTTGTAGCGGTTCATCTTGGCGAAAAGCAAATTCACCCGCGAAGGCTGTTTCGCCAATAGTCGTATTAAAACTTAAACCATATAACTTAATATCTTCAGGGTACTCGTTTTCAGCTTTAGAAAAAGCAGTTAAATCAGCAACATTATCTGACGTGATTTCTGTTGTCATGATCATCGCTAAATCTTGGGCAATTGCAGCTTGTGAAAAGTTTGATACGCGACCAGATATAAGCGGACGACGGCTATGATAATTCACGTGATAGAGTGCAATTTCAGTATCATTAAATTCAGGTAAAAATACACCTAAACGTAAACCATACTGACCGCCATCTTCAGGCTCTGTTTTACCATTATCTCCTTTACCTTTTAAAGCAACTTTAGTTGGGTATGCAAGATACATTTGAGCTAATAAAGCACTTCCTTCTGCACTTGAAGGATCAATACCTTGTGCTGCTGCGGCCAATGCAAAATCAGATGTTAAGTTATTCAGGCTATCTGTTAAAAAAGCGACATCAATATCAGGATTAGACGTAAAACCTAATTGAACATTCTGCTGATAACCATTTTCTGCTGCAAAGTCATTAGTCGAAAAATACGTACCAGCTGCTGGTAAACGCGTTTCTTGCCATTGGTATTGGTAGAAACCTTCAAGGGTAATGTTGTCAGTAATGCCAAGCGATGCCCAAAGCATGCCTACAGGTATGAATGCTTCTTTAAGCTCAGCACCTGGCGCTTTCAATCGGTCAATATCAACTGGGTTTACGTTAATACCATGAGATAAAAGTGTACTCTCACCCCAGTTAACTACTTGTTGACCTAAACGGACAGATAAAGGGTTATTACCATCATTTAAATCAAAATCAGCCCACACAAACGCATCTAATAAACGAATATCTGCACAGCTTTGCGCTTTAGTGTCTTTATCATCACACGGATCAACCCCCTGCCCTGATGTAGGATTTGAATATGCATGATAGCCATCCATCAACGCAAAGTCATAAAAATACATGAAGCGAGTGAACAAACCGTAGTTATCTTTATTTATTGAAAGGTCGTGTGTTCCCTTCAAAAGTTTTGAAAATGAGTCACCACTGTCAAAATTTAAATTACCAGCATCACCATTATTTGAATAAGAGCCAGGTTGAGCCCATACATCTTGAGATGAGTAAATAGTGTTGTTTAGCGCAGGGTTGTAACCTGTCCAATCAAATGCCGGATTGTTACTTTTACCAATTAGGCTAAAGTCTCTGTCTTCTACGCGAACACTTTGCCCATATGAAAAGGTTGAATCGAAGGTAATGTCAAAACCTCCAGCTTCAAATGTTACAGCTTGTGTACTTGCTGCAGATAAACCTAAGCTAGCGGCTGCTATACCTATAGCGATTCTATTTTTAACAAAAAGCGATCTTCTTATCATTTTGGTTCCCCCCTGTCGCGGGTCATTTTGTGTGATCAAGTTATTGTTTTTAGTGTAATCATAACGATAGAAGCGAATCAGTGAAATTACAAATACTCGCTCTAATCTTCCGTATACTTTATATTTTGGTTGACGCTTACGTATTGGTAAGACGTCGTACCAGATAATTTATACACGTAATTTAACAATAGGACAAATTGAAATTAACAAAAATACAATATTTTTATGTATATATAACATAAAAACCGAGTGTCAGGCCACTCGCTCTAGGCGGATAAACTTGTTTTCGGGGGTTAATAAGAGTCTAAAACGGCCACGTACACCTAAACTTGAAATGAAGGGCCTCAAATGTGTAGCAGCAAAACGAATCGTTTTACCGCCATCTTCTACAACTTGTAAAGAGCTAAAACGGCCATGGTAGTAATCCATGCACTCGTTATAGCTCAATCTTAAGGTAAAATAATACTCAATCATTTATGCGAGCGCTTTTTCAACCTTTTCATACAAATCAGCACTTAGCCCATCTAGATTAGCTAAGCGTTGTAATTGCAGTTTCATTGCTTGAGAGCGAACATCATCGTAACGCTTCCATGACATGAACGGTGTTAGCATACGAGACGCATTTTGTGGATTAATTGCATTAAGTTTTATTAACAAGTCACCTAATAACGTATAGCCTTGGGCATCTGAGCGATGAAATTGTGCTGTATTAAAGTGACTAAAGCTTCCTACAAGTGCACGTACACGGTTCGGGTTTGAAAAATCAAAACACGGATGTTCGTAAAGTGCCTTAATATTATCTATAGCTTTATTGCCTGACTGCATAGCTTGCAGTGCAAACCACTTATCCATCACTAAAACATCATGGCGCCATTGACTATCAAAATGATTCAAAAGCTCTTCTTGTATAGGGTGGGATGCTTTTACCACTGCGCTTAGTGCACCAAGTACATTGGTCATATTAGTCGAACTTGCGGCTTCTTTAATAAAGCTTACAGCCTCTGGCTTTTGAGTTTTAGCCAAATAATGCAAGCATATTTGTTTTAAAGCGCGTTTAGCAACGGAGCTTGCACTTATACTGCCATCATCTTCAAGAGATTCGTAACAAGCAAGCAGTTCATCAGCAAGTTCGTCAGCAATTTGTTGCTCAAACTTTTCTGTTATTTCAATAATCTCATCAACAGGTATTACTTCAAATTCAGCGGCTAATGTATCAAAACTTGGCAGTTTAAACAGCTCTGCAATTAAGGCTAAATCACCCTCTTTGGTGTTTATAAGTACACGTAGCGCATTTATAGTTTCGCTGCTTAACATGCTATTAGTTGTGTCGGTAATCTGAGACTTAATCGCTTTAATAAATAGCTGCTGTTGTGCATCCCAACGTGAAAAATCACTGCGTGCAAAACGCATAATATGCAATAGTTCGGGCTCTGTTGTTTGCTGATTTAAAATACAAGGTGCAGAAAAATCTTCGAGTAAAACCGCAACAGGCTTTTCTAAGATATTATCAAAGCTAAATGTTTGAGTCGTACTTGTTACATCAAGCACATGATCTAGTTTTTTACCTTTACATTGCAGAGCAATACTTTCCCCATTCGCATCAAGTAGTTCAATAGCAAAAGGTATATGAAGTGGTTTATTGTCTGGCTGATTGTCCGGTGCTGCTTGTTCTATTGTTAATGTATACGTATTTGAACTGCTATCAAAATGTTGTATTGCATTTAAGCGCGGGGTACCCGATTGACTATACCACAGCTTAAATTGCTCTAAATTTACACCTGATGCATCGCTCATTGCACTGACAAAGTCATCACATGTTACTGCTTGTCCATCGTGGCGCTCAAAGTAAAGTGCCATCCCTTTTTGAAAATTAGTTTCACCTAGTAACGTGTGCATCATACGGATAACTTCAGCACCTTTATCGTATACTGTTACAGTATAAAAGTTATTCATTTCAATAACTTTTTCAGGACGAATTGGATGCGCCATAGGGCCTGCATCTTCGCTAAACTGATGCGTACGCATTACTTTAACTGCATCAATTCGGTTAAGTGCACGAGAGCCTAAATCACTACTAAACTCTTGGTCTCTAAATACGGTTAACCCTTCTTTTAGCGATAACTGAAACCAATCTCTACAAGTAACTCGGTTACCTGTCCAGTTATGAAAATATTCGTGCCCTACAATGGATTCAATCGTATGGTAGTCTTTGTCTGTCGCTGTTTCTTGATTGGCTAATACACATTTACTATTAAAAACGTTTAGCCCTTTATTTTCCATCGCGCCCATGTTGAAAAAATCGACGGCTACAATCATATAAATATCAAGGTCATACTCTAAATTAAAGCGTTCTTCATCCCATTGCATTGCTTTTTTAAGTGAAGCAATAGCATGAGGTGTTTTAGATAAATTACCCTTATCAACAAATAATGCTAACTCTACGTCTTTGCCGCTTTTAGTCGTGTACGTATCTTTCAAAACATCAAAATCGCCCGCTACAAGTGCAAATAAATAGCTCGGCTTTTTAAATGGGTCTTGCCATTTCACAAAATGACGACCATCTGATGTTTCACCGCTATCTACTTGATTACCATTAGAAAGAAGTTGTAGATACTTTTTATCCGCAATAATAGTTACATCAAACGTGGCAAGTACGTCAGGGCGATCCATGTAATAGGTGATTTTTCTAAACCCCTGCGCTTCGCACTGTGTGCAATACGCACCGCCCGATAAATATAAACCTTCTAAAGAAGTATTCGTCTCAGGTGATATCTCGGTCACAATACTTAATTGGCAACTATCCGGTAGGTTATTAATTATTAGCTGCTCACCAACAATTTCATAATCCGTTATATCAACTGTATCAACAGATAAAGACAATAAACGCAAATCAATACCATCAAGCACTAAAGGTGCTTTTTTATCACCAACTCGGGTAAGTGTTAGTAAAGAGCTTACTTTGGTTGATAAAGGCTGTAAGTCAAATGTTAGCTCTGTGTGGTCAATTAGAAAGTCAGGAGCTTTATAGTCTTTAAGATATTGTGCTTTAGGTTTACTTGATTCAGTCATAGATACTCCAAAGCAGCTCCTTTTAAGTTAAAAGGAGCTGCTTAAAATTAGGCAGATTGTTTTGGCTTAATACGTAAAATTTTAATGCCTAAGTAGGCATAAACAACCGCTAAAACAGGGTTAATTAAGTTAAAGAAAGCGTAGAGTGCATAATCAAAAGGGTTTATAAGTAAAACGCTTTGCATGTATGCGCCACACGTATTCCATGGAATTAGTGGGCTAGTAATTGTACCGCCATCTTCCAATGTACGAGATAAGTTAACAGGCTTCAAACCACGTTTTTCGTATTCATCTTTAAACATACGTCCCGGTACAACAATCGCTATATATTGATCGGCCGCTATTACGTTAGTTCCTATACACGTAGCTATTGTCGCCGCAATTAACGACCCCGTGCTTTTAGCTATTTTAAGTATACTTTTTACGAAAATATCCAAAAGACCTGTTTTTTCCATAATGGCACCAAACATCAGTGCAGTCATAATCAGCCATGTAGTTGTAAGCATACCAGCCATACCGCCACCGCTGAGTAAGGAATCCATCTTATCATCGCCGGTACTTATGCTAAAACCATCAAAGAAAGTAGTCCAAACAAGTTTGAAGTAGCCAACTAGCTGTCCTTGAGAAACATCAATTTGGCTAGCAATTAGATCAGACTGAAACAACATAGCCCAAACAGCGCCCACAACAGCACCAATTGAGATAGCAGGAAATGCTGGCATTTTTTTAATAGCTAAAACTAAAAGTACGATTAACGGGATCAGCATTTCAAAACCAATATTAAAGTTTTGCTGTAAAATAGCCGTTATTTCATCAATGCGCCCTGCTTCGCTTGAAGCTGTTGCATTAAAGCCCATGAATATAAATATAATCAGTGCAATTACAAAACTTGGTACTGTCGTCCACAGCATATGTTGAATATGCTCAAACAAATCAGCGCCAACAACTGCTGGTGCTAGATTGGTTGTTTCTGACAGCGGGCTTAGCTTATCACCAAAGTACGCGCCAGATATAACTGCACCTGCGGTTACTGTTTGCTCAAGTCCAAGACCCGTAGCAACACCCAATAAAGCAACACCTATCGTAGCAGCCGTGGTCCAAGAACTACCAATACTCATTGCTACAATGCCACAAATTAAACAACTCGCTGCATAAAACCAACTTGGATTTATAACTTGTAAGCCATAATAAATTAGAGTTGGTACAGTCCCAGAAAGTAGCCAAGTACCAATTAATGCACCTACCATAAGTAAAATTAAAATAGCACCAAGTGAAAGCGTTATGCCTTCTATCATAGCTTGTTCTAATTTTTTCCATGTGTAACCGTTTTTAAGACCAATTAAAGCCGCTGCAAAAGTGGCAAATAAAAGTGCTATTTGGTTAGGACCGGATGAAGAGTTGTCACCGAATAAGTATACAGCCGCGCCAAGTAAACAGATTAATACAGAGATAGGAATTAATGCATCAAAAAACGAGGCAGGCTTGATTGGTTTATCTTCCAATGGCTTCAAAATAGAGACTCCTACACACACTTGCTGTGTGTTTAATTATTATTTTTAGCACGTAAAGCGCATTAATTGAGCGTCATTAATCCAGCTCAACTTTATGTAATCGAAGATTATAACAATTTAGTAAATTTTAGGTAGTAAAAAAGGCGCCAATGCGCCTTTTTTACAGAGGTAAAACCAGTTATTACTTTTTAGCTATACGACCATAATTAATATAATCTTGAGTAATTAATGCAGCCTCTTCCAAAAATGGGTCAAGCTCTTCAATTACTTCTGGTATATCGTCTAAGTTTTCTACCGGATCTTTACCTAAACGCTTAAGACGTTCGTTAGTACGTACAAGTGCACGTGCTTCACCTTCGTCTTTTTCTTTAATACGGTCTGCTTCAACTAAAGAGATAGTTTTACGGTCTTTCTCTTCGTTGTATAAGGTAATGTCATTAAATACATAACCAAATTCTGGCTCTGATTTAATTCGTACTTCGTGTTGTTTTTCAAGGTACGTAATAATAGGGGTTAAATTACCTAGTTTTTTATATTTCGCTTTAACAATGCTGTCCCAAGGAAGTGCATTATCTTGCTTACTTTCGCCCCACTGTGCAGGATCAATTGCTGATGGAAACGAAATATCAGGGATAACACCTTTATGTTGCGTGCTACCACCGTTAATACGATAAAACTTAGCAATAGTATACTGTACACTACCTAACGCATTATCGTATAGGTCATAAGCACGGCCTAAGCCTTTGTGCTGCTGTACAGTACCCTTACCAAATGTTTGCTCACCAATAATTACAGCGCGACCGTAATCTTGCATTGCTGCTGCGAATATTTCAGAAGCAGATGCACTGTAACGATCAACTAACACAGTTAAAGGGCCGTCATAGTAAGTTATACCATCACGATCTTTTTGCTCTTCTATACGGTTATTTAAGGTATGAATTTGAACAACTGGGCCTTGGTCAAAAAATAAACCTGACAATTGTGTTGCTTCATATAATGAACCACCACCATTTTGGCGCAAGTCGATAATAATACCATCAACCTTTTCTTCTTTAAGCTTAGCAAGTTCTACTTTTACATCTTTCGAAAGATTATTGTAAAAGCCAGGAATTTCAATCACCCCAATTTTACTTGTTAAATCAGAATATTTTGCTTCAAATACTTCTGATTTAGCCGCTCTATCTTCAAGTCGAATTTTATCGCGAGTGATTTCTACAACTTTCGGAGCGCCATGAGCATCAACACCTTTTAAATACTGTAAACGTACTTTAGTCCCTTTAGGACCTTTAATTAAATCAACTACGTCATCTAAACGCCAGCCAATTACATCTACAAACTCTTCGCCATCTTGAGCAACACCAATAATGCGATCATCAGCTTTAATTTGATCTGTTTTATCTGCAGGGCCTCCCGGCACTAAGCTGCGAATAACGGTGTAATCTTCATCAGGGCTTAATACGGCACCAATGCCCTCAAGCTCTAAGTCCATATCCATTTTGAATTGCTCTGCACGACGTGGCGATAAATAAGACGTATGCGCCTCAATACTGCGTGCTAGCGAATTCATAACAATTTGAAAAGCATCTTCTGAATTTGATTGTACTAAACGTTTTTCTGCATTTTTGTAGCGTTTGGTCAGCACCTCTTTAATGCCTTCCCAATCTTTACCCGTCATTTTTAAACGCAGTGCGTCGTACTTTACACGCTCACGCCAAATTTCATCAAGCTCAGCTTGTGACGCAGGCCATGCTGAATCTTCACGGTCAAAAAAGTATTCATCTTCTTTATCAAACGTCATCTCTTTTTCAAGCAGAGTAAGTGAATACTCGTAACGTTCAAAACGGCGTTTAAGACTTAAGTTAAAAATATCAAACGTAAAGTCTAATTTACCGGTAGTAATAGCGTTATCAAAGTCATCACGATATTGCTCAAATGAGGCGATATCGCTGGCTAAGAAAACGCTTTTATTAAAATCAAGGGATTCGATATAACGATCGTACACTTTACTAGAAAGCTCATCGTTAAATCGAACCGGTGTATAGTGTGAACGAGCAAATAAGCTAGCCACTCGTTTGCTAGCAGTACCATGTTGACTCTCTTGCTTGAGCTGGGGTAAATCGTCAATAGTGACGGCTTCTACAGCAGCAAATAATGAACCTGAAAACAGGGCAGCAACTAACGGAATGAGCGTAAACTTTTTACTCATACACAACTCCTTAATTTATTTACAACTTAAACAATGTATAAGCTGTCAGCTTTGGTTTTAACTTGCATACCTGTTACTAACTCAACATGAACATCATCTTTGTTCACTTCAGTTATTACTGCATTTACAAGTGCTTGGCCAAGTTTAACCTTAACCTTATTATTAACCTTGACCTCAGTTGCTGGCAAAGGTTCAATTTTTCCTGAACGCTTAGCCGGCGCTGCTTTAGCAGGTTTGTTAGCTGCAGGAGCGTTTTTATCGCCTGGTTTGCTAGCATGAGCTGGTTTTTTCTTGAAAGATTTAGAATCAGAATCTTGGCGAGGACGCTGTTGTTTTTTGCGTTTAGCCATTTTAGCGCGGCTTTCTTCCAATGCTTTTTGTGCATGGTCGATATGCTCTTGCTCAACTTTTTCACCTTGATTACCATCAAGATCAATACGAAACTCTGACTTAGTCACAGCTTCTAAATAACGCCAGTTAGACGTGTATTTTCTAAGCGCTTGACGAACTTGAGTCTTACTTACTTTTTCAGACCCTTCAATACGCTCAGCAATATCTTTAAAAATACCTACTTTAAGCGGCTTGATGCCATCTTTTTGTTTAAAACATTGTGGGAATTCTTGATATAAAAATTCCAACACTTCATTAATATCTTTTAGCTTGTTTGTGGTTTCCATTTTAGAACCTATTTTTCACATCTTTTCATCAAGGGACGAATCGACGTAGTGTGTTACCCAGTCGACCAACTCTTCGAAATCGGCTTCTATAACAGCCATATCACCTCGAAGGTGTTCCCAAATACCATTAATTGTTTCATCAATAAATTCACATTCTGAATCATCTGGAAGACGATCCCATGCAATATGAATCAAATCATTGAGCGTTTCCGCTACATGTTCTTCTTCGCCTTCCCAATCGCCGACATCTTGTACAGCAAATAGGTAGTCTTGAACATTTAGCAAATCTTTCATTACAAGCTCGCCTCTAAGCATTTTACTAATGCTTCTAGACCGGCTTTATCGTCAGCATCAAATCGACCAATACTCGGACTATCAATGTCTAGTACAGCAAATACTTTACCATGTTTCATGATAGGTACAACTACTTCAGAATTAGACGCTGCATCACAGGCTATGTGGCCGTCAAAAGCGTGAACATCTTCAATTAATTGTGTTTCTACGGTTGCCGCAGCAGTTCCGCATACACCTTTTCCTACTGGAATACGAATGCATGCAGGGTTACCTTGAAACGGACCAAGTACTAATTCAGTAGGAGAATCCATAAAGTAAAAGCCCGCCCAATTTACATCCTCTAAAGAGGTAAATAACAGCGCGCTTATGTTTGCCATATTGGCAATTACATTGGATTCACCAGCTATCAGCGATTCAGTTTGCTTAACTAATGACTGGTAAAAATCGTGCTTTTGCATACCAAACTACTTCTTATTAAACATACAGTAGCTAAAGGTACTCTTTGTCGTGAAAAATTGGAACCTTTTGGAGGTAAAAAAAAGGAAATCACACCGTTTATCAGTGCGCTTGGTTAATAATGCTGCGATTATTTTTTTGCCGTTTTACGAAGACCAAACAAAAACAGCCCAGCAGCGAATGCTGACATTACACTATTGATCAAAAATATCTCCCCTGTTGTGGCACTTAATAAGTAACTAAATATCGCTCCGCCTAGTAGTCCAAGAGTTAATACCCCTGAATAATTAACTTTAGAATACTTAAACATGAGTAAATACCCAGGCACAACAAAAGCAGCCATTGTTAAGCCTACTATGTGTGCATTTGATATAGCAGTCATTAATAAGGTAAGAAATATTGATACAAACTCGCCTTCAAGCGTAAGTGAGTAATAAACACCAAGTAAACTGCCTACAATAACAGGCGATAATAACGAAAGCCCTACGCTTTTTGCTAGCTGATGTTTCATTTAAAATCCTTAATACACAAATCTAAATTCTATGTATAAAGCATGCACCAAGATCTAAAGGTTAGAAACAGAGACTATGGTCGTAATTTATGATTAAAAATAAACCTTATTGCAGTATGAGCCTATTACTTTATTAATAGGCTCATAAGTTTGGGTCACACTTATCAAAATGCTTATAACTTAGCTATTTTATTTGATAACTCAAAGTGGCGAGATGTTACTATTTCCTCAAGCACTGCCACCCTTTTGCTCAACATCGCTGTTTGTTCCTCTAATTTTGTTATCTTGTTATTATTATTTAGTCCTTTAAATTTTGCGTGCGCTGCCATTATTGTAGTTTTATAGGTGAAATAACGTTTAGTAATAGTAAGAATCAAAAAGGGTGAGCTAAATATAATTATTACAATAAATAATTCTAGCATGGTCGTTTCCCACTCAGTTTAAGTTAGCTTGTTGCGTGTAAAGGCCATTTTTAGTGCATTGAAATAATTTTGATAATGTAACTTCGCGCTGCTTTCCTCGTCGAATTAGCATCTCAACATACACAATACTTAACACAATGGCTGTTGCTTTAAATAAGTTACCTTGTAGATCACCTACTGCGCCACCCGACATACCAAATATTCCGTAAGCTGCATTCATAAAAATATGCATCCACATAGGAAACCAAATACGATAACCACATTCACAATATAGCCACGCAAACCATGTACCTGCTACAGTAGTGATTGCAACCGCCATCAAAGCAGAAATCGCATCATTGCCTTGATAAATATGGCCCAGACCAAATATTACTGAACTAATTAATGCCGCAGGCACAAAGCCCCATCTACAATATTTAAATAAAACACCAAACAATGCAGCCCTAAAAATTAGCTCTTCAAAAAAACCCGCATAAACTGAGCCAGTTATTATTGCTGGTATTGATAGGTTAAGTTCATCACTCAAAAATCCATAACCTATTGCCATAGGAGTACAACAAATAATTGCTGCAAGTGCATAGTTAATAAAACCAGAGGAATTGAGCCCTATAGTTTCAAAAGGCTCACTTTGTTTAAACAAAATAATAGCCGCAATAACTAACGGTCCATATAAAAAAGTATATTTAGCGGGGGTAAATAAAATGCCAGTCAGATTATCAAGTTCAGACAACCAGCTAGACCAACCTTCTCCCCAAAACTGCCTCATTACATAGTGGCAAAATACAAATATAGAAATTATTACAAATGCCTTGATAGCGTATTTCATATCTACTTTTCTCGTTAAGTTGTAAATTTCAACTTAATCTTGGCAATAGTAAAAATACAAAGCGACCTATTAGGTCTCAATTACAAGACGAGGTATAAAGCCCATGTTTTAGGGGGGATTAACATGTTTTTGGGATTAATGACAAAGCATCTTTTATTACTTTTACATAAGAACGAGACACAGGAATTTTAATATCAATTGTATGTAGCGATAATTGCAACCCTCCAGCATTACCACTGTAGTGTTGAATGTTTTGCAGGTTGACCGCATAAGAACGGTGGCATCGTAATATAATTGTTTTTTCTGGAAGCTGCTTTAATAAACCGCTAAGAGATACACGTATTAGTTTACGTGAAGTTGAAGCTCCTTCTTGTATTGTTATTTCACAATAATTGTCTGAAGATTTAATAAATAAAATATGGTGAGGAGCCGTATTAATTTCGTCGTTTTTGTTATCGCCTTTGAGAGTAATTGTCTTTAACTCAACTTCTCTCAACTGCTCTTGAGCAACGCTAACTGTACTTGGCTTAGTTAAATCTATTACATGCCTATTTACCACAAGTAAAAAAATAAGAGGAAATACACCAATACAAAAAATATACCCTACAAAAAGTAATTGATTCTGCCAATGCCAAGATCCAAGTACAGCAACCACAAAATACCCATGATTGAATATCGCAGTAATTAAAATATATATGATAGGAATAATAATTAAACGGTTTAATTTACTTAGCTTAAACTTAAGTAACACTATTTCTATGAAACCTGACAATAGCAAAGCACAAAAGGTTACTAACCCATAGCCAAAAAGCCGCAGAAACTTGTAAGACTCGGTATCGCTTGAAGTGCCAAAAGGTTGAAATACAAAAAGTACAAAAAGCGTTATAAACGAAAACATGACGGCACGATATACAACTAACTTTCTCGAATCTAGATCATCTTTGAGCCACAACATCCTATTTTGCATACCTTTAATCCACCAATATTTAAAAATAACACACATTAATATGTGCATTCCAACTCATTTAAAGTTTTTTGTGATGGTCGTTTTATTAAAAACAAAAATAGGAAGAGAACATCAACGTTTTTTAACATCAGAAGATGATGTGTGAGCAACTCTATCTGCTTTTAAGGTTTTACTAATAAGAGATAAGAGATGTAATACCAATTCGCTTAATTAAGTGATCTATTTAGAGGGCGGAAAAACGTGTTTACAGCTAGGCAATAAATTCGCTATTTAGTTGTTCAAAATGAGAATTTTTTAACGCAGGGAGCGACACGTTTAGCCCCGCAAAATGATTAAGTATTATTGCGGGTTGGTATAAGTGTACTGATTTTGTTCCAAACACAAAAAAGCCCGCTAAATTAGCGGGCTATTCTGTTATATGGTGGAGAGATAGGGATTTGAACCCTAGATGGGCTATAAACCCATGCCGGTTTTCAAGACCGGTGCATTCGACCACTCTGCCATCTCTCCGATACTGCTAAGTTAAAAGTAAGAGTGTACTAATAACTATTTAAATGAATGATATTTTAATTACCACACACTTATTAAATAAGTGGTGGAGAGATAGGGATTTGAACCCTAGATGGGCTATAAACCCATGCCGGTTTTCAAGACCGGTGCATTCGACCACTCTGCCATCTCTCCGCACGGCCTGCATAATAGGGAAACCCATCCCTTTTGTGAAGCTTTTTTTTAAATTAATTGTTTAAGTGCCTAAAAAACAATTAATTTGTTTAAAGTTAAAACAAAATGTTTTTAATTTAGCCGTCAATATACTTTTATTTAAATATTTAACTCTATTGATCTACAAAGGTTTGCCCAAACATATAAGAGTTGGTAATCTAATTTTAGTTAAATTATCGAAACACACACGTTTCACTTAAAGGAGCTCTACAATGGCGTTTAATCAATCGTACAATACCGCGAAACCGGTAATGTCTACCATTGAAACAAACAAGGTACTTAAAAACACCTACTTTTTACTAGCTATGACACTTGCATTTAGTGCAGTTACAGCCGGTATTTCAATGGCACTACAATTACCTTACTTTATGGGAATTGTGTTTACACTCGTTTCGTTCGGTTTATTATTTGTTGTAAATAAAAAAGCAGATACAGCATCTGGTGTATTTTGGGTGTTTGCTTTCACAGGTTTAATGGGGGCAGGCTTAGGTCCATTGCTTAACCATTATGCTGCATTACCTAATGGCCCAATGCTTATTATGCAAGCCTTAGGTTCTACAGCGCTTATCTTTTTTGGTTTATCTGCTTATGCACTAAATACTAAAAAAGATTTCTCATTCATGGGTGGCTTTTTAACTGTTGGCTTAATCGTTGTGATTGTAGCAAGCATCGTTAATATTTTTATTGGCAGTTCATTGATGTTTATGGTGCTTAATGCAGCAGTTGTACTGATTATGTCTGGTTTGATTTTATTTGATACAAGCCGAATCATAAACGGTGGTGAAACTAACTACATTCGCGCAACTGTGTCTTTATACCTAAGCGTATATAACTTATTTACTTCTTTGCTTGCTCTACTTGGCGCAAGTGATGACTAATTAAATAGTTCTGTTAAAATAGCCCCTTTATTGGGGCTTTTTTATTGGAATTGTTTTGGCACGCTTTGTTCTTTCATTACATACACCACCATCCGATCACGATACCACGCAACGCATAGTTAAATTTGCGAATGCATGTTTAGCCCAAGGGCACACCATTGATGCTATTTTTTTATACCAGCAAGGTATTTATCATGCATCTACCCACTTTGATTTATCCTCAGACGAACTTCAAATTTCAGCACTTTGGCAGCAACTCGCTGATCAAAATTTAATGCTGTGTGTTACCGCCGCGCAAAAGCGCGGGTTAGATATTAAAAACACAGGTGTATTTAAAGTCGCAGGGTTAGCTGAATTTGCAATGCTTGCAAGCGACGCAGATAAATGGGTGCAATTTAAATGATAAACGTATTAGTAATGAGTCAGTGCAGCCCATTTGACGATTTAAATATTCGTGATGCACTAGATATGACATTGATATTTGCTGCTGTTGATCAAAATGTAAGTTGGTTGTTTAGCGGCCCCGCCGTTTTAGCTTTAAAAAAGCATCAGCAACCAAACAATATTGGCTTAAAAGACCTTTTTAAAAATATTAAAACACTCGAAATTTATGATGTTGAAAACATTTTCGTGTGTGAAAAATCATTGCTTGATTATGGTTTAAATAAACATGATTTACTCATAGAGGCAAAAGCTCTTAACTTTAGTCAACAACAAACACTAATTAAAGCGCAGCAACATGTGGTGAACCTATGAGTACGTTACATATTTTTTCAAAGCCGCTTAACTATTACTCGGCAAATCAGCTTGAGAATTTAATTTTATCAGGCGATAAGGTACTACTTGTTGGTGATGCCTGCTTTGCAAAAAAACAATTTAGGCAATTTGCAGATACACTGTTAATACTTGAACAAGACGCGCAAGTACGTGCAATAAAATTAGCAGATAACGATAAAGCAATTAGCTATGAAGACTTTGTGGCACTCACTTTATCAACTAATCAATCAATTACGTGGTAACTCATGCTTGAATTTAACAACCAACAGATTGAAACCGACAAACAAGGCTACTTGCTCGACCATACTTTATGGTCAAAGGAGCTGGCGCCTGTAATTGCTACTCAAGAAAACATCATACTTAGTGAGCAACACTGGGAAGTCATTAATTTTGTTCGTGATTTTTACATTGAATATAACACCAGCCCAGCAATTAGAATGCTTGTAAAAGCAATGGCTAAAGCACTCGGTGAAGATAAAGGAAATAGCCTTTATTTATATAAATTATTTCCTAAAGGCCCAGCCAAGCAAGCAACAAAAATTGCCGGATTACCAAAACCAGCTAGGTGCATATAATGAGAGCTAAATCAGGCAATAATCAAGCAACACAAGCCAAGCCAAAAAGAAGTACTGGGCGTACTTATTCACGCAGTGCACTTAACAAAACGCCATCTGGTAAAAGAGAAATAAAGCCGCAGATAGCATCTAAAGACAGAAAAATTGTGTTATTCAACAAGCCGTTTGATGTGCTATGTCAATTTACGGATGACGCAGACAGAAAAACGCTTGCAGAGTTTATACCTATTAAAGAAGTTTACGCAGCAGGAAGGTTAGACAGAGACAGTGAGGGTTTATTGCTTTTAACAAACTGTGGGAAACTACAAAACACCTTAACTGCTCCTGATAAAAAAACGAATAAAACCTACTGGGCACAAGTTGAGGGTGAACCAACGAGTGAATCAATTAATGATTTATGTAATGGCGTAGAACTTAAAGACGGGCTTACACTCCCCGCTAACGTTAAAATAATTGATGAGCCAACAATTTGGGCGCGTAATCCCCCTGTACGCGAGCGAAAAGCAATCCCTACCACTTGGCTAAGTATTACCATTAATGAAGGTAGAAACAGACAAGTTCGTCGAATGACCGCGCATATTGGACACCCTACACTTCGCCTCATCCGCTATAGCATTGGCAACTATACGTTGGATGATATTAATTGTGGTGAATACAAAGTAATTAAGGGCGTAGTTGATGCATAAACCGCATGTCACGGTTGCAGCAATAGTAAAAAAGCAAAATGAGTTTTTACTTGTAAAAGAGCGCGATAAATTTACAAAGCAAATTTGTTACAATCAACCTGCGGGTCATTTAGAGCAAAATGAGACACTTGCACAAGCTGCAAGCAGAGAGCTACTAGAAGAAACAGGCTTAGCGCTTGCGCCTATTGGTTTTTTAGGTGTTTATAATTTGCATGCCGATAACGCAGTGCACTATTTGCGATTCTGCTTTTTATTTGAAGCACCTAATAATATAAAAGCACCAACACCAATAGATTCTGACATTATCAGCGCTAACTGGCATACATTAGAGCAAATAAAATCATTACCGCTTAGGAGCCCTTTAGTGCTCAAGTGTGTTGAAGATAGCTTAAGCAAAAAGGCTTTGAGATTAGATACAATTTACGACGACTAAATTATAGTTTCCTCCACTAATCCCTAGTTTATGTTTTTGAGGAATTTGAAAGTATCGATTTTTCATCAAAAAATCGATAAATAAATTTATATAATACTTCGTAAGGTTACTTTGCTATTTGTTATACAAATAAAATAGTGACAAATTATGTCCTTTGCCGCCCTACGCTCTTTAAGCACAAACAAAATACATGCTATAATCGCGGCCTTTCCAAGTTAACAGCAATCTGTATAAGCGAAATTATTCATGAGCGAAAATAGTCACATTAAAGTCATTGTTGGCATGTCCGGCGGTGTTGATTCTTCTGTATCTGCATATTTATTACAACAACAGGGCTACCAAGTAGAAGGCCTGTTTATGAAGAACTGGGAAGAAGACGACAATGATGAATACTGTGCCGCCGCTGATGACTTAAAAGATGCACAAGCCGTGTGCGACAAATTAGGCATTGAGCTTCACACAGTAAACTTTGCTGCTGAATACTGGGATAATGTATTTGAGTACTTTTTAGCAGAGTACAAAGCGGGTCGTACGCCAAACCCAGATATAATGTGTAATAAAGAAATTAAATTTAAAGCCTTTTTAGAATTTGCGGCTCAAGCACTCGGTGCTGACTTTATTGCAACCGGACACTACGTTCGCCGTGAACTTCGCGATGACAAATACGTAATGTGTCGCGGACTTGATAACAATAAAGATCAAAGCTACTTCTTATATACCCTAAGCCATGAACATATTGGCCAAACGTTATTCCCTGTAGGCGATATCGAAAAACCAGAAGTGCGCCGCATAGCAGAAGAACAAGACCTAATCACTCACGATAAAAAAGACAGCACCGGAATTTGCTTTATCGGTGAGCGTAAATTTAAAGACTTTTTACAAAAGTTCTTACCAGCGCAACCTGGCGTTATCGAAGACACTGACGGTAATAACGTAGGCGAGCACGAAGGCTTAATGTACCACACACTTGGACAACGCAAAGGCTTGTTAATTGGTGGTATGAAGGAAGGTTCTGGCGAACCATGGTACGTAGTTGATAAAGATTTAGAACGTAACGTACTTGTTGTTGGCCAAGGCAAAGATCACCCTCGCCTATACAGTAATGGTCTTAATGCAAACCAATTACATTGGGTAGACCGCGTTGGCCCTAAAGGTACCACTCGCTGCACAGTTAAAACACGTTACCGCCAAGAAGACTTAAGCTGTACCCTACTTGTAGGTGAAGACGGCATGGCTCGTGTATTATTTGATGAACCACAAAAAGCAGTTACGCCAGGTCAATCTGCTGTATTTTATGCAGAAGATGTGTGTTTAGGTGGTGGTATTATTGACTCGGTGATTAAGTAATGAATGAACACCAAGTCATGGCGCTTGCCGCCATGTGCCAGGTTGCTAAGCAAGTTCAAAAAATTGCCCAGTACGGCAGTAATAATGAGCACGACTTAGAAGTATTACTTTCAAGCATTATTCAAACATCACCGGCATCGCCAGAAGATGTTTACCAAGGTACTGACAACTTACGTGATGGCTATAAAACATTAATGGCGCAGCTAACTGCTGGCGCTCAAAAAGATGTTGAAATAGTAAAATACGTAGGTGGTTTGATGCAGCTTGAGCGAGCACTAAGTGCAAACGACAAAAGCTTAAACGAATTAGGCAAACGAATTGATGATATTCATCGTCGTTTAGATCATTTTGCTATTACCGACGAGAGCGTTGTTGCCGGTTTAGCAGATATATACTCGTCGGTGCTGAGCCCCCTTGGGCACCGAATACAGGTTTATGGTAAACCCGAGTTATTAAAACAGCAGCTCACTCAAAATAAACTCCGTGCGTTATTATTAGCCGGCATTAGAAGTGCAGTATTATGGCGACAAATGGGCGGTAAACGCCGTCACTTTTTCTTTGCAAAAAGAAAAATACTCGCCATTGCTAAAACAAAAATTTAACTATCGTTCAAACTAAAATTTAGGAGTTATTATGGAGCTTTCAGCGTTAACGGCTATCTCTCCAGTGGATGGTCGCTACGGCAGCAAAACCACTGAACTACGCAGTATTTTCAGCGAATTTGGCTTAATTAAATACCGCGTAATTGTTGAAGTGCGTTGGTTGCAAGCGTTAGCTGCAGCAAGCGATATAAAAGAAGTACCTGCATTTAGCGAAGAAGCTAATGCACTTCTAAACGCCATTGTAGATAACTTCAGCGAAGCTGATGCACAGCGCGTTAAAGATATTGAACGCACTACAAACCACGATGTTAAAGCGGTTGAATACTTATTAAAAGAAAAAGTAGCCGATAACAGTGAGCTTCATGCAATCAATGAATTTATTCACTTCGCTTGTACTTCAGAAGATATTAACAATCTATCTCATGGTTTAATGCTTAGCGAAGCACGTAACAAGGTTTTGCTTCCTTATTGCGATGAGCTTTTAAGCGCAATTAAAGAAAAAGCGATTGAGTACAAAGCAATCCCAATGATGACTCGTACGCACGGGCAACCAGCTACACCATCAACGATGGGTAAAGAGTTTGCTAACGTATACATGCGTTTAAAGCGTCAACGAGACCAAATTGCTCAAGTAGAAATGCTAGGTAAAGTTAACGGTGCTGTTGGTAACTACAACGCTCACCTTAGTGCATACCCAGATTACGACTGGCATACTCACGCAGATAAATTTGTATCAAGCTTAGGTTTAACACTTAACCCATTTACTACACAAATTGAACCGCATGACTATATTGCAGAGTTGTTTGACGCAATTGCACGTTTTAATACTATTTTGCTCGATTTTGACCGTGACATGTGGGGTTACATCGCACTTAATCACTTTAAGCAAAAAACAATTGCGGGCGAAATTGGCTCATCTACAATGCCGCATAAAGTTAACCCAATTGATTTTGAAAACTCAGAAGGTAACTTAGGTTTAGCAAACGCTATTTTTGCTCATCTTGCACAAAAATTACCAGTTTCTCGCTGGCAGCGTGACCTTACCGATTCAACGGTATTACGTAACTTAGGTGTAGGTATGGGTTATGCGATCATTGCATACCAATCAACACTTAAAGGTGTAAGCAAGCTTGAAGTAAACGAGCAACGTTTAGCTGACGAGCTTGATCAAAACTGGGAATTGCTAGCCGAGCCGATTCAAACAGTTATGCGTAAATATGGTATTGAAAAGCCATACGAAAAACTTAAAGATTTAACACGCGGCAAACGTGTAAATCAAGAAATAATGGCTGACTTTATCGATGGTCTTGACCTTCCAGAGCACGCTAAAGTAGAAATGAAAAAACTAACACCTGCTAATTACATTGGTCGTGCTGTTGAGTTTATTGATGATTTAGTTTAAAAACTAAATTGCTCTTTTAAAAAGCGAAAGGATCATCCTTTCGCTTTTTTTGTTTTAACCCCATTGCACTAACTAGTAGGCATAATGTATGTATCATTTAAAAATAAATAATTTGTCTGAGCAAGAGTTTTTAAGCCATTTTTGGCAAAAAAAGCCGCTTTTAATCAAACAAGGTTTTGCTGATTTTCAAGACCCACTTGATGCTAATGAACTTGCCGGTCTCGCAATGGAAGAAAGCATAGAGTCACGTATTATCACCAATCATAAAAATGATTGGCAAACGCACCAAGGTCCATTTGAAGACTTTGAAAAGTTAACAGACGTAAATGCCACCTTATTAGTGCAAGCTGTTGATCATTGGCATCCTGAAGCTGCACAACTACTAGAGCCATTTAGGTTTATTCCAAACTGGCGCATAGATGATTTAATGATTAGCTATTCAACGCCTAATGGTGGTGTTGGCCCACATTTAGACCAATATGACGTATTTATTATTCAAGGCGAAGGTAAACGTCATTGGCGCGTAGGCCTGCCCGATCCAACACTTAAGCAGTTTGCTCAAAACAAAAAATTACTGCAAGTAGAAGCATTTGAAGCCGTAATCGATTGCATATTAGAGCCTGGCGATATTTTATATATTCCACCAGGGTGCCCTCACGAAGGTTACGCTGTAGAAAATGCACTAAATTATTCAGTTGGTTTTAGAGCGCCAAACCAACAAGATTTATTGTCGAGCTTTGCCGATCATATTATTGATACCGAAAGCGGACAAAAACGTTATACCGATCACAACATCACATTAAGAAAATCAAAGGGTGAACTTACAAACCTTGAAGTTGATAAAGTTAAAACATTGATGGCGGCACTTTTAGAAAATGACGATTTATTTAAACAATGGCTAGGCTCAACGCTTAGTCAGCCCAAACATGAAATGGATTTAGCGCCAGTAGAGCCTCCATTTACGTCAGAGCAAATAAGCGATGATTTAAGTAATGAAGAAGCAGTGTTTGAACGCTTAGGTGGCACACGCGCTATTTATCAGCAACTCGATACAGAAGTTTTACTAAGTGTAAATGGCGAAAATTACGCTATGCCGTTAACCGACTTAGCGGCGGTAAAACTACTTACCGATAATACTGAGTTTGAAAGTTCAGCATTAAATTTAACAAAGCCAAGTTTAGTTTTTACTCAAACTTTTACTACACTTGTTAATGAGGGGATCTGGTTTAATATAAACCACGAGTAATAATACCAATTATATTAATAATGATGAGCATTTTACAGCGTAAGATATTATGTATACAGGTCAGTTAAAATTTTTAATTTTCATCTAATATTGGCTTAAATAATTTTGCTGTGATTGCTTACTCATTCTAATTTGGTATCAATAGGAGTTTGCAATGGGCTATCTGGTTGATAAGGTTGAATGGGATATAAAAAAAGATATGCTACAAAAAATTCGAGAGCGGGTTTTTGTTTACGAGTTACATATCCCCAAGCATATCGAATTTGATAGCCTAGATAAAATTGCATTACATGTACTTGTTACAGACGATGCAAACTGCCCAATAGCAACAGGTAGATTATGTAAAGATGGCTTAATCGGCAGAATAGCTGTATTACCTGAGCACCGTAATCGCAAAGTATATAAATCGCTTCTCAACTTTATTGTAGAATTAGCGTCAAACCAAGGTATTGAAGAAGTAAGCATTAATTGTATTTTAAATGAAGTAGAGCGTTTTAAGCGCAATGGCTTTATTCAGCAAGGGAATGTATTTATGGAGGCGGGAATTCCTAGGCAACGTATGCAATGCCCTGTTTCGGCGTTTAATACTACTCCCTTCACACTTGTCCATTAGATAAAGAAAAGGGCGATAAATAAGCTATCACCCTCTCTTTTTTACTTAACCCAAACCGTCGTTACTTTGCCTCATTTGCCCACAGCGGCTCATTATCATACATTTCGTACAAGCCATGTGCTCTATTGATAAGTAAGTTAGCAAAGTCTACCTGTGTTTTATCACGCGCGCCTGTACTCATAATCTGATCCGCTTTTAATTGCCACTGCAAAGAAAAGTAACGCATTGCATCACGAGCATCTGTAGCTGCACTTACTTCAGCATGATCTGTAGGTAACCGCCCTGTTACTACCCAATATGTTTTACCGTTCTGTGCTTTAAATTTCCACATTGCACAAAGTGGTGCTAAAAATCGACTGTCTTTATCAACTACTGATTTTGGCATAATGCCCTTTTCGGCTAAATGCTTTTGCGCTGTTTGAAAACATTCGCGTTGCCACTGCATTCTTTGCTCATCAGTTATAACTTGTTCTTTTGCTGTTAACGGCTTTTTTTCTTGTTGCTGCATTTTTATTAACCTTTTACTTCTTTTTTAACACTCTAAGGGCTTAGTAAATAAGGTGCAAGTATAAAACGGTCATTTGCACCTTAAAGCGCTCTGTTTGCTGTGTTTTTAGCCAAACTATTATTTTATATTGTGATCAAACGAACCCACATCACCCGGAAATACTACTGGCGACTCAACACCGTCTTTACTGACAGAGGCTACACCAAAGTAATAATTATCAATCACTACGTTTTTAAGTGTGTACTGTGAAACCTTACCAACGTATTTACTAAACTGCCATTGCGGCTCGCTCGTGTAACGCCAATAAATTTTATAGCCAGCAATATTTTCATCACTGCTTTGTTGCCATGAAAACGACGTATCAGCTGTAACAGCTCCCTTTATTTTAACTTCTTTTGGTGGTGCGGGCGCCCACGCCATAGATGCCATCGTTACCGCATTAAGTGAAGTTAACTTAGCTGTATAATCAAAATCAACGCCTTCAATAGTATCGCCATACTCAACGCCATTTTCAGTGCGTAAATCTTGATGCTGACGATCGTAGTGCTCGTTAGTTTCCATAATACGCACTGCTGCAAAACCTGCATCATTAAATGGACGATGATGCCCACCACGGCCAAATCTATCTAATCGATATACAAGCATTGTATCTAGGTTAGGAATGTATCTGTCAGCAATAGTATCTATGTAGCGCGCTAAATTTCGACTCGCCGAATCAACTTCACCACCCGTAAAGCGGCGAGTATGAGCTTGCTCTTTTGTTTCTACAACACGGGTACCTTCTGAAAATATACGCGCAGTTGTATTATCAGTTACCCCATTAATACCGGTAATATTGCCAATCATATCGTTGTTTAAAACGCCATGAACTTGCCAGTCATGCTTTTGCGCATAAGCCGTTAATATTTTTCCACCAAACAAACCCTGCTCTTCGCCCGAAAGCGCCGCGTAAACTACCGAACCATTAAATTTGTATTTACTTAAAACACGAGCAGCTTCAATTACTCCCGCTACACCTGATGCGTTATCATTTGCCCCAGGTGAATCACTCGTAAAGTCCATAACATCACTTACACGAGAATCTATATCACCCGACATAATCACCATGCGATTAGGTTCGCTTGACCCTCGTTGAATAGCCACAATGTTAACCACTTCAACAGGATTAGGAATGCGTTTTTCGCCCGATATAGTGTCCTTTACTTCAATGATTTCCAAACAACCGCCACACTGCGCGGATATTTTTTCAAATTCATTTTTTATCCAGCGCCTAGCCGCACCAATGCCTCGAGTATCCGATTTAGTTTCTGAAAGCGTATGGCGAGTACCGAAATCCACCAGCGTTTGAATGTCACTACCAATACGTTCGGCTGATACTTGAGCTGCTATATCATGTAATTTTTGCTGTTCTGTGTATTGAAGTTGTGTTTTCCCATGTGCTGATAATGCAAGTGTGCAGGCGCCTGCAATTGCAGTAAATTTAAGTAACGTTGTTGTGATTTTCAAAGGTGTTTTAAGCATCTATTAGCTCCTAATTATTATAGTGTAACCATTACTTAACTAAGATTTTATGGCAATACATTTGAGGTAGATGCAGAAAGGATCACGCTAAAGCGCATTTACAAGAGGTTATTAGGATAGTAAAAAGCCCACTACCTTTTATAGGTACTGGGCCAAAATTTATTATGCATACTTTTAATGAGTGGTTTTAATATCAAATTCTTTCAAAAAGGCCTCATGTCCTCCTAAGCTTGCAAGCACACCAGCAGAAAACATAAATATTAATACAAATGCTAAACAGCTCAAAAACTCCGAACTATTTTCAGGCTTAATATAGTAGTTAAGTAAAAAACCACTCAACACACCTATAAAAGCTATTTTGCTAAATAAAAAGTAACTTGGGATCTCAAATGCCCAAACTGAGGTATTGTTTACAAACTGCCTATATCCATACGTCATAAAAGCCAACATACCAACAATACTAATTGCAAAAGTAGACACTGTGGTTAATACGCTCATATTTTTATAAATAAGCACATACCCTAATCGTAAAGAATAGATAAATACCGCAAACCACGCTAAAACAGCAGGCCCTAAAATTAATCCCATTTCCAATCCTTGAATAACGTCTAAGTGGTTAATTGCAAATACAATATTATATTTAGAGGTTAAATTACAAACCTTGTTACACAATAATCTACAAAAAAATGTGATTTTCGTGGCACACTGTAATTGTGTATACATTAATAGTTTAAGTTATGCGTCAGCTAAAAGAAGATACAATTAAAAGTAACCTTATTGAGTCGCAGCAAAGTGCATACGGCCCCGTATGCGTGTATCAAAATAAAGAATACCGTTGGTTAACGCTTGCACAAAAAACCAATGAAGACATAACAATTCAAGGCGTTATGAACCTTACGCACCCAGAGCAAGTAATAGTACCTGTAAACCAATGTATGATGTTATTTTTACTTAAACCGGTAGATACACCAAATATATTAAATTTAGGTTTAGGCACTGCAGGGTTTGAGCGAATTATGTATCACTTGCAAAGTAGTACGCCTTACATAAACACCATCAATACATTTAACACGGTAGAAATAAACCCAAACATTGCCTTAATTGCTGCACAGCACTTTAAGTTACCAATTAAGCACAGCAGCTATTTACAATGCGCCGAACAATATATTAGCCAATGCCCTGATCACTTTAACGTAATCACTATCGATATTTTTAGTGGTGAATATCATCAGCCTTTTTTAACCAGCGATAGCTTTTGGCAAAATATAAATCGCTGCAGTGAGCAAAATACGCAAGTAATCATTAATTTAAACCCACAAACTGGCCAAGAGCTGCAAATGCTTTTAGTACTTTTAAGGCAACATTTTAAGTGCTTAGCGATAATAGAGTTTAACGAATACAAAAATATAGTAATCATACTAAGCCAGCAAACATTAATGCACATAAACGTTGATGAAATACAAAACTCACCTGTGTTTATAAATTTTGCGCCAAACCTTTATAAAAGTATTAACAGCATTTACCACATTGAATAAAATGCGTTACCGCCCAGGTTCATGTTTTTCATAGCACGGTAAGCTTGTTTCTAGCTGCTCCCAGTTAGCTTTAGACGTAACAAAATTATGCGATAATACCAGCTCAGTAATATCGTTATCGAATATTCCTAAACGAATTCGTATTCTGCTTTTGTCATCATTGTTGCTACTGTAAACCGGCGAGCCGCAACACTTACAAAAGTAACGAGTGCGCCCTGGTTTAAAACTAAATTCACTCAGCTGCTCTTGTCCTTTAGTTATTATAAAGTCCTCAGTATTTACAAAGCCATTGGTTGCAAATGCAGTCCCGCTGTTTTTTCTGCACAGTGAACAATGACAATGGATTATGCTGGTTATACAACCCGACACTTCAACGCTTACCTCACCGCACAAACACGAACCCGTATACATATAACATCCTAACTATTAAATTATTTTAAACTCAGCTGAAATTTGCTGAGTTGATTTAATGGATAAGTTTACTGGTTAATTTTTTGAATGGAATAATAATTTTTATATCTTCGCAGTTCCCACGCCATTACGTATTGCTTTAATGATTGACATAAAAACATTAAATTGGTTACATAACATTTACTTTAAAGTTATAGCCAAAACGATAATTGGTTAACCAAAAACACCTAAACTTACTGAGATCCGATTATGCATTTTAAACACACGTTACTTTTATGTTTGTTAAGCACGCTAGCGGCGTGTTCAACCATTTCTGAAAACACGTCGAGCGATTGGCTACTTATTGATGATTTTGAAAATTCACTTAGCAAGTGGCAGAGTGTCGATACGCAAAATGAAACTAAACCACAGGTTAAAAACCCACAAATAACGGTTATACAATCAGAACAAGCAACTGTATCTGCAACTACATCCACAAATCATTATTTACTAAAAAAGCCTGCACGCGATGGTATTATCGGCAATCGCAAAGCGCTTTCTTATACAAAGCTTCCACAAGCGGTTGAAGTTGGTCAAACCTACACATTTTATATACGTATAAACGTGGCTGCTTTCCCTAATAACCATGCTTTTGGATTAAGCAACCTCACGCCAGAGCTAATAAATAAACATGCGTACGATGCGTTTGAGCCAACACTTCGCGTAACCGATAAAACAGAATCAAACGGGTTTGTAAACGATGGCGCTTTAATGGTTAAAACCGACAGCGGATATAGCAACATTCAAAACTACACTACAAAACAGTCAGCTAAACCTCTGCAAACAAATACTTGGTACGACGTATGGTACGTTGTTAATAACGCAGCAGCCACAGAGCAAGGTCAGCAATATGATGTTTACGTAAAAGGTGGTGAGTTTAACAGTCAAACGCTGGTATATAAAAATGCACAATTTAGAATGAAGCGCGAACAACCTCTTATATACTTTTTAGCAAACTGTAATACAGGCCCAATTAAAAAGCCTTACGGAAATGGTGGTCTCAGATATGACGATTTATACATGAGCGAAGGAATAAACCTAAGTAACCCAACGCAATAAATAAGAATAATAGTCATAATTAGTGCCCTACAAACCTGCATTTAAAAATACTTAAATGGTATGATACTCGTCATTATTTGCCATTTAAGTTTTTAAAATGTATCGATTATTTGAAAAAATGACAAAAGCATTTCCTGAGGACCAACCCACTCAGCCGCCTTCTACTTTATTTGCTTTTTGTCGCCACTACACCAAAGGAATGGAACTGTCGTTGCTGCTTATGTCAATCAGTGCCGCCATGCTCGCTATTTTAGAGGTTTCTTTATTTAGCTACATGGGCCAACTTGTCGATTGGTTAACCGCCTACACGCCCGAAACTTTGTTTATAGAGCAAAAGTCTGAACTTATTAAAATGGCTGTCATGCTGTTATTAGTATTGCCCATTGTTGTCTTTTTCCATTCTGCTATTTTGCACCAAGCATTGCTTGGCAATTATCCTATGTCAATTCGTTGGTTAGCACATCGTTATTTACTGCGCCAAAGTGTTAGCTTTTATCAAAATGAATTTGCAGGAAGAATAGCCACTAAAGTACTGCAAACTTCTTTAGCCGTTCGCGAAACAGTGACCAAACTACTCGATGTATTAATGTATATCGTGGTTTATTTTGGCTCAATGGTATTTTTAGTTGCCGAAGCTGATTGGCGCTTAATGATCCCTTTATTAGTTTGGTTGGTTTTATACATTTGCGTGCAACTTTACTTTGTACCGCGCCTTAAAAAAATTGCCAGCTCACAAGCCGATGCGCGCTCAGAAATGACTGGTCGTATTGTTGATAGTTACACTAACATTTCAACTATTAAATTGTTTTCGTATACCCAGCGTGAAGAGCAATACGCAAAACAAAGCATGGATGTATTTTTACAGCCTGTGTACAAGCAAATGCGCTTAGTAACCAGTTTAAACTTTGTTATTCAAAGCTTAAATTACCTATTAGTATTTTCGGTTGCCGCTGTATCACTTTATTTATGGTCGCTTAGCGTAATTAGCGCCGGAGCTATTGCTGTTGCTGTTAGCTTAGCGCTTAGATTAAACGGTATGGCGCAGTGGATCATGTGGGAAATAAGCAGCTTGTTCGAAAACATTGGCACCGTAGCCGATGGTATGAAAACACTGTCGAACCCTATCGAAGTTGCCGATAAACCAAATGCTGATACGCTTAACGTAAGCCAAGGTGCTATTGAGTTTAACAACGTACACTTTAACTACGGCAAAGCTGCAAAAGAGACTAATCGCAGCCCTGTAATGAACGGTTTAAACTTAAATATTAAACCTGGCGAAAAAATTGGTTTAGTCGGTCGCTCTGGCGCGGGTAAATCAACACTTGTTAACTTATTACTGCGCTTTTACGATACCGACTCTGGAACAATAAAAATTGATGGGCAAAACATCACAGACGTTAGCCAAGAAAGCCTACGCCGCTACATAGCAATGGTAACGCAAGATACCTCCTTGCTTCATCGCTCAGTAAAAGACAATATTTTGTACGGTCGCCCCGATGCAACCCACGATGAGATGATCAACGCGACCAAACAAGCTAAGGCGCTTGAGTTTATAAACGACTTGGTCGACAGCAAAGGCAATAAAGGCTTTGATGCACAAGTGGGCGAACGCGGTGTTACGCTTTCAGGCGGTCAACGCCAACGTATTGCTATTGCACGTGTACTACTTAAAAATGCACCCATACTTATACTCGACGAAGCCACCAGCGCACTCGACTCAGAAGTAGAAGCCGCAATTCAGGCAAGTCTTGATGATTTAATGACAGGTAAAACAGTTATTGCCATAGCGCACAGGCTATCAACCATTGCACAAATGGATAGATTAATTGTACTTGATGACGGCGGCGTAGTTGAGCAAGGCACTCATGAACAATTAATCGCTAAGGGTGGAATATACGCAGCCCTATGGACACACCAAACAGGCGGGTTTATAGGCGTCGATTAGCCATTAATATTACATTACGGTAGAGGTAGTTTTATTCTGCTTCTACTTTAAACAAAAAAGCGAAGATGCCTTAAAGGCTCTTCGCTTTTTTTATCGTTATAAATAAATTTTATAACTTTTTTATAAATTAAGAGATTAGCCTTAACCCTATCATTATCAGCATAACCACATTAGCAAGTACGCCGATTAAAAAAAAGTAACTACGTGGGCTTGGGTTTTTCTCCGTTGCTATAGCGTAGTACAGCGCCATGTGAATTAAACGCGCAATTAAATATACCCAAATACACATTGCAAAAATCGGGCTTTGATAATTAATTACAAACGCAAATAACACCGTACCTATAAATAATGCACTGTTTTCAAGCGTATTATGAAACGTACGATGTGCTCTAAATATAAAGCTGTCGTGCGATAAATCCTCGTCAATTTTACCTGGTACAGCATTTGGTTCTTTAGCTTTGCTAAAAGTAGCCACAGCCCACTGTACAAGCAACATAATTAAATAGAGGTAAAATGCCAAATAGGCCGAAAGTGCAACTTCAGTCATTATTAAATCCCTTGTTTTGTTTTTAACTTAGTATTGATTGCAATTTTGAAGCCTAAGCTAACACACTGATATTCAAAGGGTTAATCTAATAAACCTAATTACATATGTAAGTAACGCACAGCATTGTATAAAATTTACTTGTTATAATTTTAAAAAATAACATCAAAACTAAACTGTATACTGCTGTATTTACTCCGATCTATAAAGTTTAAACTCTTCAAGCGAAGCATCCCATAACGCTACCTGATTACGCCCCAAGGACTTAGCCTCATAAAGAGCTAAATCAGCCTGTTCAATCAACTCAGAAGGTGTTCTGGCTTTAAATTTAATAGACGTAACCCCAAAGCTACACGTAACAGGAATATCATCAAATGTCGCTTTTTCAACTTTAATACGAATAGCCTCAGCTATACGTATTGCTTGCTCTTGAGTTGTGTTGGGCAAAATAATACAAAATTCTTCGCCACCAAAACGGGCCACGCTATCACTTTTACGTATATTAGCTTGTAAAAGTTCGGCTACGCCACAAAGTACTGTGTCACCAATGCTATGCCCATAGGTGTCGTTAACGCTTTTAAAATGATCAATATCGACCATTAAAATACAGTACTCTTCAATCTGAGGTAAATCCAAAAAGTCGCGATTCATAACCTCAAATAAAATACGACGGTTATAACAATTGGTTAAAGGGTCTCTTGCTGCCAAATAGTCTAACTCTTCATTACGTTTTTTAGAGGCAATAAAACTTCTATAAACCAGTAATACAATAGCTAAACAAGCGGCTAATAAAAATGCTAGCGCAATACTGGCGTATTTATTCTTTGAAAGCTCTAGCTCTGATATAACTCTAGCTTGGGCGGCGATTTCAATTTGATTATTTTTCTTTTCAAGCTCAAGCTGATGGCGTTTTTCTTTTTCTCTTAACGTCTCAAGCTCTATTTCCATTTTGTACGAATGCAAATGTGCTTTTTCAAGCGCCAATTTATCTTCATTTCTTTCATTTTGAATAATATCGGTTAGGGCTATTTCTTCTTCTGCATAACGAAGTGACTCTTCTATACGACCACGCAATTTTTCTGCTATTCGAATTTCACGATAGGCATATAGCATATGTAATTTATCATCTATTTCGGTTGATAAAGCGAGTGACCTTTTCAGTAAAGAAATCGCCTCATTTGTATCAATACCAATTAAAATGCCCGCAAGCGCAGTAAGCGACTTTATCTCATAAAGTTTACCACCTGCTTCTCTGGCAAACGACAATGACTCTTTGTAATACTCTATAGCCTTGTTGTTATTTCCTTGGGCACGATAAATATTACCAATAATACGTGCTGTTGTAGAAATGTACGATGTAAGGTTTTTGTTTTTATAAGTGATATAAGCTTTTTTAGCATATTGCATTGCTGATGCTAAGTCGCCAGATTCGAGGTTAATAACAGCCATTTCTCTTAAAGCTGAAGCGAGCGTTTTTTCCTCGACCATACCTTTTGGCAAATCGATAGTTATTTGATAGAAAAATTCGGCCTGATCAAACTGCCTTAATCGTGTATATACCAGTCCCATTTGATTTGATGTTTTAGCAATCCCAAGCATGTTATTTACTTTTTTATAATATAAATATGCCTCATTTATATGTTCAAGTGATTTTTCATAAAGGTTAATATGACGATAAATAATACCCGCCCCTAGTAATGCCTTAGCAAAGCCAACAGGATCGTCAATGTCTTTATATATTTCTAATGCGCGAGTGGAGTAATCAAGGGCTAAAACTAAGTTATCTAAATAACGGTGTGCTTCTGCTAGTGTATTTAAAGTACGCGCCATTAGCTTTAAATCACCTAAACTTGTGTATATTTCTAAAGTTTTTGTATAAAAGTGAGCCGTTTGCTCTCTATTTTTGAGGCGTTTATATGACTGAGCTAATTTTTTATACGTTTCACCTAACTGTCTTTGTATTAATTCGTCTTCGTCAACAAGGTATTTTAAAGCAGATGTGTATTGCGCGTTCGCGTTATTGTACTTTTTTTGTTCATAAAACGAATCCCCCTTAGTAAGGAGCACTTGCGCTATAAAAAAGTCATCGCCATACACAAGGGTTGTTGGTAATAAAGTTTCAATGCGGGTAGTAAGTTCGTCATAACGTTTTTCTTCTAATAATATATTTATATAATTAATAGATGCCTTTATTTGGTTTCGTGAATCATTTAATTTGCTGTAGTAAACAGAGGATTGTAAAAAGTGCTCGAGTGATTCATTAATATTGTTATTTTTTTTATTCGCCCTACCTAGCAAGTTATGTAGCTTTGCGCTGAGTAACGTGTCATCAGCACTTTGCGCTTGTGACAACAACGACTTACTTAGTTCAATACTTGTTATAACGTCAGTATCTATAAGTAATTCAGCTCTTTTTAGCAGCCCTGCATTAGATTCATTAGTTAAATTGTATGAGGTGGTTTCTTGTGCGTAAGCGCTGTTTAAGCTAACAAACAAAGCAAAAAGCAAAGCTTTCACTAAAAATGTAAAATTATAAATTCGCTTTACAATGAAACTATGTATTTGCGAAGGTAAATCCATATTTCGCTTATGATTCAAGTAGGTATAAAATTCCATATTTACCATTTTAGTAATTTATTATTAATACAATTCAAAAGGCTGATGATAAAATATACAAACCGGCGCAATACATCAAGTATTGCTGCTATATGAATACTTTTAATTTATAATTTTAGCATAATTATGCATAGAGCAAGCCTAGCTTCTTAGTTTTAGTGTAACTAACACAATACCATGATCGGTACTTAAATCATCACGCTCAAATTCGGGGCTTATTAAGTGACGATCATAAGTATTATACTCAATCACCTCAAAAAAACTGCCAAGGTAGCTGGCATCAAACTCACATGATAATAAAATATAATCAAGCACGGAGCTGCTCGCGCCATAATAATGTGTTGGCGCTCTTAAGGGCATAAGCTTAGTTGCATTAACATTTTTTGCTTCGTTTTCATCAGCTAAATCAAAAATGCTATTGCTTTCACTATCGCTTATTTCATCGCTAGTCATTGCCTCACCATTAGACAGTTCATCTTCGCTTAGCTGCGACTTAACAAACAAATCCCATGAATCATTTAAACAATATTTAGCGAGGTAGGTTTTAGCATCAAATGCAGGCGCAAAGCGTAGCGTACTTGTCAGTAAATGGCTTAATACGCCATCCGCAAGTTCATTATTAAAGTCCCCCATTAATAGCATGGGTTGTTGCGTAGCTTCGCGACGAGCAATCATTTGTATCATTAGTAATGTAGCTTCACTGCCACGCTGAATAGTTGAGCCCCACCCACCCGCTACATTCGCTTTTAAAATTTCAATTATGTTTTGCTCGGGTGTAAGCTCTTTGTTGTGTTCATCAACTTCAATCATTGGGCGCTTAGATTTAAAGTGCACCACATAACAATCAGTATTACCTATATGCGGCAGCGTTATAGTTGCTCTTAGTACTTTACGACTAAAAGTAAACTCACTATTAAGGCCAAGCGCATTTGCAAGCTCACTATCGTGCTCAACCGCTGCTACTTCAACTATGGGGTATTTAGAGGCGATTGCCACTACAGGGCGTTTATAAATAAAGTCATCAATCACCTCTGGCGTATCAACTACAGCAAAGTAATTATAACCTTGCTCGCCTACTAGCTCTTTTAACGAGTCAATACTAAACACTTCCTGAAAACCAATCACATCAGGGGCATGTTCTGTTAAATAATCAACAATCCAACGCTGCTTTTTAGCCCACTGCTGCGCGGTATAAATTTTCTCAAACTCATAGTATGCATTGGGCGGCTCAAGATAGTTAAACAGGTTAAATGTGGCTATTTTTAGTTGGGTGTTAATAATTCCAGATTCATCACTTTTTAAATCTGTATCTAACTGTTTAAGATATTGATTGCTGATGGGGTTCGCCTAAGTAAAGTTGAAAGTGTTGCCTGCTTATAAACTATCATTTTATTACATGTTTACGTAATAAATCAGCCACCTTAATTGTAATTTTATGCACTCTTTTATTTTAGTCTTTATTATATCCCTCAATAAATAGCATTAACGTGCTTAACCATATAAAATTCGCGGCAATTAAATATGAGCGAAGCGACATTGTAATGAGTAGAAAGATTGAACTATTAGCCCCAGGCGGTGATGTTAACGCGGTAAAAGCCGCCATTGTAGCCGGTGCTAATGCGGTTTATTGTGGATTAGATACCTTTAATGCACGTAACCGAGCGTCTAATCTTTCGTTTGATGAGCTTAACGGCGCACTTCGCCTAGCCCATGAATACGGCTGTGAAATATTTTTAACGCTAAACGTAGTTATATTAGAGCACGAAATGGGCGCGCTATTTAAGCTACTTAACCAACTCGTAAATACCACGCTCGATGGCATTATTGTGCAAGATTTAGGGTTATTCAATATAGTTAAAAAGCACTTTCCTACTTTGCATATTCACGCATCAACTCAGTTAACCACCCATAACGAATCACAGGTTGAGTTTTTAGCGCGCATTGGCGCTACACGTGTAAATTTATCGCGCGAGCTTAACCTAACTGAAATTAAAATATTGACCGACGTAGCGCACAAATGCGATGTATTAACCGAGGTGTTTGTACATGGTGCATTGTGTATTGCGTTTTCGGGGCAATGTTATTCAAGCTCAGTAAGTGTGGGTAACTCAGGTAACCGTGGTCGTTGCTCACAAGCATGTCGTGATGAATACGAGCCAACCGCCATGGGTAACAAACATCCGTTAAACTTAAAAGATAATTCAGCCTATTTTGATTTACCGGAGTTGGTAGCCGCTGGTGTTGACTCGTTAAAAGTAGAAGGCCGCATTAAAGGTGCTAACTACGTACATACCGTTATTGATAGCTGGCGCAAACAAATAGATACCTTTGTACAAACAGGTAATTTAATTGAAGATGATTCAAGCTTATACAAAGTATTTAACCGTAATTTTACTAATAAGTTTTTGCAAGGTGACATGACAAAAAACATGTTTACCGACAACCCGCGCGACCATAGCTTTGATCACGCTAACGAAAAGAGTAACGCGATTTCGGTTGTGCAAATTTACGATGCACAACAAGAACTCGCCGCAGAAAAAAATGACATTGATACGTTAGTTAAAAAGAAAATTGAGTTTTTAGATATTTCAAAGCGAGAACTACGCTTTGAGTTTAGCGGCCAATTAAACCAGCCATTTACAGTAACACTGACAATAAACGATAAACACGACAACACCCTAGCAGAGCAAAGCGCCCTTCAACCTCTACGCTTTGAAGTTCAATCGCAAATGCCTATGCAAACCGCCGATAAATCGGTTGTTGATATTGCAGCTATTGATAAACGCTTTAAAACCTTTAGTAATGCCAATTTTGAAATTAAAAATATGGATTACTCAAACTTAGGCAACAACTTAAGCATTCCCTTTAAAGAGCTTGCCCGTATTAAGAAGCAAGTCGCGTTTTTATTAAACGAAGGAAAAGACGTACTCGCCCCTGTTGAACTGCCAAAACTAGTAAACCACCCTAAAGCCGATAACAAAACAACACTCTCTATTTTAATATCGGACATAAAAGATGTTCATCTATGTGATTTAACAGGTGGCGATGTTTACTTTAAATTACCAGAGAGCTTTAGAACCGATAACGATAAATACATTAATGTATTTTTAGAGCACCCACAGTTAATTCCGTGGTTTCCGGCGGTGTTAATTGGTAAAGATTTTGAAGAAGCGGTACGTTTACTCGAGGTTGTAAAACCTAAGCTTATTATTAGTAACAACACTGGCGTTGCATTTAAAGCAGTACAAATGGGTATTGACTGGATTGCAGGCCCGTTGTTAAACACCACAAACTCTTATGCGTTACTAACACTACAAGAAGATTTAAACGCAAAAGGCGCGTTTATTTCAAACGAAATAAACAAACCACAAATGCGTAATATTAAACGCCCTAACAATTTTAAAATGATGTACAGCATTTATCATCCAATACTAATGATGACTAGCCGACAATGTTTTTTCCAGCAAACAGTAGGATGTAAAAAACCACGCATTGACGCAAGCTGTATGCTGAGCTGTAAAAAAGAAACCACCGTTACCAATGTTAAAGGTATTAGTTTTGCTATTGATAAACAAAAAGGCGGCTACCCAAGTATTTACAACCATGAGCAATTTTTAAACATGAATATTGTGAGTGACTTTGCCGACAAATTTGACGAGTTTATGATTGATTTAACCGACATTGGTTCAGGCGATAAAGAAAAGCTGGATAAAGCTGTGTTACTTGCGCATTTTCAAGATTTAATTAACGGGAAAACACAAGCGGTTGAACACTTAAATAGCTTGGTTAAAGTACAAACCCGCCAGCAGTATGTTGAAGGCCTAAACAGCTAAGGTAACTAACATGACATTGCCATTATTATATTCATTACAACACTGCCCATACGCAATGCGTGCACGAATGGGTATTTTAATGGCAGAGCAACACGTGTTACTACGCGCTATAAAAACTAAAAATAAACCGCCGCATCTTTTACAAATATCACCAAAAGGCACGGTGCCAGTTTTATTATTACCTAATGGCCAAGTAATAGATGAAAGCCTTGATATTATGCTATGGGCATTAGAGCAAAATGACCCGCATAATTTACTGCATACTCAAAACCCATTAGCACTTGAGCGCATGCTTGAATTAATTAAGTTAAACGACACACAATTTAAACCAGTGCTCGAAAAGTACAAGTTTTACGCTCGCACAAAAGACATGGCACAAATTTACTACCAAAAAGCCTGCGAAGAGTTTATTAAGCAATTCGAAGCAAAACTAACCACGCATAAATACTTAATGGGCAATGAAAAAAGTCTAGCCGATTATGCCCTGCTGCCATTTATTAGACAGTTTGCCCGTGTAGATAAACACTGGTACTTACAAAGTGAATACACGCATGTACGCGCATGGTTAAACGAGTTTTTACACGCCCCTATGTTCACCAAAGTCATGGCCAAATTTGATTTGTATATGGACTGCGGCGAAGAGTTTTTGTACGGCGTTAAAAAGCCTTAACTTAGCCTTTGTTTTATAAGGAATTACATTACTATAACTAGCTGTAAATCTTAGCATTGAATTATTCTCATCATCGGATTTAAGCCCTATATTTACGCTATACTGCCTCCCCATTATTAACAAACGCTATGCATTATGAACTACTCAAACTTTGGCACTAAATTTACACAACCCAACGGCATTACCCAATTAATGGAAGACTTAGGCGGGGCTAAAAACAGTAACAATCCTAATATTGTTATGCTGGGTGGCGGTAACCCCGCATTAGTACCACAAGTAAATGAGGTTTTTTTAAGTGAATTACAAAAACTTGTTGCCAGCAATAAAGTATCGCAAGTATTTGGGCTTTACGATGGCCCAACCGGTAACGACGAGTTTAGAGCAGCATTAGCTGGCCAGCTAAGTAAAGAGTACGCATGGGATATTAGTGCCGATAACGTAGCACTCGGTAATGGCAGTCAAGCTAACTTTTTTGTGCTGTTTAATATGTTGGCAGGCGAAATGCCGGATGGCAGCCATAAAAAGATTTTATTCCCCCTCGCGCCAGAGTATATAGGTTATGCCGATCAAGGTTTATCGGCTGATATGTTTGTTGCCATAAAGCCTGATATCGAAATTTTGAATACAGGCAGCACATCAAAACAGTTTAAATACGTCATTGATTTTAAAGCAGTTGAAAAAACACTAGCAAACGACCGCAGTATAAGCGCGCTGTGCGTATCACGCCCTACTAACCCAACAGGTAATGTAATTACTGACGATGAAGTAAAACACCTTGATTTGCTTGCTAAGCAATATGGTATTCCACTCATTATTGATAACGCATATGGCGATCCGTTCCCAGGTTGTATTTACACCGATGCAAACCTAACGTGGAACTCAAATATTATTTTATGTATGTCACTTTCAAAACTGGGCCTACCGGGTTTACGCAGCGGTATTGTGGTTGCCAATAATGAGATTATTAAAGCAATTGGCCGCGTAAACGGCAGCATGGTTTTATCGCCAAACAGTATTGGCCCAAGCTTAGTGACACGCTTAATTAACGACGACGAACTACTGCCACTGTGCCGTAATGTTGTACTGCCTTTTTATCGTAATAAAGCACACATAGCAATTGAGTTGTTTGACGAAGTATTTGCCGAACTGCCTGTTTATTTGCACAAAGTTGAAGGTGCATTTTTTATGTGGCTGTGGTTTAAAGATGCAAAAATAACAAGCGAGGTGTTGTATCAACAACTTAAAGAGCAAGACGTGTATGTGATCCCAGGTCATAACTTTTTTATCGGCATTGACGATGATTGGGCGCACAAGCACGAGTGTATCCGTATTAACTATGCTACCGATGCAAGTACACTAAAAAAAGGCTTAGAAGCAATCAAAGCACTAATAAAGTAAATGCATTGATATTGTTATTAATAGCAATATCGGCATTCGTCATTTAACTTGCGTCGCTTATACATTCTCTTGTAATTTACTGCATAAAATATTGTGCTTTTTTATGCGGTAAACATTAACTAAATTTTGAGACTTCGCGTGTAACCTCTACTCGCACCACTTATTCGTTTAAAGTTTATGCAAACGCATTGTATCCCCTTTAAATTTATATACAAGTTGGTATCCTACGCGACCTTTTTTAATAGCAATTCGCTTAATTGAGTGATCTATTCTGAGGTGAGAAAATCGTGTCGATAACCAGGCAAAAATTTCGTTATTTAGTTGTTCTCGGCAATTGCTCCTGCATTGCTCTACCTCCTGCATCCATGCAGTCGTATATCAGAAATTTTTAACGCAGTTAGCGTCAGATTTAATCCCTCAAATTGATTAAGTATTATTGCGGAATGGTATAACATATACTGGTAAAAAAGAACCAGCCAAGAGGCGATATCGCTGCAGGGCACTTACTCTAAGTGGCAGCAATAACACAACAGGCATCGCGTATAAATATCGGTTTTAAGCGTTAGATGTAACTTTAAATAGCAACATGCAATAGCACTATTAAGGTCAATTATGCGATTAGGACCAGGACTACTCGTCACCGCTGCCTTCATTGGACCAGGGACCATTACTACCGCCAGCGTGGCAGGTGCAAACTTTGGTTTTGCACTTATATGGACGTTACTGTTTTCAGTAATTGCCACTATATTATTACAATCCATGGCGGCGCGCCTTGGCGTTACTACCGGGCAAGATTTAGCACAAGCTCTTAGAGCTAATATTCAAACGCCTTTATTTAAATCTTTAGCTATATTTTTAGTTATTAGCGCCATTGGCGTAGGCAGTGCAGCTTATGAAGCGGGTAACTTAAGTGGCGCTAGCATGGGATTAATTGAAATATTCCCTCAAATTAACTCCCAACTATGGACACCACTTATTGCTTTGTTAAGTGCTGCTTTACTGTATAGCGGCAAACATAAAGTGGTTGAAAACGCGCTAATTTTACTCGTTATTTTAATGAGTTTAGTGTTTATCTCAACACTTGTAATGGCTGCCCCTTCGCTCGCTGATGTATTTGCTGGTTTTATCCCTAGTATGCCTGAAGGTTCTATTACAACTATATTGGCATTAGTCGGTACGACCATTGTGCCGTACAACTTATTTTTACACTCCGGCGTACTCGCTGCCAGACACGACAGTAGCAGCGATATGCAAAAAATGATTAAAGAAACAAATGTTGATACAGGCCTATCAATCACTTTAGGCGGTGTCATCACGTTAGCTATTTTATCTACTGCTTCCGTTGCATTTTATGGTACCGATGCGGGGCAAATTAGTGCGGCTAACATGGCCGTGCAACTAGAGCCATTACTTGGCGACGCCGCTCATTACTTTTTTGCTATTGGCTTGTTTGCAGCAGGTTTAACAAGCGCTATTACAGCGCCACTTGCCGGTGCTTACGCCGTATGTGGCATGTTAGGTTGGTCAAACGATATGGGTAACTTACGCTTTAAAGGCGTTGCTATTATTATTTTATTGTTTGGTACTGCGGTGGCCTCATTAGGTTTAGACCCAGTAGCGGTGATTATATTCGCACAAGCGGCTAACGGGTTATTACTCCCTATTGTTAGCACCTACCTTGTATGGCTGGTTAATCAAAAAGGGGTTATGGGAAACTACACAAATTCTTTGCTGTTAAACCTGGTAACCCTACCCGTTTTAATCCTAATTTTTGGGTTAAGTAGCTACAAATTGATTAGTTTAATTTTTTAATTAATTTCTAAAGGCCATATTTAAAGCCCGCTGTTTATAATAAACAGCGGGCTTTATTTATTAATCACTATATAACGTATAAACCGTACTTATATTCACACATCTAACACGCTTTTTGGTTTTTAGTTACTTTAAATAATTGCGAAAATGTAAAACCACCTACCGCGCCTGCAAGCAGTTGAGCATAAAAACCCCAGCCTCTTGCGCCCGCTATAATATGAATATTCATAATTGATTCAATGGCAATTAACACAATAGCAAATGCCACAATGCCAGCAATAACAAATAACTGAGTAGTGTATTTTTGAACCTTTTTATTAAGCTTTGCGGTAACAAAAAAAGCGATGGCAAGTGCTAGGGCAATAATAGCGCCGTAGGTAGGTAATAGGCCTAACCAATCATCAAGCGTTAAACTAGCCCGATCACTCAAGAGCACCACTACACCTACATTAACTAATTGATTGACAACGTATTGGCTATGAAACAAGCTAGCTAGTGTGAATGTAAGTAACCAAGAAACTAAAAATGAAGGCAATACACGTGTTAAAAACGACATTGTTATCTCAACTTAAAATAAAGCTTTTTTCTTATACTGGCCATGCTAGCAAAGGCTTGCCCGGTAAACAATGTATCTCTTTTTTTACTCTGCTTTCGCTTTGTGCGTTTTCTGTTAATGCAAGCGCTGCGCTACCAAAGGAGCAATACAGTACACAAACACTGGCTACGCAATTACAGTCTCCGTGGAGCATGGTTGAACTACCAAACGGCACATGGTTAATTACAGAGCGTGATGGTCATGTAGTTATAGTTAAGAACAACGTGCAATCAAGAGTAAAATTAAACCTTGAGGGCTTATACGTTGCGGGCCAAGGTGGTTTACTCGACATTGTTTTATCACCAGATTATAACGACTCAAAAGAAGTTATTTTTACTTATGCCCAAGGTGATGCAAGCGCAAACAGGCTGGTTGTTGCCAAAGCCACGTTTAATGGCACTGACTTTTCAAAGCCCAACGTTATTTATAAAGTAGCGACTGATAAAAACACACCGCAACATTACGCAGGACGCGCCCTTGTCTTACCCGACAATACATTATTAGTTTCAACGGGCGATGGGTATGACTTTAGAGAGCAAGCACAAGTTATCACCAGCCAACTTGGTAAAATATTACGTATAAACCTAGATGGCACCATTCCAACAGATAACCCATTTATTTATCATAAAAACCTAAATGCACATGCTGTCTACTCACTTGGTCATCGTAACCCTCAAGGCTTAGTTTATGATTACGATACGCAGCAAATTGTTAGCCACGAGCACGGCCCTGCAGGCGGTGACGAGCTAAATTACTTAACCGCTAGCACTAATTACGGCTGGCCGGTAATCACCTATGGCAAAGATTACTCGCAAGCGCGTATTTCACCCTTTACCGAATATAAAGGCATGCAAAAACCAAGTGTTAATTGGACTCCATCAATAGCGCCATCAGGCATGGCGTATTACGGCTCTAAACATGCAGCTTTTCCTTCGTTACAGCAACATGTGCTTATCACTACCCTTGTTGATAAAAAGCTCTACAGCGTTAATCTGCTAAGTGGTGAATTTACACAGTCTCACGTATTTCCTAATGCCGCAGGCAGGTTAAGAGATGTGTTTATAACTGATAAGGGTAACGTCGCGGTATTAATGGATGGAAAAAATGCAGAGCTGATGTTAGTGAAGCCAAATTAGTTCACAAAGAGAGTTAAGGCGCTTCGCTTTTAGAGGATAATAGCGGCTTTAGGGAACCGCTTTAATCACTCACAATCAGACAATGGCTCACTAATTGTGAGTGTATGAGTACCAAAATTTAATATAGCTTGGTATTTTCTAAAAAATGGAGAGCCTAATAATCCATATATTGTATTGCCACCACCAGCAGCCTGTACATGGTCTCGGTTTAGTGATAAAAACTGTGTACTTTCATACAACTGGCATGCCAATTCAAATTTTAAAACGTCTAGTGAAAGCTAGGAAGTCCAACGAAAGCTGGTAGTGATCATAAATTCAATGGTGCGAGATAGTGTCATGCGGGATCCTAAAATCGTTTGAAATTAGGAATTGACACCATAGTCACTTGTTATGTGTATATTGCACTCAAGGCCAAGTTCTACAACTTAAAGAGTTACCACCTTTATCAAAACCCCAAGCAATTATGATTTCCGTTTTAGGATCAACATCGTAATAAATAAGACATTTACCGACAAAGTCTTTAATACTGTAATTCGGTAATACTTCTTGCCTGCTAAAATGGTATCTCAAAAAACCAGTATCTAATGTTGTAATATTGGTTAACCCTTCGCCTGCGATTAAATAATCCGATCTTATCAACTCACCAGCATCGGGTGATTTAGAAAGCTTTTGATTATTTATATTCTCACCAATATTCATATTCAGATATCTCTGATAGTCCTTATGACCGACAGTGCAACCCGAAAGGAAAAATAAAAGGAAAATACTAGCAATTATTTTCTTAAATTGTTCAAACACTGGAATATTGCACCATATAGATTTATACACATTACGCCCGCCTAAGCGGCAATTTAATAATGGGCTAAAATATTGAGCGCAGCGACAATAGCCCATTGTTAATTGTCCGAGCGAACTTAAGAGCGAATTGAGGCGCTTGTTATGTGTATTTTAAACTGAACCAAATATTTCTAGTTTATTGGTATCAAGAACAAAAATTGATAAAATCTCAGATTTAACTGAATAAATAAGTTTGCCCCCCTCTTTGAGCACGACTTTACCCAGTAACTGATTGAACAACCACTCCCTAGGCATAGATTCAGCAATAATTGAGGAATGAACCAATGCGTCACATTTATAAAGTTTTTGAACTAGTTGGAAAGTATTCAATTTATGATGACACTCAATTATGCAAGTGACTCCTTTTCGCTTCCAAGTTTTTTCAATATGAACCCATTCGTTTTTGAAGCCAGTGGATTTAAACTGTTCTATGGCATCAAACACTTCTGATTTCGGCAACTCAGCATATTTTTCAGCAACCTCAAAACCATGTTTTAGAATTTTCTCGAAAGCTAAATACTTTTCATCATCTGAGTGAATGAAACACCCTAAATCTTGTGAGATATTAACATGGGCAATTGCAGGATCTTTTCCCAGGCTAAACTCAGTTTCTACTGGTAACTTAGAGCAACTTATAACTAGTCTTGAAAATTTGCTACGAAAGTTAAGTGGGTATAAATGCCTTTCAATGAAATGAACCATAGATCTAGAATTCACAATCACAGTTTTTTGTTCTTCTTCGGTGTACGTGCTATCTAATACTAATTGAATATCCCAAAATCGAGTCATACTCACAACTTTCCCAATACACATACGCCGCATTAAGCGGAAAATTATAGTTGGCTAAAATGTTTGAGGAACGAAAAACAGCCAACTGTAAATTTTCCGTTTAAATGCCTTGTATGGATAATAAACCCATAAATTAATTAATACTTTAACCAAGTTCGGGTAATGTGAGGCCCAAGCTTTGGCTGCAACCAAAGCCTTTTATACAGTAGTTCGATTGATTGAAGGCTCCT
>NZ_JACJFA010000009.1:0-173784 GCF_014164345.1 Pseudoalteromonas sp. SG43-5
CCACTGTCGGCAACGACCGTGGTTACTTTTTTGAGTTGTTCTAACAAGTTCATAATGATGTACGCCTCGGCTTTAAAACCGAGGCGATGTCCTTATACGTAGCGGTTAACAATATTCTCAAGCAGTTCTTGGCGACCAGAAACTTGCTTAGGATCGATGTTGTTCTCGTGTACTAAGGCTGAAAGGCTCTCAAGTGATTGCTCACCATTTAGAATGCTTTGACCTAGGTCTTCTTTCCAGCCTGCGTAACGTTTTTCAACAAAGTCAGACAGCTCGCCACCTTCAATCATTGCTGCTGCATTGAGTAATGCTTTAGCCATCGTATCCATACCGCCAATGTGACCAATGAATAAGTCATCGCGTTCACACGATTGACGACGAAGTTTAGTGTCAAAGTTAAAGCCGCCCGTTGTAAAGCCACCCATTTTTAAAATTTCGTAAACAACAAGTGTGCACTCAGCTACATCGTTAGGAAATTGGTCTGTATCCCAACCGTTTTGCATGTCGCCACGGTTAGCATCAATACTACCCATAATGCCTTCTGCGCAAGCAACTGCAATTTCGTGATGGAAACTATGACCCGCAAGTGTTGCGTGGTTTGCTTCAATGTTTACTTTAATTTCGTCTTGTAAGCCGTGCTTGTATAAAAAGCCTGCAACTGTTGCTGTATCGTAATCGTACTGGTGCTTAGTTGGCTCTTGTGGTTTTGGCTCAATTAATAATGTGCCTTTAAAACCAATTTTTTTCTTGTGCTCTACAACCATTTTCAAAAAGCGTGCGTACTGTTCGCTTTCTTGTGCAAGGTCTGTATTTAGTAGCGTGTCGTAACCTTCACGACCACCCCAAAGTACGTAATTTTCGCCGCCTAAACGATGCGTAATTTCCATTGCATGTTTAACTTGTGCTGCTGCATATGCATACGTATTAGGATTAGGGTTTGTTGCACCACCGGCACAAAAACGCTGATTTGAGAATAAGTTAGCAGTACCCCACAGTAGTTTTACACCTGTGCGCTGCATTTCTTTTTCGATAATGTTAGCGATATGCGTTACGTTATCGTGGCTTTCTTGTAGTGTTTTGCCTTCAGGGGCAATATCAACATCATGAAAACAAAAGTAAGGAACGCCTAATTTTTCATAAAATTCAAAGGCTACTTTTACTTTTTGTTCAGCAAGTTCTAATTGATTGCCTACAGGTTGGATCCAAGGACGGTCAAACGTACCTTCACCAAAAATATCAAACCCTGTAGAACAAAAGTTATGCCAGTAACAAGCTGCAAAACGAAGGTGCTCTTTCATTGTTTTGCCAAGCACTACTTGGTTTTCGTCGTAGTAACGAAATGCAAATGGGTTTTTAGAGTTTTCACCCTCAAATTTAATTTTTTCAACGTTTGTAAAAAATTGCTCGCTCATATTGTGCTCCATTAATTTTATAATAGTGTATTAAAAGTATGTTTTTACACTTTGATAAAGTGCTTTGTATGTTGTGTATTGCTGTGCGTAAAAGTCTTGCATGATTGGGTCTGGCTCAATGGTTTGCGTTACTTTGCCGTTAACACACACTTGTTGTGCAGAGAGTTGTGTTACTGCTATTCGGGCAAGCCTTGCAGCGCCAAATGCGGGACCAACTTCTGAGCCTTCTCGGTAAATTAGGGGACGGTTAAGTACGCTTGCGATGATTTTTCCCCACAGTGGGCTTTTAGCGCCACCACCAATAACGGTTACATCGTCAATTTGTGCGCCGGCATCAAGCAGTACTTGCTGGCCATCGGCAAAGGCAAAAGCAACGCCCTCGAGTACTGCGCGGCCAAGGGCTGCTGCATCGGTATCACTGTCTAAACCAAAAAACACGCCTTTGGCATCGGGGTTATTATGCGGCGTACGTTCGCCAGTTAAATAAGGCAAAAATATCACTGAGCTTGGTTTGCTAAAGTCGCATTTACTTACTTGTTCAAGCAATGCACCTTCGTTTTCAAAACCAGTTAATTTAGTGACCCAGGTTAAACAGCTTGCTGCGCTTAACACCACTGACATTTGGTGCCAGGTGTTTTCAATGCAATGACAAAAAGTATGTACAGCACCTTCTGGGTTAGGCAGGTATTTTTCGTTGGCAACAAAGTAAACGCCCGAAGTACCTAATGATAAAAACGCTTGTTTTGGCTTTACTACGCCTACACCGGCAGCGCCTGCGGCATTATCGCCACCGCCTGCAACAACAGGTACTTGCTCCATTCCCCATTTAGCAGCAACTTGGGCTGTTAGTTTGCCTGTAATTTGTGTGCCTTCAAAAAGAGTAGGCATGTGTTGCTCTTTTAAGTCGCAAGCACTAAGCATTTTTTGCGACCATGCTCTTTTTTCTACGTCTAGCCATAATGTGCCTGCAGAGTCAGACATATCTGATGCAAAATCGCCGGTCATTAAAAAGCGTAGGTAGTCTTTTGGTAATAATACTTTGGCTACTTTTGCAAAATTTTCTGGCTCAAACTCTTTTAACCACACCAATTTAGGCGCAGTAAAACCAGGCATTACTATGTTGCCGGTAATATTACGAGAATTTGGTTCGCGTTTTTCAAGCTCTACACATTGTGCAGCACTACGCCCGTCGTTCCATAAAATGGCTGGGCGAATAATATTATTGTTTTTATCAAGCAGCGTAGCGCCATGCATTTGCCCAGAAAGGCCCACAGCCTTTACCGATTTTAGTAATGCAGGGTGAGTATTTTTAAGATCCTCGATTGCACTACATGTAGCAAGCCACCAGTCTGTAGGGTTTTGCTCAGAAAAAAGTGGTGCTGGGCGTGAAACGCTTAAAGATCCACTTGCTTGAGCAAGCAATTGGTCTTTCTCGTCTAAAATAATTACTTTTACACCTGAAGTGCCTAAATCGATACCAAGGAACATAATCAAAATTCATTATCTGTTTGTGTTAGCGCTAACATAATCGATCGCTTAATATTAAGTCAATAGCTGTGCTTGAATAGTCAGTAATGGAGTGTTTTTTGAACTTTTCATTAGGTTTATTTGTTGCGCTGTTATATTTTTTGTGTTTTATTGTTACCGCTAACATTTCCATGTATAAAAAATAATAATAAGATGTTCAACAATCGGTATGGAAACAGCCGTTTTAAGCGTGCGTCATGAAAGCTATCGAAATGCAAGCGCTATATATCAATAAAAAGATTATTAATAGGTAATTAAAAACATGGCTGAGCCTAGAAGAACAAGAATTCAAGATGTAGCTGAGCAAGCTGGTGTATCCATGATGACGGTTTCACGAGTACTCAACCAAGACAAAAAAGTAAGCAATAAAACTCGTGAAAAAGTAATGGCGGTTGTTGAGAAGCTAAATTACCGGCCCAATGTGTCTGCGAGACGTTTAGCGAGCAGTAAATCCTTTTTTATTGGCTTGTTATACGATAACCCTAGTGACTCGTATATCAGCCAGTTTCTCTTAGCTTCACTAAAAAAATGTCGTGCTTTGGGTTATCACCTGGTTGTAGATGAAGCCCACTTAGATATTAATAAAACGATAGAATCAGTTAAACAACTGATAGACGTTACGCAGGTTGATGGGATGATTTTATTACCACCGATGTGTGACAACGAAGATGTGCTAGAAGTTCTTACCAAAGCAAATGTACCATTTGTGAGAATAACGCCAGATACTAAATTAAATAGCTCTCCCTATATTTGTATGGACGATTACCAAGCTGCGTTTGATGTTACAGAGAGGCTTATAAATCAGGGTCATAAAAAAATTGCTCATATTATTGGTAATAATAAACAGGGTGTAAGTCGTTTGCGCTACCAGGGATATTTAGATGCGTTGCGTTCTAATAAAATTACTACCCCCCCAGAATACATAGAGCAAGGAAGTTTTACTTATCAATCGGGAATGGAAGCTGCAGTTAAGTTACTTGCATTAGATGACAAGCCTACAGCGATATTCGCAGCAAATGATGATATGGCTGCAGCTGTTATATCAATTGCACAACAACAAGGTATCAATATCCCAGGCGATCTCTCAGTGGTTGGCTTTGATGATACTCAACTTGCTCGATCGGTGTGGCCGCGTATTTCAACCGTTAAACAGCCGATAAATGAAATGGCCGAATTGTCAGTTTCGTTACTCGCCTCTGGCCAATATGACAATATGAGCAATTTAAAAAGTTTGGAATTAAGACATATTTTAGATTTTGAATTGATAGAGAGAGAGTCGAGCTCTATCAAATAAAGTTGCAGCCAGCTTTTATTCAAAATTTGTATAAGAACAACAACACACACAATATGGATACTTATGAACAATAAAGAGAATGTACTTTTAATTGTCATGGTTTGCTTTGCTGCAACGATTGGCGGGTTTTTGTTTGGATTTGACAGTGGTGTAATAAATGGCACTGTCGATGGCTTACAAACTGCGTTTGGATCAAGCAGCGTAGGCACAGGTTTTAATGTATCGAGTATGCTTATAGGTTGTGCTATCGGTGCGTTTACAGCAGGACGGTTGGCGGATAAATTCGGCCGTCGTCGCATTTTACTTTTTGCAGCTGTATTTTTTATTATCAGCGCCTGGGGATCTGGTATTGCAGATGCTTCTATTGAGTTTGTCATCTATAGGGTATTAGGTGGCCTGGCAGTTGGTGCTGCTTCTGTGATGACTCCTGCCTATATCAGTGAGATTGCACCAGCCAGATATCGTGGGACACTCTCCACATTACAGCAGGTTGCTATTATTTTTGGTTTGTTTTGTGCTTTTGTAAGTAACTACTTTTTAGCGGATACTGCCGGAGGATCAACTAAATTATTTTGGCTTGGTTATGAAACGTGGCGTTGGATGTTTTGGGTAGAGTTACTTCCTGCAAGTTTATTTCTTATAGCTTTGTTGTTTATTCCAGAAAGCCCTCGTTATTTAATGATGGTTGGGAAAAAAGAGTCAGCGGTCCGTGTGCTATCAAATTTATATGGCCAAGAAACGGCTCTAATCAAAAGAGATGAAATAGAAGCATCATTAGCTACAGATAAGCACCAACCAAAACTATCAGACTTAATAGATAAGTCTAAAAATAAATTGCGTCCTATCGTTTGGGTCGGTATCGGCCTGGCTACATTTCAACAATTAGTTGGTATAAACGTCGTCTTTTATTACGGTGCCGTGCTTTGGCAAGCTGCGGGCTTTAATGAATCTGATGCATTGCTAATTAATATTATCAGTGGGCTAGTAAGTATTATCGCTGTATTTATTACAATGTACTTTATTGACAAAATTGGGAGAAAACCATTTTTATTAGTGGGCTCTGTGGGTATGACTGTGACATTGTTCACGATGGTTTATGCCTTTGTTAAAGCTCAAACCGGTGCTTCAGGTAATTTAGAATTAGGTGATCAAGGTATCGTCGCATTAGTTGCAGCAAACGCTTATGTGTTTTTCTTTAACTTGTCTTGGGGGCCTGTTATGTGGGTAATGCTTGGCGAGATGTTCCCTAATCAAATTCGAGGATCAGGCTTAGCGGTATCAGGTTTCGTACAGTGGATAGCTAACTTTTTAATCACCTGGTCATTCCCTATTATGCTAACTGGTGTTGGTCTCGCTGGGGCATATGGCTTTTATGCAATTTGTGCGCTCGTTTCGGTGGTATTTGTCTTTATGTTCTTGCATGAAACAAAAGGTAAAGAGCTAGAGGATATGCAGGGTTAAATTTGTATTTAATATGCAGTGAGTTTCTTTGTAATTTTTAAGCATTATGTAGCGCGTTTAAATTAGCATATGTAACTCACTTTAAGAGCGAATTATAAATTTAAAAGTGAATACTATGTTTTTAATCAATATGAAATATATGAAGAAAATAATTTATTGCTTGGTTTTTTTACCGATGTTTTTCAGTTCAATAGTGTATGCCAAAGAGCCGGAGATCACGAGCATAGCAATCGATAATGTATGGTCTGGGCACAGAATTAAGCCTTATTTATTAACTCGAGGCGAGCAACAATTTGTAGCTTATTATGATGCAAATCGCCAAATGACGGTGGCACACCGACAGCTAGGTGGTAAGTGGAGATACTACAAAGTAGATAGCTGGTTAGGATGGGATAGCCATAACTATGTCACTATGGAGCTAGATTCTGAAGGTTACTTACATGTCATGGGTAACATGCATGCAGATCCACTTGAGTATTTTCGTATGTCAGAGCCTTTGAATGTACGTTCATTGAAGCGTGTTTCTGTTATGGCTGAAAAGTCACTCGAAAAAAGAATGACTTACCCGGTTTTTCTTCGCAACAAACAAGAGCAACTTATTGTAAAGTATCGCGATGGCGGCAGTGGGAATGGTAGCGAAATTTACAACATTTATAATACTCAATCTAAGTCATGGAGCAGGTTACACGCTAATACTTTCTTAGATGGAGAAGGTAAAATGAGTGGTTATTTCGAAGGACCTACGCTAGGCCCTGATGGAATGTTCCATTTAATTTGGGTTTGGCGCAATACACCAAATGCGGCGTCTAATCACAGTTTGTCTTATGCAAAAAGCGAAGACCTGATTAATTGGCAAAATTCAAACGGTGAAGATATTTCATTACCTATAACTGCGAAAAGTGCTGAAGTCGTTGACCCTGTTCCACCCTTTGCTGGAATGATTAATGGAAATGTAAAGATCGGGTTTGACCACAATAAGCAACCTATCATTTCATATCATAAATATGATGCAAATGGCGATACTCAAATATACGTTGCACGAAAAGAAGGCAAGGGTTGGGGAGCAGTACAAATTAGTGATTGGAAAGGGTTTCGTTGGGACTTTGATGGGCACGGGTCGCTAGGTCGGTTTAAGGTCAAACCTTACTCACCCGAGCTACTAGGAAATAATAAACTAACAATATTAGTTCGAAGAAATGATGATGTCATGCGTTTTATACTAGATAGTGATAGCCTAAAAACGATTAAAGTTGAAGAAGCTGATATTTACCCTCCTATTATTAATGCAGCTACTGAGGTTGCTAATTCCCACCTGTCAAAAGGTAGTGGACTGATTAAATTAGAAAACCATGTCTTTAAGGGTAAAGGAGATTCATCAGCTTTTGGTAAAAAGTTTTACTTATCTTGGCTTACACAGCCTGGTAATAGAGATAGTGCTCATAGTTATATATCTCAACCGAGTGTATTAACTCTGAGTGGAATTAACGATAGCAACTGACTAATTCTATATTTATAGTTTTTCGCTTCAGCCATCATAAGCTTATATGATGGCTGACCTATTCTGGCTCTTCCCACCTTATTAACTTGCATTTTCAGTCATATTAAATCAATATTTATCAAAATAGCAGTTCATTAAATGATTCTGACTCATAATCGGTAAACCACAGGTGACAACAATGAAAAAAATAATAAAACCACACAGTGTTATTTCTACATGTGTAGCACTTCTTCTCACTGGATGTAGCCATTTTAAATCCAGTAATGATGAGTATGTAGATTACTTTGCCAATGATGCAACCGGTAATCCTTTGGCCATAGTTCAACACCCTGCAGGTATTTACCATGACGGGGTAACGTATGTTTCGTACCAAGGGCCTTTAGAAGACCCCTATGTCGTTTCTTATAATCATGAAACCAAGGAGTGGAAAGGGCCATATAAAGCTGGCATAAGTGACATGGGTAAAGATCCATCAAGAAGTAAAATAGATAATCACGGTAAACCAACTATTTTGATGGATGATTTAGGCTATATTCATGTATTTTTTGGTGGTCATGGAGGGATGCCTAAACACGGTAAAAACCCTTTAGGTAATACTCATTATGGCAGAAATATTCATGCTGTTACTAAAAATCCTTATGATATCAGTAGCTGGGAAGAGCTTGATACAATTCCTGTCTTTGGTACTTATAATCAAGCGGTAAAAATGGATAATGGTGATATTTATCTATTTTATAGGCATGGCGCACATCGTAGCGATTGGGTATATCAAAAATCTACCGACCACGGCCGTACATTTGAAGCACCAGTTTCATTTTTGAAGCATAAAAGACGAGATGATATTGAAGCTGTTGATAGCTGGTATGCGTGGGTTGAAAAAGGGGAGAATGATGAAATTATAATTGGCTACGATTACCATGTTTGCTGGGATGGAAAAGCAGGTATTAATGGACGAGGTCATACCACTGAACGACATAATGCATACTACATGACATTTGATACTAAAAACGACGAATGGCACAACATAAAAGGTGAGCAGCTTCCACTTCCAATCACTCGTGAAGTAGCAGATGAAAAGACGCTTGCTTTGAATACGGGTGATAAATGGACCTTTAATGGTACTGTTCACCTAGACTCTAGCGGCTACCCGCATTTAGCAACTAATATCGGCAAAGATATAGGTATGAAAACAGGCGGGCCCAAGCAAACGACGCATATTCGTTGGAATGGCTCAAAATGGATCTCAAATAGCGCAGTTGATTCAAGTGCTGTTACTAGCAATCAAGATACACGAGGGGATTTTATTATTAAAGCCCCACAAGAAGTAAGTTTTATTCTTGAATCAAAAGAGGGTAGTGATGGTGTAATTTCTTATTGGGATAGCAAAGATGGAGGCACTACTTTTAACAAAGGTGATGAATTAATTAGACGCACAAATTCTAATTGGGCGATTACTTCAATCATCAATGATGGGCATCCAGATGCAAGGATGGTGGTGGCTGAAAAGCAAAAAGGTAAAGCCAATAGAAAAGTTTACTTACTAGGTGATAATGGTCCTATTCAGCGTTTAAAGTCTGAAGTAGATCATTAGAGTTAATAGTCATCTACGCTAAAAATAATAAATGATACAACCTCACTCAGAGGATTACGGAAAAGCTAACTCGACACTTTTACGAAGATTTCGTCTAAGATTAGAGTTATGCTTTCTGCTTCCTCTGTAAAAATTTTATGTCTATCCCAAGTAGAACTAATTTAAAGTAGCTTAGTTGATAGAAGTACGAGAGACCTTAGTTATTGCTCATCAGAGGGTGACTTTAAAAAGGTATATATTTAAAGTGAGTTGGGAGGCGCTGATATAGTAATTAACCCGCACTTAAAATATACCACGATGCTAGATTAAATAGCTAAGATTGATCAATAAATTCACTAACAACATACAGTCGTTTAATAAGATAATTTTGAAATTGCTTTTTATTCTTCTTATCGATGTAACTTCTCAGTGGAGTTATTTTTATAGGTTCAGCGGTAAAGATAATAGCAGGTAGATGGCCATAAAACATAATAGTTTTCGTATCATCAGTAAATGAAATGTTTAGCTTAGGTACGATGGGGAGAGGTCGCTTCACTTTAACGAAGTCGCTAGTATTATTTCTAATTAAATCAACTTCTTTATCTACCCAGGGAGCCCATTCAGATTTAGTTTTCCCTGCCGGAGGATTGTTTTTACTTCTTTGTAGGTAGTCTAAAAACTCACTTTTTTTTATTCTACGCATACTGTTCTTATTACACCACGTAAACCCAACGCGCCTTACTGGTGAGGTTGTGGTTTTAATTAAGCGATAAATCTGTAAAGTAATTGCGTTTGGGCATACGCTCTGTATTAATTCACGTTTTTTTGTATGATTTAGTGTGCTTGAGTTAATTAAACTTTTAATTTTTAATTTTAGGTAATTACATTGATAGACTAGCTCTGAAATACGCTCTCGATGCACTGGGTTTAATTGAATAATTCCTGGTAAACGAAATGGGTATTTCGCAGAGTGTTGGTAATTTGGCGTGAATCTAGAGAATGCCCCCGTAGCCATACTAAGAGCTGTGAAACCGGTAAAAGACTCTGGCTCAATGAATTCCCACCCACTTGAATCTGACACATCACCTGCTACAGCGGGTAACTTATAGCACTGCGCATGAATTACCTCTGTTTCTAATAAAGATTGGTTTAGTAAATCTGTAAATTTTACTAGCTGATTATACGCACAAGCTATTTCCATATATAAAGACATAAAGCTATACCATCATACTAAGTATTAACAATATGTCAGACTTCTGCCCCGATGTATAGTCAATAATTTATATAGTAACCGTTTAGGAAAGAAGATTAAAATAGATTTTAGTATGATGATATAGTGATAGTTCTAGTTACCTTTGCTAAATTAGTTAAGTTTTTAATTGTTAGGGGAAAAGATCATGCCCCCTTTTTAAACTCATTCTGAATATCATCTAAATTGTCTAGTGAAAACCCTCTATATGAAACTCTATAGCCCTTTTTATTTAAGTTCTGCAGTAAACTCTTAGACTTCAGTATCAGTTTAGACTCACTATACTTTTTGTATTGGCGCTTAACTTCAGCAATTAAAATTTCTTTATCTAAATCGTTAATAGCAACAATATCGATTTCATCTTCACCTTTACTATTCCAATAACTACCAATATTGTTAAATTGCTTTGATTCTATAATAATAGCTTTAAATAATTCCTCTAGCTGGGTACCCGAATACGTATCAAAGTCCCTATATACTATGCGTCTTATGAAGTCGTAGTTCTCTATTTCAACCGCACTTCGGTTACTATATATAAAACGAAACCAAAAGCTTAGAAATTCATCTGCAATCTTATAGCGAATGTCTCTAGAGTTTTCTTTTGCAGTAATCGGTCTGAGCTTAGTAATGATATCAAAATCTTTTTCTAACTTATCTAAGTGTACGCCGACACTCGTATCTAAATAACTCTCTATTCGGGGCCGGCTATTGTAGCCACTGGCTATAGCACCTAAAATATCAAAATATGCACGGTGCTCAGAGCCAAAATCTTCCACAAGTCGATGCATCCCCTCTTTTATTAAGGGCGAACCATTTGAAATTAGTGTGTCAAAAGGTGAACTACCTGCATTAGTTAGCCACTCAAGGTATTTAGGTATACCTCCAGATAAACACCACCAAATAAGCATATCGTTTGGCGTATATTTATCATTATCCTTCATAATTGCTTTTATATAATTCGGCGCCAAAGGATTAACTTTAAAAAAGTAATCATCACGGTTAAGTAATGGCTGCTTTTCATCCTTAAAGATTCTTGTCATTAAATTGTACATAGACCCGCAACAAACCAAATGCATCATCGATTTATTTTTGTATTCGTCCCATAGGTTTTGTAAATCTGAAAATAGGCTATTATTTACTCGTTCAATATCCTGAAATTCATCAATAACGACAGTAATAGGTGTATGTGTGGAGTAATCGAGTAAGTATTCATATATATCTTTCAAAGACTCGGGCTTAAAGAACTTTGTATTCAATTCATTTTGCAATATAGCTGAGAATTCGCTGACTAACGCACTCTCAGATTTTCGACTTACAAATAAATAAAGGTGTTTCTGCGCAATACCTTGAAAAGCCTCATTAAGTAAGCGTGTTTTTCCAACACGCCTACGACCAACAACGACACTTAACCGACCTTTAGATTGTCCTATATCATCAGAGATCGTTCGTAACTTATTAAGCTGGACTTCTCTATTATAAAACTTTTGCATACACTAGCCCCTTAAATGCACTGTAATTAATATTACAGTAAATTTTATTACGGTAGCAATAATAAGTATATATCAATATTAAAACAAGCTATTTAAAACATCCTCGTAAGCTTTCTCTTCATCATTAACAATATACAAAGCCGTTGTAACTTCTTTCGCATGGCCTAAAAGCTTACTGATACGACTAATTTTGACTCCTTTATCATCAAGCCAGGTCGCGTAAGACCGCCTTAACGAATGAGGGGCAACTGTGTTGTACTTTCTGCATAGCTCATAAATTGCATTTCCTGTTAAAAAGTTATTTTCTCTTATAGAAAAACTACCGTTCTTGGATACTTTTATGAAAATCGGGCCGCTAAGTATGCCTCTTGTATTTATCCAGTCCTCTAAAGCAGCTTTAGTCACAGGATGAAGCGCTACATACCTTTCTTTGTTACCTTTACCAACTATCTTAATGTATTGAGAGCTAATAAAAATAGTACGTCGCTTGCTTATTTCTATATCTAAGGAGGAGAGCTGAATATTTGCCAGTTCATTTCTTCTGAGCCCAGTACCTATCAATAAGTGAAAGATGGCTTTATCTCTTATCAGTTTTACTTTATTAAATGGGTTGCTAATTTCAATGCGTAGAAGTAAAGCTTGAAATTCATTTCGGTCAATTACTTTATGCTTTTTTATACGTGAACCGGTAGAACCTTTAACTTTTAAAACCCCATCTAGCTGTAGGCGAGATACTTGGCCAAGTAAATATGCGTGTTCGCATACGCTTTTGGCTATAGAGACGTAAAGTGAAATGGATTTTGGTGAAAGGCCTTTATCTTTTAGTGTATGAATTAAACTATTTATATCTACAGATGTTATTTCACGCCAATTAATATCGTAAAAAGATGAATAGTTATTGTGTTTTGCTATTGCTTGTAAGCAACGTATCGCTGTTTGTTTTGAGGTATCAGCATTCAATGAATGTATATAGTTAAATATCGGACATTTATTATCAACACGTACAGTATGAATTAAATTCTGTTTTGTTGCTGGTAATTGCTTTACATCATGGTCCATAATTTTTTTTAACCTACTTTTCATAATGCACCCAATTTCCTTCAACATATTAATCTACATATTTATACACTTAAACATTACTTGTGTAAACGTCCATTTACACTATTTAATGCATTATGTTAAATTGGATGTTATATATTTTTTTACTTACAATTCCTAATGTATTTTAATTCAAAAAACGCCTTTAAATAATCAAAGTAGGGCACGGAGGTATATTATGTTAATAAATAAAAGCAATTACCGCCTCTCTCAAAGTAACTGAATAACTCAGTCACAGAATAAATAAAATATAAAAAGAAAAGCGATCTTTGCCATTACAAATTTTTACTAAGTTAATTGGAGTTGCATGGGGTATGAATTACCCAAGAATAGGGGTTACACGAAAAAAGTTGGCTCGCTTAAAAAAGCCTCAGTCAAACTGCTTAAACCTAATATTTTTTTATTTCGATATTTTACTAACCTTTTAAACTAGTGGTAGACACCTTGCTATCAAATTAACTTAAAAACATTAAACTGTATAAAAACTCTACTTATAAAAGTAGAGAGCAAAGCTGAGAAGTCGAGTAATTACAAAGCAGAATTTTACTAACTTATCTTAATAATTGCTTACATTTTGATGTTGATACACATTATAAACCATTAAGAGCATTTACCCGCCTAAATTAAGCCTATAAATAATAATAAATGGGCCTCAGTAGATTAAAAACTGATCCCTACAATACAGTAGATCTAGATTCAGCATATTCTCGCCACTGTTTCTTATACCCTGAAAGGTTACTAAGCTCAGTAGTTGACGAGGGTTCACATTCAATTTCACACTGAACATTGCCCCAATCAGATAAATAACCAGCACCTTGTACTGTCCCTGTAGAGTCTTTTGATAAAATCACCTTATTATTGTCTCTTAACTGATTCAAAACAGCGCATAATAAAGGATTCTTCAAAAAAGCTCCTTCGATAAAAATGTCACCTTTGGCGCCCAACATATCCAGTTGGTAATCTATCATTAAAGCACTATATATCGTTGCTAATGCAATACCACTTACTTTATCTGTATTGGTAGTAAAACCACACATAGCACCTCCAAATGGGCCACTTCCATTACTGAAGTCAGGCAATGCAAACACTTGTTGATCAATAACATTTTGAATGTCGTCAACATTAAATTGCTCGCCAAGCCAGGAGCCTGCTTGCTCACAAATAGCTTCAAATTCTCTGCCGCCCATGAAGCGAGCACAAGCAATCGCCTCCTGCATAGCATCAATATTAGCAAGCATATCTTTATCAGCATCAAGGTTACTGAGTGGGACCTGAGATGACATCAAAATAGTCCAAGTTCCAGTCGATATTACGGTGAAAGGTGCTTTATTTTGGGTCAGTTTATATCTTAAAAAACTCGCATTACTATCATGAATACCGTTAAAAAAGTGGCATTGTGGGTCAAGTCCAAGCTCAGCTATAAGTGAAGATGATACTTTGCCACAATTAAACCAAGCGGGTTTGATATCAGGTAGTAATTTCTCACACCCTAAATGATCAACCAAAGAGGAGTAGGTATTAGTCTTAATTGACCATAGATCTGTATGGCAACCCAAGGATGTTATTTCATTTACTCTTTGTCCGGTAAAGCGCCACACCCAATATTGAGGATACATAAGTATATCCGTGACCTTTTCAAAGTCATTAGGGAATTTTGCTTTAAGCCAATATAATTGACGACCTAAATTTAATCCAGCTGGCAATGACGGTGAAAAAGTATCATTGAACGAAGGCCTAATACTTTCATATTCAGGGCTTTGCTCATAAACACCTGGGTATTCATAATCTAGAATAGGGAGTACAAGTCCATCGGTACCTATCGCTTTACGATCAATCAACGCCGCCGTAGCTCCATGCGTTGTTATATTAATCGCATTGATCCTGTATATTGGTGTGATCTCTTTAATACCTGCAATCAGCCAACCCCAAATCTCGCTTGTATTAATACTAGGGAAATGTCCTTCCTTTACTACTGTATTTTTCATTTGTTTGGAAAATACAGAATTATATTTATTATCTAACACATGCAGTTTTACATGTGTTTTACCTATATCTATTACCAAAGAATACATCGTCATTTCAGTCATTTTTATTACTTATTATTAATGTAAATAGAAACACAACCCATCTTTACCAATGCTTTTATCAACTAATTTTAGTCCAAAACGCGTTAGCATAACTAAGACAAGGTATTATATGTATCTTAGTTTACACATAAAGAAAGTGATTGCAAATGATTAGTTAAGATTGAATTTGAGTAAATTGATTTTTTGAAAGAATGTATTTTAAAAATAGCCGTTGCGCTAAATAATGTAATTCATTTACTACATTGGAAGTTTAAGCATATAACTATCCGTAAAACCTATTTTTTTCCTTTTTAACTTATATAGTGATAAACTTTTAATACTGTATATGTATTATGAAATACATATAGCCCTTTTTGGTAAATGGAATAGTTATAAATGTTAGAAAAACATAGACAGCAGCTGATTAAAGAAATTGTAGATCGCGAAAGTTTTGTTAGTGTAAAAATTTTAACTGATAAATTATCTTCATCTGAAGCAACTATTCGCCGAGACTTAACGAAAATGTCTGAACGAGGAGAGATTGTTAAGATTAGGGGAGGGGCTCAATCAAATTCTAATAAGAAAAAGAACATTCAAAGTTCAACATTTGAGATTGATAAGACTAAGCGAACAGATACAAAAAAATTAATAGCAAAGAAAGCTGTAGAGTTATGTGAAGATAATGATTCTATTATTATTAACGGTGGCAGCTCTACATATATGATGGGAGAGTACTTAACCGACAAGAAATTGAACATCCTAACAAATTCTTTTGTTTTGGCTCACTACCTTTCCGAAAGCAGTGACAATTTAGTATCACTGCCTGGAGGAGAGATTTATCGTGAGCAAGGGATTATACTAAGCTCTTACGAAAAAGATAATACTGAACATTATCGAAGTTCGATGATGTTTATGGGCACGCCAGGGGTAGGTACATTCGGTGTAATGGAGTCAGATCCATTACTAATACTCTCAGAACAAAAACTAAAAAAACAAACGGATAAATTAATTATACTCGCCGATAGCACAAAGCTAGGCAAGCGAAGTAATTTTGTTTTCTGCCCTTTAGAAGAAGTTGATGTGCTCATAACTGATTCAAAAGCGGATAAAGAAATGATTAAGTACTTGAAAAGTAAGAATATCGAAGTCATTATTGTTGAGTCACTAGATGACTAAACCGGAGGGTAACTTTGTTTACCACTTATTTAATTCACGTATTTAAATAATTAATAAACTCTAAAGCCTGACATCTTCAAAATTTCATTAGTACATTTCTATATAGTAATTCCACATTGTGGAAGCCGAGTAATAGCTTAAGAATTTAAGTTTATGATATAAGAAGTGCCTTCATTATGAGGGCACTCTTGATTTTTTATTACTCAATCAGCAAATTGGCGTACTAAACTATTGAGTGTTTCTTTTGCGTCTCCAAAAATCATCCGACAATTTGGTTTGAAGAACAGTGGATTATCCACTCCTGCAAAACCAGTGGCCATACCACGCTTGAGAACAAATACATTCTTTGCTAAGTCTGCGTTTATTACTGGCATTCCATAAATCGGACTACCAACCATCTCTCTAGCCGCTGGGTTGACAACATCATTAGCACCAATGACTATAGCAATATCAAAGCCTTCAATACGCGGATTAATTTCATCCATTTCAAATAATTGTTCGTACGAAACATCAGCTTCGGCAAGTAGTACGTTCATATGTCCAGGCATCCGTCCTGCTACAGGGTGGATCGCATACACGACTTCAGAACCATTGTTTTCTAACAAAGCTTGCAACTCTTTCATTGTATGTTGCGCCTGCGCTACTGCCATACCATAACCAGGTATTACGAGTACCGACTGCGCAGCCTCTAATACATAAAACGCATCGTCTGGGCTTAATGGTTTTATTTCGCCTTCTATCTTCATTTCACTTGTATGAACTTTTTGAAAACCTGACGTTAGGACATTGACTAAAGAGCGGTTCATCGCTTTACACATAATGTTTGTTAAAATTATGCCACTTGCCCCAACTAGCGCACCAGCAACAATAAGCAAATTATTTTCTAAAGCAAAACCAGCTGCACACGCCGCTAACCCAGAGTAGCTATTCAGTAATGAAATTACTACTGGCATATCGGCTCCACCAATAGGTAATACCAACATTACACCCATTAACAAGGCCAAACCAATTGCAATATAGTGCCATGTATTAACGTCTGGTTGTGTCACTAATAGATACCCTGATGTAGCTATTGCAAAAATTAGCAATACGTTCGCGATAGCCTGACCTTTAAATACAACCGGACGACCTACAATGCGCTCGCTTAGTTTAGCCCACGCAACTATACTGCCCGAAAAAGTAACAGCGCCAATTAACAGCGCTAAAAAACTTACTACTAATACAAATACAGTAGAAGAAGCATCGCTAACTATTGCTGCATATGCAACAGCTAAACTCGCTAAGCCACCTACGCCGTTAAATAGCGAAACAAGTTCAGGCATTGAAGTCATTTCAATTTTTTTGGCTGCAAATATACCTACCGCAGATCCAAGAATTATCGCTATAACAATAAATTCAAATGAGATAATTTGTTTATCTAATAACGTAACCACAACAGCAATTAACATCGCAAGACTTGATAGTAGGTTTCCTTTACGTGCAGTAGAGGGATGGCTTAAAAGCTTTAAACCAAAAATAAAGAGTAATGCGCACAACACATACACAGCATTTATGAATATTGAATAATCCGACATCTCTCTCTCCTAGCGCTTTTTAAACATTGCAAGCATGCGGTCAGTTACTAGGTAACCTCCAACTACATTAACAGTTGCTAACATAACCGCAGCTGCACCGAGCCATGTTGCTAATTGATCAGATTTACCACCGGCTAAACTCAATGCACCGATAACCGTGATGCCTGAAATTGCATTGGCACCTGACATAAGTGGTGTATGTAGAGTCGCAGGAACTTTACGTATAAGCTCAAAGCCTACAAATATAGCCAGCATTAGAATAAATAAAAGATAAATACCTGTCATGATGCTTGCTCCATTGCTTGCGTTTTTAAGTCGCTAATCGTTTTATTTGTAATATTGCCTTGATGGGTGATTACAGCACTTTTTTGAATATCGTCATCAAGATCTATAGAAAAGCACTTAGTATCTTTTCCCCAAAATTCACTAACAAGATTAAGCAAATTATTGGCATACATTTGTGATGCATTTAGCGCAACTCCACTTGGCCAATTACCAGTACCTATCACTTTTACACCTTCAATGATCGTGGTTTCACCCGATACCGAACCTGCGACATTACCACCACTTTCAGCTGCCATATCAACAATCACCGAGCCCGCTTTCATTAGTTTTATTGTGTCATGATTAATTAATACGGGTGGTTTTCGGCCAAACAATTGCGCTGTTGTGATCACAATGTCTGACTGGGCAATACATTGAGCCTGAGCTGCTTGCTGCTTAGCAATTTGGCTTTCATTAAGAGCTTGCGCATATCCCTGTGCTGTTTGGCCTGTTTCACCTAGATCGATATCTAAAAATTTAGCACCTAACGAACGTACTTGTTCTGCTACAACCGATCTTGTATCAAATGCTGTCACAGCAGCTCCTAATCGTTTAGCCGTAGCAATAGCTTGTAGCCCAGCTACGCCAGCACCAATAATAAATACTTTTGCTGGTTTGATAGTCCCTGCAGCTGTCATCATCATGGGTAGGATACTAGAAAGCTCTGCTATTGCTTTGGTTACCATTACATAGCCTGCCAGGCTTGCCTGCGAACTTAATGCATCCATTTTTTGACAGCGTGTACTACGAGGTATCATTTCCACACTTAAACTAGTTACTTGGTGCTGACAAAGCAAGTCTACGTAATCATGGCTATTAAAAGGGTCTAAAAAACTAATAACTGTTTTCCCCTTTGCATGCGCGACATCCTCTACAGGGAGTTTATCTACAGATAAAATAACATCAGCTTGAGCTAAAATTTCAGCTCGATTGCTCAATACAGTTGCACCAGCGTTAGTGTATTCTTCATCGGTTATAAAAATGCTTTCACCTAGACCTGATTCAACAATTACATCAGCGCCTAGCAATATATAAGATTTAACATTTACGGGTAATAAGCCACACCGCCGCTCGCGGTTACCCTTTTCTTTTAAACAAACTATTTTGGCCATAAATTTTCCTCATTCCTAAATTTAAGGTGCAATTAATCCTCCAAAAAATATTGGTGGACACGACTTTAATATCCACTAAGTGGATAAATTTGAATAAGCCCAAACAGCTAAAGCGAAGGTGGTTACTTTATAAAAACTGTTTGGGTATTATCGGGTTGGCGAACGCCAACACAGAGGTAAGACGATCGCTTAATTAAAATGCATAGTTAGTTAACGTAATGCATTTACCTCAATATGATCCATGTCATCAAACTCTTGATTCTCTCCACCCATTGCCCAAATGAATGTATAATTTGATGTTCCAACGCCACTATGAATAGACCAGTTAGGCGATGCTATAGCCACTTCACTTTCTATTGGTAGTGTACGTACTTCAGACGGCTCTCCCATAAGATGAAATACTTTTTCATCTTTTGGTAAGTCAAAATACATGTAAACCTCTGTTCGTCTAAAGTGGGTATGTGGTGGCTTAGTATTCCAAACACTCCCCTTTTTGAGTTCAGTAATACCCATTACTAATTGACAGCTGTCAACAATACCCGGGCGGATAGATTGAAATATAGTGCGCTCGTTTGAGGTCTCTTGCGAGCCTAGCTCAATAAACTTCGCCTTACTTTTTGGTACGTGAACGGTTTTAGTTACACGATGTGCGGGATAAGAAGCTAAATAAAATTTAGCAGGGCTATTCGCATCATTAGATGAAAACTCTACAGTTTTGCTTTCTTTAGCAATATACAAACTGTCGCGATTATTCATTTGATATAATGTACCATCAACAACAATTGCACCCTCACCGCCAATATTTATAATCCCCACTTCACGACGTTGACAGAAGTAGTCAGCTGCTAACTCTTTATGAGTAGGCAGAATAATTGAGTCTGCAACGGGTGTAATACCACCAATCACTGCGCGATCAACATCAGTGTAAGTTAAATTGATTTTACCTGCTTCGAACAATGGTGCGGTCACAAAAGCATCACGCAATTCATCATTACGCATTGTTTTATAACTTCTAATATCAGCTGAGAACATAAAGTTCATAAAGACCCCTTTTGTATAAGTAATTTATACATTTTAAAATTTAAATTTGTTAATGACTTAACGCGCCATCCAACCGCCATCAACTAACATTACATGACCGTTTACATAATTCGCTGCACTACTTGATAAGAAAACAGTAGCACCAGCTAAATCTTCTGGCTTACCCCATACACCACTTGGAATGCGAGCTGTTATACTTTGATGACGCTCTTTGTCTTGACGAAGGTTATATGTGTTATCAGTTTCGAAATAACCAGGTGCTATCGCGTTTACTTGAATATTATTGGCAGCCCATTCATTCGCTAATGCTTTTGTTAACTGCGCAACGCCACCTTTGCTTGCGGCATAGGCTGGCACAGTGATACCACCAGAAAAACTTAACAACGAAGCGATATTAATGATTTTACCAGAGCCTTGCTCAAGCATATGCTTACCCGCTTCACGGCAAAATTTAAACACACCATTTAAATTGGTATTAATAACCTCATTCCAGTCGTCATCTGAAAACTCATGTGCAGGTGAACGTTTTATAGTACCTGCATTGTTAACCAGAATGTCGATTCGGCCAAACTCACTGATTGTATCGGAAATGGCCTTGTTAATTTGCTCACCGTCCCCTTGATCGCAACCAAGAGCCAAACAGGTAACACCTTTTTCTTTTAATAGAGAGATTGTACTTGCAACATTTTCAACCTTTGAGCCAATTGCTACAACCGTTGCACCAGCTTCACCTAATGCAATTGCCATTGCTTGGCCTAACCCACGGCTTGCGCCAGTAATAACTGCAACTTTATTCTCTAAGCCGAACTGTTGCTTTAAATATGTGTTCATTATTAAATTCCTATATAAATAGCTTAAATTAAATCTAAAAGTTGAGGTAAAAATTCACTAATCGACGGGAAGATTGTCACTAAAATAAGCGCAACCACCATTGCTACATACAACGGCAGTATTGGTTTAACTATGTCACTAATAGACACTTTACCAATACTACATCCAACGAATAACACGCTTCCCACCGGTGGTGTACATAATCCAATTGATAAATTTAAGATCATCATAATGCCAAAGTGTAGAGGTGAAATACCTAACGACTCAGCGACGGGTAAAAAGATAGGCGTAAAAATAAGGACCGCAGGTGTCATATCCATAAACGTTCCAATTAGTAATAGAGTAATATTAATAATTAAAAGAATCATTAATGGGTTATCAGATAATGCCAACAAAGTTTGGCTAATTGTTTGTGGAATTAACTCATAAGACATTAACCACGACATTGCCGAAGAGGCACCAATCAATAGCATTACAATTGCAGTTGTATTAACAGATTTTAATAAAATAGGATAAAGGTCTTTATAGCTAAGCTCTTTATAAAAAACTAAAGACACAATTAGTGAGTATAAAACGGCAATAGCACCGGCTTCGGTAGGTGTAAAAAATCCACCAATAATGCCACCAATTATCAAAAAAATTAAAAATAGACTTGGAACAGCACCAAAAAGAGATGGCCAGAAAGGCCCTATAGACTCATTTGATAAAGGTTGAATATTTTTACGTTTAACATACAGAGCCGCTCCCCCAATCAACAAAAGCGTAACTAATAAACCAGGTAAGTAACCTGCGATAAACAATGCAGCTATTGATACACCACCACTGGCCAGCGAATAGATTATTAATATATTACTTGGAGGTATTAACATACCTGTTGTAGCAGCAGTTACAGTTACAGCAGTACTAAAAGGCTTGTCATATCCTTCTTTTTGCATTGCAGGAATCATGAACCCACCAATAGCTGAAGTCGCGGCCACTGCAGATCCAGAAATAGAGCCAAAAAGTGCACATGAAATTACATTTACGAATGCTAAACCACCGGGAAGGCGTCCCACTAATACTTTTGCAAATTCAATCAACCTTAATGCAATGCCACCTTGGCCCATGATGTACCCAGATAAAATAAAGTAAGGAATAGCCAGTAATGCAAAACTATCAATACCAGCTGTTAATCTTTGAGCTATTGTTGTAAGAGCAGGTAATGTATCTATTGTCGCTAACATAGTAACTAATGTTGCAAATATAATAGCTAATGCTATTGGCAAATTAACTAACAATAATAATACGAATACACCAAACAAAATCATGCTTGTCATAAATTCTTCTCCTGCTCAATTGAGTAATTTTGGGCATTAAAGAAGAAGTAAGTGCTATACAATAAAAATAGTAATCCGCTGAAGGGTAATACCATATAGACACCAGCCATCGGCACATTTAGAACAGCAGAGTGCTGACCGAGTGTCCAAGTTAAGTGGACTAAGTTAAACCCACCGATAATCAATACAGAGATTGCAAATATAGTGACTAATAAACAACATAGCTTAAAAATAATTTTGGCTTTCGCTGCAGATAAATTTCTTACAATCAAATCGAAACCTAAGTGACTATGCTCTCGATAGGCATAAGCTCCACCAAGTAAACTAATCCAAATAAGTAAAAATCGAGCAACTTCTTCAGTAAATGAACTCGGTTGAGGTAAGATAAACCTAGTGAGTACTTGCCACGTCACATCAATAACAAGTAGCACCATCATGATAGTGAGTAAAACGCGTAAATAGCAGTCAATCGTTAACAGAAATTGTTCATAAATTTTCATTTTTGCTCTCCGATTTCTTTAATGCTTTCTACCAACGGCTCAAGTAAAGTTCCTTGTAGTGAATCATAGATTGGGCGCACGCTTTCCTGAAAAGGCTTTTTATCTGCAATAATTATTTCAACACCAGCCTCTTTTACTTTTTGTAGTGACATTAATGTCGAATCTGCCCAAAGTGATTTTTGATACTGAGTCGCTTCTATCATTGCCTGATTTAACCATTGTTGCTCTTGAGGCTTAAGCTTATTCCACACTTTAGTACCGATAACAATTACGTCAGGAATTGAAGTATGCTCGTCTAATAAGTAGTATTTACTAACCTCATAGTGCTTCGAGAAATAAAAGCTAGGCGGATTATTTTCTGCACCACCGACGATTCCTTGTTGAAGTGCTGTATATAACTCCCCCCAACTAACAGTCGTTGCCGCACCGCCCATAGTGTTAACCATACTTACAGCTGTTTTACTATTCATAACTCTTATTTTTAGCCCCTGAAGATCTTCAGGCTTCTCTACTTTACGCTTTGTAGAGTAAAAACTACGACTACCTGCATCAAAGTACCCTAAGCCCTTAATCAAAAAGGGAGTACCGGCATCAAGTAAGTCTTGGCCAAGTTCACTATCTAAAGTTTTCCAATAATGTTCATGGTCGTTAAATAAATAGGGGAGGCTAAAAACTTTCATTTGTGGTACAAAAGCTTCAAGCGAGCTCGCAGAAACTTTCGTCATTCCCATACTACCAATTTGGAGGAGCTCAAGAACCTCACGCTCAGTACCCACTTGAGCTGACGGATAGATAATCAGGCGCATAGTGCCCCCTGATAACTCTTGCAGGACTTCATTCATATAAACAAGTGACTTATGGACTGGATGTTTAGTATCTAAATGATGGGCTAAGCGAATTGAAGTTTGACTATCATCCTTACTACCGCACGCAGATAAAAGAAAAAGAACAAAAATAGTAGAAGCAAATCTAAAAAATTTCATAAATCACCACCTAATAAACATATATCGCGATTTATGATGGCACCTTTATACATGATGACCGTACTAGCACATTGCTGCCCAGCCTTAATACAAGCTTCGTCGTTTCGACCTTGTAACTTAGCAGCTATATATGCTCCATTGAATGAATCACCTGCGGCTGTTGTATCAACTGGAGTTAGTACTGTTTCTAATGGATAAAATGTACATGCTTTATCTTTATAAAAATGACAACCGCGGTGACCATTCTTCACAACAACTTCAGAAGTGCCTGAATCCACCCAACGAGTAATACAATCTTCTATTGAGTGGGTTCCATATAAAGCTTTTTCATCATCAAAGCTCAGTAATGCAATATCAGTTAACGACATCATCTTCGTAAAAACTTCTATTGCATCATGAGTACTCATCCAATTATTTATCCGGTAATTATTATCAAAGATTACTATTCCGCCTTCTTTACGGTATTGCGATAGGCAATTAAATAGCGCAACTAAATCATCTTGAGGGTAAAGGGAAAGAGTTATTCCGCTTAGGAATATCATTTCATAAGATTTGATTTCATCTAATATGACAGGATAATCAGAAAGCATTGTGCGGACAGGAGAGTTTTGTCTCCAATAGTTAAAGTAACGCTCGCCATTTTCATCATTATTAATAATATATAGGCCAGGCAATTTACTGTTTTTAATTCTTACATGGTTAATACCCACACCTTCACTGCGCCAAGCGTCCAGCATATTTTGGCTGTAGGGATCATCACCTAATACTGAAAAGTAATCGGCTTCGCCATTGCATCGACATAAATAAATAGCAGTGTTTAAAGTATCTCCGCCGAAGCCCATTTTAAATTGGTCATCACTTTGTTGACTCAATTCAATCATGCATTCACCTAGTACAGCTACTTTCACAATTACATCCTTAGATTAAATCTACATAAGCCACTATCGATAATTCACTGCTTTAGTATTCTTTTTGTTCAAGAAGTATTTAGCTGAATGATTCTAACTGCAGGTTATGTGATTGTAAATGATTATATTGAGCGATAATGACTGAACGTAATATTTTTGTCAAACTCGTAAATATTATATTAAGTGTTTTTATCTGCTAAAACGCCCACTCACCTAATGGTTAATACTAAAAAAAGTTAGAGGCTGCATAAAAAAATCAAATAATGTCAAAAAATGTCTTTTATGGTCAGGTGTGATATAGTTATATGACTAATTTTTTAATGGTTAATTTCTATTTAATATGAATAAATCTTCTGTAAGTATTGTCACCAATGAACAATCATTACCTATGCTAGAAAAGCATAGGCAACAATTAATCATAGACATTTTAGAGCAACGCCAGTTTGCGAGTGTGCGTAATCTAACTCAGTTGCTAAATGCTTCAGAAGCTACTATCAGACGTGATATTACTAAAATGTCTAAACGTGGTGAAATAACTAAAATTAGAGGCGGTGCAGAATCTATAACAGGAGAGAAGAAGAAAAAAAATATCTCTAGCTCTTCATTTGTTGTAGACAAGACAAAGCAAGCTAATACAAAAAAGCTTATTGCAAAACGTGCGGTTGAGTTATGTTCTGATGGTGACTCCATTATAATCAATGGTGGTAGCTCGACTTTTATGATGGGCGAATACCTTGCTAAGTTACAGTTAAATATACTTACAAACTCTTTTGTATTAGCTAACTACATTACGGAAAATAGTGATAACCAAGTTTCGTTACCTGGTGGCGAAATTTATAGAGATCAAGGCATTATTCTCAGCTCATATGAAAGTGATACCACCGAAAATTATCGGGCTACTATGATGTTTATGGGCACGCCAGGGATAGGGGAATTTGGAGTCATGGAGTCAGACCCCTTGCTCATTAGATCAGAACAAAAATTAAAAAAACAAACTGAGAAATTGGTTATTTTAGCTGACAGTACTAAGCTGGGTCAGCATAGTAATTTTATTTTTTGCCCGCTGTCTGAAGTCGACATTCTAATTACTGACTCGAATGCAGATAAAAAACTAATCAAGGACTTTGAAAGTCAGGGTATAGAGGTAGTTATTGTACCCTGCGCCACACCGTAATCTCGAAACAGAAGCCCTTTTGTCTGGGGCTTCTTCTATGTTTATTACCAGTATACTCGCTCAAATCCTGTATTTCTTATGTAATCTCTGTTCTTAGGGTTATCTACTACTACGACTTCTAAAGATTCATTCGCTAATGACGCATCATTAAACTGAGGGTCATCGATAAACACTTTGTCAGGTACCTTGAGAGGATAGTTCTTTTGTTGTAAATATCTGTAAAAACTATGTATTTTCACATCGCCCATATTAAAACACTCTACGGAAAATTTTTCCCAATTAGTATTAGTTGCTAATATAACAAGCCTATTATATTCAAACTGAGTAATTAGGTTTCGCTCCACTAAAGCTGCAGTAAAACCTCTTGCTGCCTCAATATAGTTGGCTGTGCTTAATACAATCAAATCGCAGATGTGTATACTTTGCCTGAGTGCAATAATGGCTTGTTTTGGTACAAAATCCTTATCTATTAAGTCTAGGGTTAGCCTTTTAGCTGTATTAAAAATCTTCTCTTGTGCATTTTCAACACCCCGGAGTAAACCAAGTGCACCTACAAGTAGAGTATGCGAGTTTTCATACGTTTTACTTTTTGCTTCCCACGCTAAAACCATCGCTTTGAAACCCGCTGGTTCACATAGCTCTTGCATAACTAAGAACCATAAATCATTGCCACTTTTAGTTAAAGTACCATCAATATCAAATATGTGAGTACGCAAACTCTATACACTCCAGTTTAAATACAATATATAAATCGGCATTATTTTCAGCCTTTTCAACTTCATAAACAAAACAAGTTCCAATCATTTACCGTATATCAACGATTTCCGTTTAACCTAAATAACCCTGCAAAAGGCACCTACTGCAGCTGAGGCTTATAGGTAGCTTGACGAGTAATTTTTGTATTTAACGCTAAATAGTAGACTTATTATAATATTCAACCTGCTCTTTAGAGCCTATAGCTACGGGCACTCGCTGATGAAGGGAAGTCGGCTCAATAGTTAAAATTGACTGGCCTAAGCTTGTTGCTAAGCCCCCACTTTTTTCTATAAGTAAAGCAAGTGGGTTAGCTTCATATAGCAGCCTGATTTTGCCATTACTATTCCCGCTTCTAGTATCTTGTGGGTACAAGAATAATCCACCACGGCTAATAATGCGGTGAATATCACCTACCATAGCCGCATTCCATCTCATGGAAGAACCTGAAAATGCATCACTTTGATATAAAACCTCATCAAAATAACACTGAACCTTTTCTGGCCAGTAGCGATAGTTTGCAATATTCACTGCGAATTCTTTAGTTTTTCCCGGAATATCGAAGTTATTTTCTGTTAACAGGTAGCCTCCATGAGTAGAGTCTAGTGTGTAACAACGCGTTGGGCCTCCTGTCGTCATAACAAGTAGAGTTGAAGCACCGTAGAGGACATATCCGGCACACACCTGCTCTTCACCTTTTTGAGCAAATTGTAGCTCGCTATCATCAGGTACATCATCTTTTGCTTTGTATATTGTAAAAATAGTGCCTATTTGCCCATTAATATCAACATTAGACGAGCCGTCTAATGGGTCGAATGCAACGATATAAGGTGCCTTTGGTGTAGCAGCAACGACAAAGTCTTCTTCTTCTGAGGCAATGGCGCGAACAGAGTCGTCATTTAGCAGCATATCTTTGAGTAGCTGGTTTGCAATAACGTCCAATTTTTTTTGCACTTCTCCCTGAATATTCTCATCTAAGGTTGAGCCAAGTACACCAGCAAGCGCACCTTGACTAACTCTAAAGGAGATCTCTTTAGAAGCTGCTAGAATTGTTCTAATTAACATAATTAGTTCAATGTTAACGTTGTCTTTTTTTAGAGCTGGTATTAACCTTTCCAATTTTTCACCCTTTGTATTTTACTAAACTTAAAGCAGCTATGAAAAATTTAGTTGTCAAATTTAAATACTTTTCATATCTTAAATATTACCCAGTTACTGACAATAAAAATCAAAAGCATAAATAGCTTTATTACTTCCTATTCTATGTAACTAGCTGTTGATAATTAAAGATGACAATATACTACCCATCCTTTTATGTGTATATTCACAATAAAGTTATAAACTGTTTCCATTAATGTCATAATAAAGAGGGTTTATGGTAGGGGCTTCAGAATTAGCTATTTTTGCTATAGTTGTTGAGGAAAACTCATTTAGTCAAGCCGCATTAAAAATGGGGCTATCAAAAACAGCTGTTAGCAAAAAAGTATCTGCTTTGGAAAGTAAACTAAATACTCAGTTACTCTACAGAACAACAAGGAAGCTGAGCTTAACAGATGCAGGTAAACTACTTTTTGAACATGCAAAAGGAATTAATCAGCAAGCGAATGATGCATTTAATGCAGTAAATGAGCTTTCTTTAGAAGTTTCGGGGCATATTGTGATGTCAGTACCGACTATATCCGGAGAGCTATTACTGGCCGATTTAGTTGCAAAGTTTTGTAAAAAGTACCCTAAAGTCACTATAGAATTACGCTTAGAAAACAAACTCGTCGACCTAGTTGATGAAGGCGTTGATTTAGCAATAAGAACTGCAGTTTTAACAGACTCATCATTAATAGCAGTGCCTTTGTTAGAGTCAAATTGGGTTGTTTGTGCATCTCCAAAGTATTTAGCCGACGCTGAAGCTATCGTCGATATAAACAGCTTAAAAAAACACAATTGCTTATGTTATGACTTACAAGCTAACGGGAGTAATGAATGGCGCTTTACTCTAAATGAAGGTCTAACTTCAATAATAGTAAATGGCAGTATGTCATCTAATAATGCATTATCATTAAAAAAAGCAGCTCTTAATAACGTAGGCTTAATATACGTGCCTAAGTGTAGCGTCTATGAAGAGCTAAAAAGCGGTAAATTGGTACAAGTTTTAAAAAACTATGAAACACGCTCTTTAGGTGTTTTTGCCGTATACCCTTATACACGCCATAAACCAGAGAAGATTACATTACTTATCGATGATATAAAACAAGCCTACCTTTCCCTAAAGCATATTTTCAGTTAAAGCACTTATTTGTATTAAAAAAATCTAGCGGCCTCTTAGTTAAAAGAAGCCGCTGATGATCTATGTTTACTCTGTACTATTTAAAAAGTGAGTTCTTTCTTTAACCTCTATGGTTCTTTGATCTTCATACATTTTAATATATTCACCTGTACGCTTACGAAAATATTCAACTTTAGATTTATACTCAGGAAGTGTAGCTAAATTAAGTTTTTCTTGGGGATCTTCAATTAAATTATAAAGTTGTAAATAGTTATTTTTGTAAAAATCGACAAACTTCCAATTGTCTGTTCGCACACCAACCATAGGAGGTATCGATACCCTCTTTGGCTGATACATATGCTCAAAGAAAAATTCATCTCTCCAGGAAGGCATTTCTTCACCTTTAATCAACCCAACTAGACTGTTTCCTTGATATATTTTAGGTATTGCAACATTTGCATAATCTAAAATTGTAGGAGCTATATCAATGTTAAGCGCAGTCTTATCAATAGTAACTCCTTGCTTAGTATTACGAGGGTCATAAATGATTAAAGGCACTCTAAGGTCTTCTTCCCAACCAAACCACTTACCGGCTAATTGACGTTCATTTAAGCTGTATCCGTTATCTCCAGTGTAAATTACAATCGTATTTTGCAACATCCCAAGTTTTTCAAGTTGAGCGATAATTTGACCAACGCCCTCGTCAACCGCGGTGATTGCACGATAATGACGTTTAATCATTTTTTGGTACATTGCGTCATTGGCATACCTGTACTCCCAACGCATCCGCCCAATAGACTTCTTTAAAAACTCTGGCAACGCCACGAATGTCTCATCATCAGATAACTTTGCAGGAGGAATCGTGATATCACTATATAAATTTTCAAATTTTGCTGGGTAGTGATATTGATTCTCTTTGTCACTATCAAGTGCATGAGGGTTCCAAAAGTTAACATTGAGCACCCAAGGCTTAGAAGTGTCATGCATATTTACAATAAAGTCTTTAGCCCTTTGCGTAATATAATGAGTTTGAGGAATTTCGCTGCCTTTATAAGTGTTTGTTTTTGAATGTAGCAGCGGCTCAAAAAAGTCAAACCTATCTGAATCATCACCTGAGAGCTTAATTTCATATTTACCAACAAATCCAGACGTATACCCACTATCTTTTAGTTTTTTTGGATAAATATTGTCAGATTCAATAGCACCGGTTGCTGGTCGACTAAAAGTAAAGTCGTGAGTTCGTTCTGTTAGCCCGGTCAATATACTAATACGGCTTGATGCACAAATAGGAGTAGTAACAAATGAATTAGAAAAGCTCACCCCCTGATTAGCTAACGCATCTAAATTAGGTGTTTTTATAATAGGGTGATTTTTGCCTAGCAAATCCCAGCGATGATCATCAGCAAGAATAAAAAGAATATTGGGACGTTTATTAGTCGTTTTTTTAATACCCTCTCGGTCAGCTCCATGAGAGTTAAACCCTATGGTAATTAAAGTTATTAAAAACAGTGTGTTTAAATACATTTTCATTTTATCCATCCAAAAATTTGCATCACTACTCGGAGTAAAAAATCAAAACCAATCACAATGATGACTTATTTAGCTTGAAAATGACAGTTTTAATGTTACTGTAAAGAAATATTTGATTAACATACACACACACAAAATGAATAAATCAAGTCAACAATGTTTATTTAAGGTATTTGTTAAGCCGTTGATTCTCATGTCAATTATGTGCTTAAACGTAGCGTGCAGTAGTGAAAGAGAAACGCCCAGTTCTACACAAAAAGCCTTTGAATCAATTGCTGCTCCCATAGAGTTAAAAGTAGGTGAAGGTTTTGAATCACCCGTGGGTTATTATGAAAGTAAACCTCGTTTTTCATGGGAAATAGCAAAAAATACTCACTCGAATTTCCAGTCATCTTATCAAATCCAGGTAAGCACAACTTTAGACTTACTTTCTGAGCAGCCAGATTTATGGGATAGTAAAAAGGTAAACTCACCTAACACTAGTTGGATTCAATACCAAGGGCAGCCTCTCTCTTCAAGACAAAACGTATTTTGGCGTGTTAAAGTTTGGGATGAAAAAGACAGACCCTCCGAATGGAGTGAACCGCAAAGTATAGAGCTTGGGCTATTGACTAATAAAGATTGGCAGGCTCATTGGATCGGCCATCCAGAAACCAAGCAATCCAAAAAACCATCAAAGAGTACTATCGCTACCCCCCAATATTTTAGAAAGTCATTCAATATCAACAAAAAAATAAACAAAGCGCGTTTATATATTACTTCTAAAGGTGTATTTAAACCTTTTATTAATGGTGAAGAAGTTTCTAAAATCGACGTAATGACACCGGGTTGGACACCATACAGTAAACGAATAGAAACCCTTACGTATGACTTGACTGATAAATTAACACTAGGGGAAAACACTCTTGCATCAATATTAGCAGGAGGCTGGTTTTCAGCACGGATAGCCGATTTAAAAGAGACAGATCATACTCACTCCCCTCTTTTACTTGCTCAGCTTGAAATACAATTTACTGATGGCTCCAAACAAATTATCAAAACAGATGAATCTTGGAAAGTAACTCAAAATGGTCCTATTCGTTTTGCTAGTAACTACGATGGTGAACATTATGCACAAGCTTTAGAGCAGCCCAATTGGAATAAAAATGAATTTGATAGTGCTAAATGGCAAAGCGTGTACACACAAAAAATAGATCCAACTATTAAGCTCAGCCCAAAAAGGCACGAGCCTATACGAATCATCGATGAACTTTCACCTATCAAAATTATGAATATTTCAAAAGATAGTGTGGTATTTGATTTTGGACAAAACATGGTCGGTGTACCTGAAATAAAAATACCGGCATTGGCCAATCAAAAAATAAAAATTGAATTTGCTGAAGCACTACATATGGGCGAATTTTATACTGATAACTATCGCAGTGCATTATCAACTAACTACTTCACCCCATCCAAATCTGAACGAATTACATACAAGCCAACGTTCACTTTTCATGGGTATAGGTACATAAAATTATCTGGGTTTGATACCTCAAAAACCCCCTCTAAAGACTGGGTAAAAGCGCTCGTACAGCATTCTGATATCAAGCTGTATGATAACTTTCATTCCTCTCATACTAAGTTAAATAAATTGTTCAGTAATATTAACTGGGGTCTTAAAAGTAACTTTTATGATGTCCCCTTAGACTGCCCTCAGCGAGATGAACGACTTGGATGGACCGGCGATGCAAATGCATTTGTTACACCTTCAATGTACATGGCTGACTCATATGGCTTTTGGTCAGCTTGGCTGGAGAGCATGCGAGAAGAGCAAACAGATAACGGTAAAATCCCCTTATATATCCCGTATGTTGAATGGATAAAATGGACCTCTTCAGGCTGGGGTGATGCCGCCACTATTATTCCTTGGGAACTGTATATGATGACTGGCGACAAATCAGTTCTATCAGATAACTACAGTATGATGAAAAATTGGCTAAAGTACCACGAGAGCCAAAGTGATAATCTCATTTCTAACATGCAAACGTTTGGTGACTGGTTACAACCTTACCCGAAAGCGCAGGGGAAAAAAGCAAACCGAGGTGATACAGATTTCAGTTTAATTGGTACGGCATTCTATGCTCGTTCTGTAGAGTTAACGCTAAAAACAGCAAAAGTACTTAACCAGCAGGCTGATATAGAGCAACTAACGACGTTGCATCAACAAATAAAAGCCGCGTTTAGAAACACTTTCTTTGATCAAAACCTAAAACCAAAAAAAGGTGAGGCCACGCAGACAGCTTATCTGCTTGCTTTGGAGTTCAATCTACTCGAGCAAGCAGAGGTTAAAAAAGCACAGCACCTACTTATTAAGCTCATCGATAAAGCTGACAATCACCTTCGCACCGGTTTCTTGGGAACACCGCTACTAGCATCAGCTTTGCAAAAAGCTGGCCGAAGCGATTTAGTCTATCAACTATTATTTAAAGAAAGTTATCCCTCATGGTTTTATTCAATCAACAATGGCGCAACGACAACATGGGAACGCTGGAACTCCTATTCATTAGAGAATGGCTTTAACCCACAAGGAATGAACTCTCTTAACCACTACGCTTACGGCACTATATCAAGGTGGTTCTATGAAGGAATATTGGGTGTTAAGCCTATAGAAGCAGGATTTAGAGAATTTAACGTTTCACCACAATTTTCTCATTATCTAAATCAGGTTAGCGGAACCATACCAACAACAAATGGTGCCATTGAACTCAATTGGACATTAGAGGGGAATGAAGCATCTATTTCTCTCACAGTACCAAAGAACTCCACAGCTATACTAGATTTGGCTCATTTAAGTAACGTAACAATTTTAAAGCAAGGCAAAGCTGTTACCCCTAAGAAAAGATTAACACCTGGGGAGTACCTGATTAATGGCAAAATTTAATTATATAGCTGCATTACTAATGCTAGCGCTTACAGCATGCAGTACAAGCCAAACAAAGCATGAAATGCATGGCAAAAAGGCTAAAGAACCCGTCAATATACTCGTTTTTTTGGTTGATGATTTACGTAATGATCTTGGCGTTTATGGTCACAAAGATGTAAAAAGTCCTAATATAGATAAACTGGCGAATGAAGGCGTAAAATTTACCAATGCTTATGCACAACAAGCGATTTGTGGGCCGTCTCGTGTCAGTATTATGACTGGATTACGTCCTGAGACGACCGGGCTTTATACAATTCGCAGGGATGGCCGCCTGCGCCCAAATCAACCGGATATTGTTTCTATGCCACAACTCTTTAAAGGAAACGGCTATAAAACTGTCAGCATAGGCAAGGTTTATCACAGTGTAACGGACGACCAAGAAAACTGGTCAACCCATATTAAAAAGCTGGATAACTTTTACGCGAATCCTGAAAACGCAAAAGCTAGATTCGCATATGAAGCTGGCGACGTAGATGACAACTTTTATAAAGATGGCAAAGTAGCAACGGATGCAATCAATACTCTAAAACAACTTAAGGATGATAAATTTTTAATGTTTGTAGGCTTTAGTAAGCCTCACCTGCCCTTTAATGCTCCAAAAAAGTATTGGGGTCTCTATGATCGAGAGCAGTTCACAGTTCCAAGCAGAGATAAACCAGAGAATATGTATAAGCTAGCTCTCACCAAGTGGGGGGAACTTCGCATGTATGGCGGCATTCCGAAAAAAGGGGATGTTGATGATGAGCTCACTAAAACGCTTATTCATGCTTACTACGCATCAGTAAGTTACATGGATGCACAAGTTGGCCGAGTCATGAAAGCAGTAGATGAAATGGGATTACGTGACAATACAATGGTCGTGTTTATGAGCGATCACGGATATAAATTAGGTGAGTATGGTGCGTGGAATAAACACACCAATATGGAATTAGATACAAAGGTTCCCCTTATTATCAGCCGTGAGTTATCACATGAAAACCGACAAGCAGGTGTAACATCAAGCGCACTTGTCGAAAACGTTGATATTTTCCCTTCTGTAGCTCAAGCAGCCGGACTCCCCACCCCTAACATAGATGGTAAAAGCTTATTAGCCTTAGCAGATAACCCTGACATGCCATTTAAGAAAGCTGCTTATAGCTTATTTAATCGTGGAAAAATCATGGGAGTGACAGTGACGGACGGCCTTTGGCGCTATACAGAATGGCGAGATGCTAAAACGCAACGGATTAAGAGTACTGAGCTCTACAATCACACAACCAGCGTTGTAGCAACCGCTAATGTGTCTGGCCAGAGGCAATATCAAACGCTTGAGCAAGGGTTAAAAACCCTTCTGCATGAAAAATTTCCACAAGACGCTCCATCGTTTTATGAAAAACGTCACATAAAAAACAATTAAGAAAAAACAATGAAACTACTTCAGCACACACTAATTACACTCTGTATTTGTATTTCTGGCTGCCAATCGCCAGACGCTGCATCACTTAAAGATAATACAACCACACAGCAAAATGAAATGACACATACTTTCACTGCTGACTTCACCTCAGATAAAGAAAAGCTAGGTGAGATTTATGATTTTTATGATATCGCAGTAAGGACCGAGCGCGGTAACCCTAAATCTAAACCAGCTACCTTTGGTCGAAAAGCCAAAGTTAATACTGTCCGTATGCTAGGTGGTTGGTACAACCAAGATCTAACTGGTGATACCTATATTTGGGATGGAGAGAAATACGTCTACAATTTTAAAGCCGCGACTGATCGCATTGATAGTTGGCTTGAAAGTGATTGGGATATATTTCAAATAGTGTTAGATAACCCTCCTTGGGCATTCCAGCGTGGTTATAACTTTGTCAACGAGCCTGATGGCATACATTATTTAGCCAAAGACCGAGTCGGCGTTTATGGTAACGGTTTACCGCCAAAAGACGCAAAAGCCTGGCATAACTATATTTCAGCATTCATAAAGCACTTAGTTTCAACCTATGGCGAAGAAAAAGTAAATAATTGGCGATTCAGAATTGGCTCAGAAATAGATACTCGGCCACAGCATTGGGCCGCCACTCAAGAAGAGTTTTTTAAACATTATCAGAACACCGTTTTAGCAATAAAGTCTGTGCTACCTAATGCCATAGTTGGTACTCACTTTAGAGAAGCGACCCATAAAAGTAAGTATATTGACTATACAGGCAACACTGAGGATGCTTATGCTCCAAACTTTGTCAGCTGGGCAAAACAAAATAACGTACCCTATGACTTTTTAGCCATTTCCTATTACCCCCATATTACTCACCCCCATGAAATGGATATGCATGAAGTATATCAAACGCAAATAGCACCAATTCTCGAGCACCCTGATTATAACGATGATGCCCGTTTTGAGATTCATGAGTATAAATTTATCGTAAAAATGAAACGTGCTGGTTTCGTCAGTGTGGCAACGTCGCACAACTCTGCTTTTTTTGCCATGTTGTCAAAAATGATGCTCGAGAAAAACATAAAAGATGTTTACCAATGGGGTAATGCAAGAGATGGCTCCTATAGTCCGGAAGCAATGACGCAACTTGCACTCAACGATATGGTTGGCAATACTTTTTACCGTAATATACGAGGTGTTACTCAATCAATCAGTGGAAATTATATTGATGGTATATTTTCTCAAAACTCAAACAACCAAAACATTGATATTCTTATGTTTAGCTTTAATAAAGAAAACATGGAATATCAAGCACCCGAGCCAATCTCACTTTCATTAAATGTCGGTAAGCCAGTTGGTACCAAGTTTAAATACAGAGTTGCGCAAATTGATAACGCAAGCAATATTGATCAATTATTTTTTGCAGATCACCCTAATGCCATGATACCGCAAAGCCAAGGAGGCTGGCGCAAAGACGATGCTCACCCAACTGCATCAGCGACTAACGCATTAAACGAAGCCGGACTTAAAATCTATAAAGAAAGCCTACCCAAATATGGAAAAATCAACACGCTCAATTGGAGTGAATGGCGCACATCTGTGACCAAGGAAAGTAAGGGTGCTTCTACCTCATTAGTAGAAATAGACAACACACTGCCCTCTTTCGCGGTGCAAAAATATCAGATCCAGTGGTAATAGAGCCCTAAAAATAAGACTAAGTAGGAATTTGATTAATGCGAAATAAATACTATCAGCTCGCAGCATTGGCAGTGCTTTTATCAGGTTGTAATAGCAATGATTACACTGCAGATACTCAGGAATCACTCAGTACACCGAGTTACCCTGTCAACAATAAAACTAATAGTAATTCTGAGGTTAAGCGTCTTGATTCGGTGATCTATGAATCATTTGAACAAAGAGGATGGAATGCGGAAAATACCAGCCTTAGTATAAGTACACACCAGCCGGGACTCAATCGAGCACTACCGAAAAATTTTTTGTTCACTCAATTTCAAGGACCGCATTCCTTTTCGGTAGAAAGTTCAATTGCACGTTTCGGCAGTTTTTCAGCAAAGTTACATTGGCAGCATGATGAACCTCAAAAATACAATGGTGACCCTCAAGTGCTCGATAATACAGACCGTAAAGCGATGTTTCATGGGCATAAAGCCAGCACGACATTAGCGACTGTTTGGTACGGCTTTAGTGCTTATTTTCCTAGCGAACAAACACAACTAGAGGATGGCCAAGGTGCTCTATTTTTTCAAATTCATGGAGCTAGAGACAAAAATAAAGAACCAAATCGTATCCCACCACTTTCAATAAACTTAGTGGAGAATGGCTTTAATATTGGCTATTCATGGGACAGTAAAAAGACCAGTACAAGTAGTCATGGTGAAGATAATGAAACCTTTGATGTTCCAGCTAAGCTAGCCGAATACCAAGACCGCTGGGTCGATTTTGTTATCAAGGTAAAAACAGACCCCTTTGAAAATAACGGTGCAATTTCTATTTGGGTGGATGGTAAGCAAATGGTTAACCGTACACATATTAAAATTGGCTATAACGATGACATGGGAGTTTACCCTTCATTTGGTTGGTATCTTTGGGGTAAATACGTCAACCGTAACCAAGACATGATTATGTATCTTGACGAAGTTCGTCAAGCCGAAGGGGAAGATATTAGCTATCAGGACGTTGCACCTAAAGCTAACTAATAGAGCGTTCTAAAGTGGGTTAAGCCAAACGCTAAATTAGTACCGTAAATTTTTAAAGAGAACAATATGAAATTCAAGACTCATACTATTCTGCCATTAGCTATAGCTGTATTTTCTCTAAATGCCTTAGCAGAACAATTATCCCCTGACTCGTTTAATGATCCCCAACAAAATTATTTACCTAAAACGTGGATGCATGCAATGAACGGTAACTTGAGTAAACCGGGGTTTACTCAAGACTTTAAAGCCATGAAAGAAGCGGGCATTGGAGGGGCTATATTTTTTCATGTACATCGCCGTAATAGGCCCTATTCATCAGATGGTCCAATTCGATTTGGCACTGAAGAATTTTATGACCATCTTGTCCATGCAGCCGCACAGGCCGATAAAAATAACATTGAGTTTGGCATTCATAACGCCGATGGTTGGACTTCAAGTGGTGGTCCCTGGGTTACACCTGAAATATCGATGAAAAGGATAACTTGGTCAGAGAAAGCTGTGAAAATAAGCCGAGATAATCAACTATTTTTACCCCCTCAACCAGGATTCTATGAGCAATTTTATCGTGATGTTGCGGTTATTGCGTTACCTGCAAATAAATATAACCAAAGTAACGCGTTTGCTAATGCGAAAGTGACTGTTTCAGATCCTACATTAAATGCTGACCTGCTCACCGACAATGACTGGGATAGCACATTAACTTTTAAAGGAAATAAAGCTAATAACTACTGGGTACAAGTAGAAGTTGATAAGCCAACCACATTGCGTAGTTTACATATTGAAACCCCTAACCGTCATGGTGATGCTGCATTACAAATATCAGCTGATGGTATTAACTTCACTACCGTCGTTAAAAAGCTAAGGCGGCCTCGACCCGGAGCAAGACTTTGGGCCTTTAGTCCGCAGCTTGTTAGTGAACAAACTGATGGTTACAAAGCCAAATTTTTCCGTTTAGTGTTTGACAAACCAATCACTCTTAAGCGTTTTGACTTGTGGTCGGTACCAAGAATTGATGATTGGTTTTCAATGAATTCGATGGAACGAGGCCAAGTAAGTTTAGCACCTAAAATTAATCAATCTGCGATTACTAAAGCAAAAGATGTTTTAGTGTTGAATCGTGGCGAGTTACCCAAAAAAGGCATCAAACTCCCTAAAGGTAAATGGCGCGTCTTGCGTTTTGGTTACACCAGTACCGGCGCTTATAATGTACCCGCGACAGTTGAAGGTGAAGGGTTAGAGGTTGATAAGTTTGATGCAAAAGCCTTACGGTTTCACTTTGATGCTTTTGTAGGAAAATTAGTAAAAAAAATGCAAGCAAAAGGCATTAACTCACTAAAAACAACTGAAATTGATAGCTATGAAGTGGGTGGACAAAACTGGACCACAGGGATAGAAAAAACCTTTCAAGAAAAGTTCGGTTACGACTTAATTAAGTGGTTACCTTTACTAACTGGCCGCGTAATTGAATCACCAGAACATACAGGAGCTATTTTACAAGAGCTCCGCCAGCATCAATCAGATTTAATGGTTGAAAACTACTTTGGTGAGTTTACTCGTTTATCACACCAATATGGCTTAGAGTCATACATTGAACCTTATGGCTGGGGCCCTTTTGATGAATTAGCCTCAGGCGGTAAAGCAGACCGTTTAATGGGCGAGTTTTGGGTGAAATCATTCCCAGGTACAGACAAGGTTTATCATGGGCGAACCAGTGCTGCTATTTCATCAGGTCATATCTACGGTAAAAAAATCATCTCCGCGGAGTCATTTACCTCTACAACCGTTAACTGGAAAGGCCACCCATTCTATTACAAACATCATGGTGATCATATGTGGGCTCGAGGCATTAACGAGACCATGTTCCACCGCTTTGCACATCAGCCAAACAATCATATTAAGCCGGGTATGACAATGGACTCAATTGGGTCTCATATTGATCGCACTCAAACATGGTGGAATAACGGGGGGACGCATTGGTTTAAATATTTAGCCCGCGGATCGTACCTATTACAACAAGGTGTGCCGGACGCTGATTTTTTAGTACATTTAGGCGATGTAGCACCAGTACGAGGAAATAGTGGTGTTGAAATACCAGCAGGTTTTGGTCACGACTTCACTAATACCGATGTATTGCTTAACCGTATAAGTGTAAAAGATGGCTGGCTTGTCTTACCTGAAGGTACTCGATATAAAGCATTATACTTAACCAAAACTGATTATCTCCACTTAAAAACGTTAAAACGGATACAGTCGTTAGTAGCTGCTGGTGCAACCGTTATTGGTAACAAACCGAAAGATGTGATCGGGTTCAGCGAGTGGCCAAATAGAGACAAATTTCAGCAAATTACTGATGAACTTTGGCCAAATACTGCAAGCACCATTAAGGCTTATAAAAAAGGCCTTGTAAGCAACTTAAGTCTTGCTGAGACAATTAAGGAACTTAAATTACAACCTGATCTTTTAATAAACGACGAGCCCGTAAAAGTTTTTGCAAAACGCCGCATTGACGGTAATGACTTATACTTTTTTCACAGTGAAAAGCCAGAGTTTCAACAAATCAGCATCGAAATACGTGATGGCAACGGCTCACCGGAGATTTGGAACAATACGGATGGCACTATTGAACCAATCCAAAATTACCGCAGAGACGGTAATCGAATCATCATTGATTTAGCACTTGAGCCTTACGCCAGCCGTTTTATTTTGATCCGTCGAGATAATAAAGCACCACAATATACCGGTGCCTACTCTCAACTGGTGATGGATGTATACCTAAACGCTGAAAAAGGAACGAAAATAAAAGAGCTGGCTGGCCCGTGGAACATTAAGTTTGATCAAGAATTGGCAGGCCCAGGATTAGTTACATTTGATAAATTACAAGACTGGAGCACACGCCCAGAAGAAGGCATTAAGCATTATTCTGGCACCGCTCAATACTCTAGAACGTTCTCTATCTCTGAGCAGCAAGTCAAAAAACAAGCCCCTATTTATCTTGATTTAGGTGAGGTACAGCAAGTCGCAGAAGTCACGCTCAATGGTAAGAATTTAGCTACCTTATGGAAGCCACCATTCGCATTAGATATCAGTAATGCGCTCAAAGCGGGTCGTAACCTATTAGAAATAAAAGTCACCAATACTTGGGTTAATCGATTAATTGGAGACGAAGCCCTCCCAGATACCAGTGGTTATAAAATGACGGGGAAAACGGTTCCTTGGCTTAATGCCAATGAACCACCACCAAAGAGTGAGCGTGTGACTTTCACAGGTTATAACTTTTTTGCAAAAGAAAAAAATAGAACGTTACAGAGTTCAGGGTTAATAGGCCCTGTTCGAATAATTCAACCAAGCTTATAACTTGACAACATTATGAGTAAAAAAATGAAAATAACACACCTCACTAAAATTATTGCATTAATAATAGCTGCGAGCTCCTTTAATTTATTTGCTATAGATTGGGAAGCAGAGTGGATCTGGACTAAGCAACGAGCTGGTAACCCAAATACGTGGATCGCCTTGCGCAAAGAAATCACCCTTGATGAAATTAACCAATCAGCCACCGCGTATATCAGCGCCGATACTAAATACTGGCTTTGGATCAATGGTGAGATGGTTGTTTTTGAGGGCAGCTACACTGGGGGGCCTTCACCGGTCAAAAGCGCCCCTAGAGTTGATGACTTTGCAATAGCATCAAATAAGTACTACGACACTGTCGATATTAAAAAATACTTAAAAAAAGGGAATAATACCATTGCGGCCTTAGCTTGGTACTACGGAGATAACGGCAAAAAAGGCACTCATATTTCAGCCTCAAAGGCCGGTTTTATTTTTCAAGCACATATTGGCGACACCGTTATTACTTCAGACGACACGTGGAAAGCTAAAGATCATAAAGCCTACCAACCAACCTTTAAAGATTCCCCTTACAGAGTGGCAGCTTGGAATATTAACTATGATGCCAACAAGGATTTAGGTGACTGGGGGGAACATGCGTGGTATTTGCCCAATTATGATGACTCATCTTGGCAGTCTGCTAAAAGTATGCGTAGCCCACCGGCTGCTCCTTTTTATAAGTTGTATCCAAGTGAAATCCCTATCTTAAAAAACAATGGGTTATCAAATTGTACAAACTTTAATGAGTCCGACTTTCCATTCGTTAGCGACGGCAAAAAAATAAAGTGCCATTTAGATTTTAATAAAAACTTTACGCCTTTTTTTGATATTGAAACTGAGGCTGGCCAACAAGTCCATGTGAAATCAAATATGCGACTTAGTACCATCGAAACGTTTTATACCACAAAACAAGGTCGTCAGCAGTTTGAGTCATTCTCATGGACGAATGGCCGCTTTATTGAATACACCATACCCAAAGGTGCCATTGTACACGGCTTAAAATACCGTTGGACGGGTGTTGGTAGTACCCCCGGTCACTTTGAATCGGACGATACATGGCTAACACGTATATGGCAAATGGCTGAAAACACGCTATATATATGCGCACGAGATAACTTCATGGATACCCCAGACCGCGAGCGAGGGTTATGGATTGGTGATGTTGCTGACCAAGCGAGCTACCTGTTCTATTCAATGGATAAACCCGGACGCGACCTGCTAAAAAAAGCAATAAAAGTAACAATGGCTTTTAGTGATAGCGAGTCAGGTATCTTTGCAGGTTTAGGACCTGGACGTTTTCGTGAGCTACCCGCACAAAGCCTTCAATTTATTGATCAAGCAATTTGGCACTACTATTACAATACCGGTGATAAAGAAACACTCGACTATGCTTACCCTTATGTTCACCGCTACCTGACCCTATGGGAAATTAAAGATAATGGACTGCCCACATTCAGAAGTGGTGCATGGAAATGGACTGATTGGGGTCCACAAGAAACGATAGATTATGGCGCGATCCAAAGTGCTTTATATTACAGCGCATTAGTCGCGGCGAAAAAGATGGCTATTGCACTTAACAATAAGCAGCATCTTGATTATTACGATACTCGCATAGAATCCATAAAAAATGCTTATCAAAAACTTTATTGGCAAGATGGTTTTTACAGCAGTGATCCCAACAAGTTTAAAGATGATCGCGCTAATGCAATTGCAATCTTGTTTAACTTAGCTAAGCCATCTCAGTATCAGCAAATTGTAGATAATGTTTTGATCCCTAATCAATTCGCAAGCCCTCACTTTGAATGGATGGTGTATAACGCTATGGCTAAAGCTGGCCGCTATGAGGACGCTCTAGCAAGAATGAAACAGCGCTATGCCAAACAAGTGAACAACCCTGCCCTTTCAACACTTGCTGAATACCTACCAAGAGGCGGCACAGAAAACCACGCATGGAATGCCCCCAGTACAGTCTTAAGCCAGTATATAGCAGGTATTGAACCCACTTCTGTTGCATGGGAGTCATTCAACGTACTACCAAATATGGTCCATTTAAAGAATATTAAACAAAGGGTACCTTCAGTCAGAGGCGATATCGATTATGAAATAAATCGTAATGATAATTCGATCAACATATCTCTTAAGTCCCCACAAAATACCAACGCAATAGTCGGCATTCCTAGAGAGTTTTTTAATATAGAAAGCGTCAGTTTTAATGGCGATAAAGCGTGGCTTAAAGACACCTCATTTTGGTCTAAACCAAAAAAGATTGAAGGGGTAACATTTATAGAAGCTGATAAAAAATACTTAAAATTTAAAGTAACAGGTGGTACTTGGAATATTGAGGCTTTATAAAAGTGTGCTGCTTAAATATATTCTTGTTATACAAACACTTTCTAAGTAAGGCAGCTTATTTTTTGCATACTTAGAGAGTTAAATAAGTCAATAATGAAATAGTAATAATTTTGTAGATTAATGAGCTTATTCAAACGTAAGGCGAGAGTGTTGATTACTTAGATGTTGCACCAAGCATCTAAGTAATCCTCAGCAAGCTGAAGTAATTGTGAAGCACTTTTCCTTGTACGTAGTAAACTATTGAGATATCTCAGTTCATTGGAATAAGACACTTATTCAGCTACTAATGAAGTAAGAATATCCGAGATAATCATTTTGTTTTCGACAGTTTCAGTTGGATCCTCCTCCATATAAACGAGTAACCTTACTAAGGCTGAGACATTCCCTAATTTTGACCGTTTAGATATTACTAAATTTCGTAATAGTTTGAGAATATCTTCTTTATTATCCTCGTCGGCTTCCTCTAACAATTTATAAATCGAAACACCTCTATAAGTGGTATTTGACAAGAGCACATCTAAAGCTAATGCTTTAACATTTTTATCCGACGAGTACTGGTATATCAAATGAATAGGAGTCTGATATAAATTGGCTAATTCATACTGATCTTCATCAGCTAGAAAATTAAGTAATACCGCATATTCATACTCTGATAGGTATAAATTAAAAATAGTATCTATAATTTGTACCTGTGTAGACTTATCCTTTAGCGAAAATATTAGTTTTATCGCATCGATACGATTTTCGAGGTCATGATGATACAACAGCTCATTTATTGCCGCTTTTATTTGTGATGTTGATCCAAGGGCTAAAATTCTTCGCAGATAGATACGTTGCTCACCATGCGCTAAATCGGCAAAGGTACTAAGCAATTGATAATAAATAACTGAATCAGATGATGCTAGTTGAGCAACTTGGTTTAGCATAGCTTCTGACGATGAAATAATATCGTCATTTGACATGGGCTGACCTAACCTTTCTATCCAGCTATATATATCTTTAGTATGTCTGTTAATTCTGGGATTTTGTTTATGTGAAAGAGGCGAGGAAATAGTAAAGTCTTTTTCTACCAATTCCTCTTTTTTTGGAAAGGTGCTTTTTGAGTCATCATCACTCAGCCTTTTCAAAGCATCTGGAGTATCATCTTCTAATAGCAGTATTTGCTGCACGCAGAGTAATACAAATAAAGTTACACCGATCAAAAGTGTAACTTTACGTAATGTCATTATTAACACCAACAAGTCACCATTATTCGTTTACAGAACGAATATCAATATAACTATTATAAGTATTTCCGGTGATACTAATAGGTGCATTACCTTGCTTAGACAATGCAATCACTGTTTTATTACGTCTTTGCGAAGTTGAGCCATCAGCACTGAAATTATTATTTCTCATTTGATTTAAAGTACCACCAAGGTTCTCAAAAGTTACACCTCTATATTTACCGCCACCGCCTAACGCACTTTCTGAACCAGCAACTTTGCCGCCTAAGTTAATAATGGCGTTACCATTTACTTTTGAATTACGCGTATTTTCTAATAATATCCCTCTTACAGAGCGATTAATTTCGTTATTTTCAATTGTGATATTTGACGCTACACGCCCTGGCAAGTTTTGCTTAATGCTAAGCCCAACTGCAGTGTCTACAATCTCGTTACCGCGCATCACTATACCATCAGCACCACGCTTAGAGGATATACCGTCATATGCACGCTTAATAACATTATTTATTAAGTGGTACTCACTTCGCATATTCGCATTTTGACCATTAGCAGAAACATAAATACCCGCATCGCGAATACCATAGAACTCACTGTTTCTAACTTCACCACGTTTTACGGAGCTCATAAATACACCACTGTCACCGCCCGCGTCCGAAAAAACCTTATCAGAGCCTAACGTTCCGCGCATGAGCACACCATCAACAAGTGCGTTATCTATTCGCTGCGGCCCATTTGTCCATGCACCTCTTATAGATAATGCATCACCTGTTTTCTGAACTCCTTGCCTAGAAGATGGTACAAGGCTTTGAATTGGCACAACGGCTGAGTTATCAGATTTTGAAAATTCAAAATAACCACCCTCCCAACTCACGTTTGCGTTTCGCTTATTAGAATAACGACATTGATCAGAAGCGCTTTTCACCGCATCAATACTAAACATGTCGCCATCAAGCCCTGCTGCCGAAGTGAAGCTAGCTCCTGATGCATTTACCGTTAAATCTTTTCTAACAACGATAGTAATAGGCTTAGATATAGTAAAATCACCAGTGATTGTAACTGGAACACCGGTATTAGTAGCTCTTTGCAGCGCCTCAACAAGTTGTGAATAATTTCCGCTGGCAGGATTAAATGGCTTTTTGGTGCAACTATTTTGCACTGCTTGGGCTAAACCTGATGTCGCTGACAGCGATAGAGCAATACTAAGGAACCCCAATAGTTTTATTTTTTTCATTTTATACCTTATATTATCTGACTAAATATGATCAATAGTTAATGATATTGACTATACTGGACTGTTTTTGAATATTACAGAATTAACAAATATTTAACAAGAAAAATAATTCCCAAAATGGGGTCGATGTGAAAAGTGGTGTTTACAGTAAAATATAGATATAAAAATGTATTAGCTGGAGTTTTTCGCTTTCCAATAAAAGACTTTAAGAAAGCATATATTGTAAAAAGCAATTTGATATAGTGAATAATGTATTCATTGTAGGGTTTTCACATAGGCGAACATTTATTGATTTAATAAGCTTCAGTTACAAAAAATAATATGTCTTATCTATGCTTGGTCTAATACACCATATTTAATAAAAATATGGTGTCATTAAAGCGTTTTGTTTCCACATAACTGCTAGGACTCCTAATAAATAGGTTTTCCTGTAGTTCAGAACAACTATTAATATGAAACCAAAGATTGCGGACCCAAATCATTTATTGACTTTGCGCCAGTCAAAGTCATCGCTACTCTCATCTCTTTTTCATACAGGTCTAGCAAATGCTCAACGCCTTTTTGGCCATTCGTTGCTAAGGCGTATATATAAGAGCGGCCTAGCATTGCTGAATCAGCGCCTAAAGCCAGCATTCTGACTACATCAAGTCCATTTCTGATACCTGAGTCTACGAGAATTTTAATATCTCCTTTGACCGCATCAGCAATCTTAGGTAATGCTCTTACTGACGACATAACTCCATCTAATTGCCTACCACCATGATTAGAGACTACAATACCATCAGCACCGAATCGGACGGCATCTCTCGCGTCTTCTTCATCTAAAATACCCTTAATGATCATTGGACCATCCCAAAAATCTCTTATCCATTCAAGATCTTTCCAGCTAATCGATGGGTCAAAGTTGTTACCAAGCCAACCAATATAATCGACTAAAGACGTTTTTTCGTTACGATATGCAGAAATATTTCCAAGATCGTGAGGTTTACCCATTAAACCCACATCCATAGCCCAGCGAGGATGTGTCATAGCTTGTAATATTCGTTTCGACGCTGCGAATGGGCCACTCATGCCAGAATGCATATCTCGGTATCGCGCACCTGGTACAGGCATATCTACTGTGAATACAAGGGTTTTCACGCCAGAAGCCTTTGCTCTTTCTAGCGCATTTTTCATAAAGCCTCGGTCTTTCAACACATACAACTGAAACCACATTGCGCGGTCAATGTTAGGAGTAACTTCTTCTATTGGACACACTGACACTGTAGACATTGTAAAAGGGATACCTTTGTTTTCAGCAGCCTTAGCAGCTTGTACTTCCCCACGCCGTGCATACATGCCGGTTAAGCCTACAGGCGCCAAAATTAAAGGTAGGTTTAACTTCTCCCCAAATAGCTCTGCACTTAAATCTAAGTCAGACATATCTTTTAAAACACGCTGCCTTAAGGCTACATCAGATAAATCTTGTACATTTCTATTTAGAGTATGTTCTTTGTATGAGCCTCCATCAATATAATGAAATAGAAAAGGAGGTAGTTTAGCTTTAGCAGCTTTGCGGTAATCTGTAGAGGCTGAAATAATCATTTTACTTCCAATAGAACATATAGTTATTGTGTATTGGATAAATATACGCCACTTAATATTGCCTGTATATTGGCAATAATAAAAAAGACTGTTTCTTAAATGCGACTAATAACTTAGCTTTTATCCAACCACAGTGTTATTTCATACGCTTTATATTTAAAAATTTTCACTCTACTAATCTATACCCTACTGCAGGTTCAGTTAGAATATGTACCGGGTTAGCAGGGTTAACCTCTAGCTTTTGCCTAAGCTGTGCTATGTGGACACGAACATATTCAGGGCGCTCAATATATTGCTCACCCCAAACATCACTCAAAATAGCGTTATGTGTTAAAACTTTATCCTTGTTTTGAAACAACAAGAGTAAAATTTTATATTCTTTGTTAGTCAGTTTTACTTCGTCGTTGTTACGCATCACTATATGCTTATGAGGATCGATGGTTATTTGTCCGCATTGCAATACCATACTTGGTTGCGTATTAGCCCTTAATAGTACTCGCTTTCTAGCTAACAGCTCATTTGCACTAAAAGGCTTTGTAATATAGTCATTAGCCCCATTATCCAGAGCGGTTACTTTTTCAACTTCACCATCAGGAGCAGAAAGAACTAATATTGGAATTTGACACCATTGACGTGCCTCAATTAACCAAGCTTGGCCATCCATATCGAGTAGTCCTAAATCTAGCAGAACTAAATCAAAGTTTTGCTCACTCATTAACGCAAAGCCATCGATTTACATTTATCGGGCCGCACAATCGGCTGGCTTTTAAAAGAACGCAATTCAGATATAAAACCACTCACATTGAGCCGGGACGACAGTTTTAATACCGAACTTAATTTGGATACTGAACTACGTCATGGCGAGAGCCTTGTGCTATTGGGCTCTAAACATTATCTAACAAAGCTCACTAAACGGTTCAAAGCGCTATGATTAACTGGCAAGCTAATGTACTCCCTAAGCAATTTAATCACCGTTTAAATGGCTTTAAAAAAACAAATTAATCCTCCTTTAATCTTAACATGTGGGTTTATTGTACTCATTGTGTTGGGCACTGGTTTATTGTTGTTACCCGTTGCAAGTGTTCAGTCACTTAGTTTTATGCAGGCATTTTTTACTGCCTCTTCAGCGGTTACAGTAACAGGCTTGGTAGTGGTTGATACAGGAACGGTGCTGACTACATTTGGCCAAAGTGTGGTTATGGTACTTATTCAAATTGGCGGAATTGGTTTTATGACCCTCGCTGTTATTTCTTTCTTAACTATGGGAAAAAACTTGGGATTAAAGCAGCGCTTACTTGCAAGCCAAGCATTTGATACCAGCGATTTAAATGGCGTGATACACATAGCAAAGAGTGTGGTCTTATATTCTTTAATCATTGAATCTATTGCTTTTTTACTGCTATTCATCAATTGGATAGATAAATACAGTTTAACGCAGGCTGCGTACCAAAGCCTTTTTTATACTATTTCTGCATTTAATAATGCAGGCTTTGCACTTCATAGTAATAGCCTAGAGACCTTTAAGGGCGATGCAGCAACAAATTTTATCATTAGCGGTTTATTTATCGTAGGAGGGCTAGGGTTTACTGTTTTAATCGATATTTATCAACAGCGTCGTTGGTCTAAATTATCCACCAACACACGGCTGGTACTCATAGCAACGGCAATTATAAATAGCTGTGCATTTTTACTTATTTTTTTATTTGAATATTCAAACCCTGCTACGCTTGCCTATTTACCTTTTGATGACCAAGTATTGGCAGCATGGTTTCAGGCTGTGACACCACGTACAGCAGGATTCAACACCTTAGCTATTAGCGATCTCACCGCCGATTCCACATTACTTACGTTACTGTTAATGATAATAGGCGGTGGCTCAGTAAGTACAGCTAGCGGTATAAAAATAGGCACATTTATTATTTTACTGCTGGCCATGTATAGTTACTTACGCCACAAACCACAAGTCACCGTATTCAACAGACAGCTAAGTGATAGGCTTGTTATAAAAGCACTTAGCGTGTTAGTACTATACTTGTTCACTGCTTTTTTAAGCATCATGGTGATCAGTAAAATAGAGCAAGCTTCGCTTTTAGACATCACTTTTGAAACAATTTCAGCGCTCAGTACAGTCGGTTTATCTCGCGACTTCACGGGTAGTTTAAGTACACCAAGCCAAGTGGTTATTATTTTACTTATGTTGATAGGAAGAGTGGGACCACTTACTTTTGCATATTGTTTTACTAAGCCTAAATTACAGCCACTTAAATTTCCTGAAACATCGATTCAAATCGGATAAGGCATTGCGATTAAATAGATACTACCGACATCAATAAAAGCCTCATTGGAGGCTTTTATTGATGGCAAGTGCTTTGTGACTAAAAACTTACAGTAGATTTAACCATATTTGATGTCACAAATTTTGAGGAATCTATTGAATTACTTTACGTTTTTTTAATGGATACCATTGCTCGATTTTTTTCGCCAGCTTAGCAGCCACCTCAGGATATTGCGTAATTAAGTTATGTTGCTCATGCTCATCAGTCGCAAGATGAAACAACTGCGGACTCGTTAATGTGGTATGACGTTTACGATATTTATCAGTTTTTCCATCGTAGCTTAATATTAACTTCCAATCGCCATCAATAACCCACCTGTACATCAGTGAACCTTCAGGGTCATCTAAATCAGCAATATCATGTGCAAAACCCTCTCCAAAAATAGCTTCGCGATCAATAGGGGTTTCCGAGAGCATATTATCCATCAGATTCAAACCAGGCATATCTTTTGGAATAGGTACGCCTACCGCCCCAAGTAATGTAGGAACGATATCAATGCTACTTATTAAGTCATATCGTAATTGCGGCTTAAGCTTATCGGGCCATGAAAAGATAATAGGTGTTCGAACTCCTGCCTCACTGGGGCTTTGTTTTGAGCGTGGTAAAAAGCTGTTTAATCTATCAGGATTTGATATCCAGCCATTATCTGAGACGTAAACAATAATAGTATTATTTTTAACCCCTTTTTCTTCCAGGTGATTGAGTAGTGTTGCATTTGTTTCATCAAACCACTCTATCATTGCATAGTATTTTTTTACTGACTCGGGCAAGTCTAACGACTTGTATTTTTTATAAATCCTATCAACAGGATTATGAGGTGAGTGCGGCATGTAGGGTGCATACCATACCAAGAAAGGTTTTTTGTCTTTAACCGCTCTATCTATGAATGAGGTCACAGGCTCCATACCTTCACGGCCAATTTTAAGCCCATCATCACCATGACGACCGCCTTTTTTAGGAAAACCACGAGTCATCCCCTCATCAAAACCGCCTCGCTTATAACTTCCTTCCCACCATTTACCGGATTGAAAAGAGACATACCCTTTTGGTTTTAGAAGCTGAGGTAATGTATCAACATTGTCAATTTTAGAAATTAGCTTTTCACGTTGTGTATTATGCTCAGCGGATCCTTTTTTACCATACACATCGAAGGCAGGTGTGTTACCTGTGATACCAATGGTTGACGCGTAATATCCGGTGGCTATTGTAGCCAAAGAAGGTCTGCATAATGCAGTCGGTACATATCCAGCCTTAAATGTCAGACCATCCCGGGCTAATTTATCGAGTGTAGGCGTTTTGACAACAGGGTGTCCCATAAATCCATAATCATACCAAGCATGATCGTCTGATAGGATCAGCACAATATTAGGGGGGGATTCATCTGCGTAGGCAGGGCTTATAACAAACGACAAAAACAAAGTATAAAATAAGACTTTGAAATTACTTTTTATATTATCCATAATCAAGCTCTATATTGTGTTAAGTGGGATGAAGTTCAGTGTGTGGAAAAGCTTGAATATACCGAGGATACTCAAGCTCTTTTTTGCGCTCAGTATCTATTGATACAGTTGAGTTCTTTAAAAGTTAAACAAAGCCTTTTGGCCATAGATAGCTCTATTTGGCGCAGCCATACTCGAGGGTCATAGTATTTTTTATTTGGTGAATCAGGATCATTTGGAGAGCCAATCTGAGTTTGTAAATTATCGCTGTTGTTTTGGTAATACTTATGTACACCTTGCCAGCATGCCCATTGAGTATCGGTATCAATATTCATTTTTATGACGCCGTAACTGATGGCTTCTTTGATTTCTGCTGCTGTAGACCCTGAGCCACCATGAAAAACAAAGTTTAAGCTATTATGTTCAAGTTCATACTTATCTTGAACATATGCCTGTGAATTTTTAAGAATAAGAGGTGTTAATTTTACATTTCCTGGCTTATATACCCCGTGCACATTCCCAAACGACGCAGCAATCGTGAAGGCATCACTAACTTCGCTTAACTGCTCGTATGCATAAGCTACATCTTCAGGTTGTGTATATAGTAGCGAGCTATCAATACCAGAGTTATCAACGCCATCTTCTTCACCACCAGTGCAACCAAGCTCTATTTCAATACCCATATCGAGCTTAATCATTCGTGCTAAGTATTCTTTACACGTTGCGGTGTTCTCTTCTAGGCTCTCTTCTGATAAATCAAGCATGTGTGAACTAAACAACGGCTTTCCAGTGGCGTTATAATAAGACTCGCCTTCGTCTAATAGGCCATCAATCCACGGAAGTAGCTTTTTAGCAGCATGGTCGGTATGTAAAATAACTGGAACGCCATAAACCTTTGCCGCAGCATGTACGTAATGAGCAGCAGCAGTGGCCCCTGCAATTGATGCTTCATGCCCAGATATACCCGCCCCTTTACCTATGAAAAATGCTGAACCACTGTAAGAAAGTTGGATAATAATAGGAGAACTACATTCTTTTGCTGATTCAAGTGCTGCATTTATTGAGTTAGTGCTAACAACGTTAACTGCAGGGTATGCAAAGCTATTCTCTCTAGCATAGTCGAATAAGACCTTCATTTGGTTTGCATTAACAACACCTACAGGTATTAGGTCACGTAAATCAGTCATTAAAACTCCTATTTATTAACTATATAATTTATCTTTAGCCGTAAAAAAGCTACTCAGAACATAGTGTTATTACCTGAGTAGCTTAGTTATCCTTACGAAATCAAAATTGGTGGCTTTATTTAACAGCAGCCAAATCTTGTTCTATATGGTCTGTCGATTCTAGCGATTCACCTATTTTTGCTTTTTGTAAATATGCATAAGTCGCAGTTACAAAGTAAACAAGCGTAGGCAATAGTAGCCACGTTCTCACAAGCTCAATATCTTGTGTGAGATAAGAAACCAAGCCTAAGCTCGCACACACAATTAACGATAAGTAAGACACTACTGACGCTGTACGAATAATAAAGGGTAAAGATTCCTTTTGTTGTGACCCTTTATTACTTTCAAAATCCTTCAAATAGTCAGATTCAATCGCTTTACGTTGAGCTTCTGCTTTTTCTGCAATAGCTTGCTCTGAATATGTTTTCTTTGCTCCCATTGCATAAGCTAATCCGCAATACAATAACGTCGCGAAAATCCAAATAGGAATTAAGATGAAGAAAAGGTGTAAGGTACCAGATGTTTCAAGTAAGTAACTCACCGCTAGAGAACTTAACCACGTGATAATAGCAGCGTAATTTGTAGTATTACCCTTGTATTTTGACCAATAACGAGTGAAACCAATACGTGGGAAAAGCCAGTGCTCAGCTACAATAACCGCACCTACAGGAGCCATCATTAAACCCATGATCCCAACAAAGCCTAACAATTGAGAAAATACAAACGGGAAACACGCAATAATAGTGGTAACAATACCCACAACAACGGTCACTTTTGTGCGGCCCCATTTATGATTAACTGAACTAAACGCAAGGCCTGCACGATAAATGGTAGGGTTTGAGGTTGTCCAACCGGCAATGATAACAGCAATAATCCCGCAAGTTCCCAGTGCTTGAAACGCAACTGAACCAGGGTCTAACGCAACAATAGTTGTATTAAGTAAAATAGCTGCGCCTGCACCCATAATACCGGCACAAATCCACGCTAAATAGTGACCGATAAACATACCCAATGCCGAGAAATAACCATAGCGAGAATAACGGGCAAAACGTAATAGCGTCATATCTCCCATCCCACCGTGCATTGCTAAGTTAGCAACCCAAGCAAAAGCAGCTACATGCCAAAAGCCTATTCCACTATCTGTATCAACCCAAATTGATTGACTAGCAATATTTAAAAAGTCGGTAAAGCTACTAATTGAATTAACACCGTTGGTAGCTGATACAATTGTTGGCAAAAGTACTAAGGCGCCTACAATAAACATTAGAATCATCCAAGGAGCACAGATTTCAGCAAACGCAGCTAATTTTTCAAAACCTTTTACGGCCATAAAAACAACTACAGCACCTACGCCAAGTGCTACTAGCACAAACCTCAAATCTGTCGGATACCAATCTACTTGCGGTGGAATATCAAAAAGAACACGAACAGCTGATGCTGAAACTGTAATCATTGCACCAGCAAGCACACAAAATAATATGCCATTTATCACACTGTAGAGTTTTATAGTGCCCGGCCCTGCTATTTTTTCAAGGTAGGCGTAGAGAGTTAATCGCGTATCGGTGGCTATTGGCGCGGTGATCAAACCCCAAGTTAAAACGGCTAATAGGTTACCCAGTAGTAAACCTAATAATATATCACTGGCCCCTACCCCCCATGATACAAATAATGCACCTATTACAAATTCAGTTCCTGCTACGTGCTCACCAGCATAACTGCCCGCAAACGTATTGGCTGATTGTAATTTATTAGGGGAAACGGGTTGTGTTTCAAATTCTTCTGCTGTCGACATACTGCCTCCATTGCGCCAATTTTTGTTCTTATTATGACAAATGAATCGACGTTCTTTATTCTTATGTGTGTAAGTGTGTGTTAACCAATAAACATGCAGAGACGATTAAATACCTCTGCATGTTTATATTTTTTATTGAGGCGAGTTCTTAGACAATGCCAGAACCATTTCCGCCGCTTGATGGACGTTTAGATGCAACTGATGAACGATAGTTCGCTTTACGATAAGTCGCTATTGGGTCAATTGCACCACCTTTACGTAAACGAGCCATCGCTAAGATAGGGCTAACATCTGTATTAAATGCATTTTTCAGTGTGTTACTAGCCATCAATGCATCATTATCTTGCTGGTATTGCGATAACTTTTCACGATCAACTAACAAAGCTGATACAAAAGAGCGCTGAACACTTGCAGCAGAGTTCATTAAGCTTTCAATTGGATCGGTTACGTTATGTGATTGATCTAACATGTAGTTAGGGTTAAAGCCTTCTTGATTTCGATATTGCGCATCAACTAACTCATTAAAAATTAAGAACTGCTGATAAGGGTGTAAGCTGCCACTATCAAGATCATCATCACCATATTTACTATCATTAAAATGAAAACCACCCAATTTTTTAAATTGAATTAGGCGAGATACAATCATTTCAATATTCACGTTTGGTGCGTGGTGCCCTAAATCAACTAATGACTTAGCTTGAGGACCAAGCTCCATAGCCGCAAGGATATTACTGCCCCAGTCCTGAATTATGGTTGAGTAAAATGCAGGTTCGAACATTTTGTGCTCAATATGTAGTTCCCAATCACTTGGAAGACCAGCATAAATTGTTTTCATGCTTTCTAAATAACGCTCAAAAGCACTTTGAAAATGTTGTTGACCTGGATGGTTAGAGCCATCGCCAACCCAAACTGTTAATGTTTTAGAACCCAGCGCTTTGCCCCATTCAATACAATCAAGGTTGTGTGCAATTGCAAGGTCGCGTGATTCAGCACTTGTATTACTTAAAGAACCGTATTTAAAGCTATGCTCTTGGCCTGGTTGATCTTGGAATGTATTTGAGTTGATCGAATCCCAGCTTAGGTTTAACTCATCTGAGAATTGTTTTAACTCAGTAAAATCATCTACTTTATCCCAAGGGAAGTGAGGTGAAACACGCTCTGTACACTGAGATAAATCATTAATAACCGCGCTATCTTCTAATTTTTCCCAGATATTACGAGGCTCGCCTTCACCAGGAAAACGTGCAAAACGAGTACCACCGGTACCAGTACCCCAAGATGGCACTGCGATTTGGAAAGCCTGAGCTTTCTCTGTAATATCTTCGATATTAATATCATTACGCGCAAGTTTATTACCTAATGCTTGGTAATCTTCATTTAAGTCGCTTAATAGCTTAGCGTTTCCATCAGATATTAGTGATTTATCAATACGTTGTGTCATAACTTATTCCTAATTCTTATTTTGTGTATTTTATCAGTCTATAATTGAGCGCTTTTAAAAAAGCGCTCTAAAAAGTGCAGTTCTAGCGTAAGAAGGCTTCGTGCAGACCACCATCAACACTAATAATCTGACCAGTTGTTTTGCTCAACTGTCCTGACACCATTAAGTAAGCAGCTTCTGCTTGATCTTCTGGCGTGATAGGTTGTTTAGTGAGCGTTCTCTGAGCATAGAAATTAGCGAGTTTATCGCGAAGTTCATCATCAGAATCCGACTCTGTAAATTCAACTTTATATTTAGTTAAAGATGCTATTACACGGTCACGCGGGAACATAGTACTACCTTTAACAACTGTTGCAGGCGCTAAACCATTCACATTAACAAGTGGAGATAGTTCAACAGCTAATTCACGAACTAAGTGATTTGCCGCGGCTTTTGAGGTGTCATAGGCTAATGAGCCTTTCTTCGATACCGCAGCATTTACACTTGTAGTAAGAACAAGAGAGCCTTTAAGGCCTTGTGCTTTCCAGATTTCATTGGCCTCAGTACCTACTATATAACCACCTTTAACATTAACGGCAAAGCTAACATCAAATTGTTGATCATTCGTCATACCTGGTTGGCCAGGTGCTAAGAACACGCCTGCAGTTACTATTACTTTATCAATGCCACCATAAGCCAACGTGACTTCTTTGAACATTTTCTTAACGCTTTCGCGGTCAGTAATATCAACACCTTGAGCAATAGCTGGACCACAGCTTGAAATACCCGTACCGGCTACACCAATGCCTTGGCCATAAATAGCTGTCAATTCATCAGCTGTTTTTTGAGCAGCTTCTTCACGTAAGTCAGCGCATACAACATGGGCACCTTCTCTAGCTACTCTAAATGCTGTTTCTTTACCAATGCCATCACCAGCGCCAATTACAACTACTACATCACGTGCTAGTGGTGCTTCTTTTGGCATACGTTGTAACTTAGCTTCTTCTAAAGCCCAGTACTCAATATCAAATGCTTCTTGTTGAGGCAGTGCTGTGTACTCACTGATCGCTTCAGCACCACGCATAACCTCAATGGCACAATTGTAAAATTCAGTAGTAACCCGAGACTCACTCTTGTTTTTACCCCAGCCAATAATACCTACACCCGGTATTAAAATAACTGTCGGGCTTGGATCACGCATTGCAGGAGAGTCATCTCGTTTACAATTATTGTAATACTCAGCGTAATCTACACGGTACTGCTCTATACCTTCATTTAATTTTTCAACTAAGGTGTCAAAACCATCTTCTTGAGGATTGAAATCAACATAAAGAGGTTGAATTTTTGTACGTAAGAAGTGATCTGGACAAGAAGTACCAAGTTTTGCTAATCGAGGTGCATCAACACTATTTACAAAGCGAAGGGCTGTTTCATCAGTTTGCACTGTCGAGATAAACTTCACTTTATTTGATAAAAGACCACGTGCAACAGGCAAAAACTTAGCTAATAAATCGTTTCTGTCCTCTTCAGATAAGCTATTGTATTTCGCTCCACCGAAAGTCATCTCACCTTTATCATGCTCTTCAATATAACGAGCAGCAGTTTCTATTACCCATAACGATGTTTCATAACAGCTCTTACTTTCACTGTCCCAGTTAGTATGGCCGTGCTGGCCTAACAAGATACCTACACTATCAGGTTTCTCTGCATATGCTTCTTCACATACCTTAGCTGCTTCCCAACCTGGACGCATCCAAGGGACGTAAGCCATTTTTCCGCCCCAAATAACTTCTGTAAGCTCTTTCTGATCTTTACAAGAAGCAACTGCGATGACTGCATTTGGGTGTAAATGGTCAACATGCTTTTCATTAATCATTGAGTGTAATGGCGTGTCAATTGAAGAAGCTCGTGGGTTCAAACAGAAATTACAATGCTTGTACATGCCAATCATTGCATCTTCACCAGCTTGTTTATAACCTTTATCATCACGCGCTTGGTATGTAGCATCAAGTGCGTTTAATTTACCTTGATATAATGATGAAAAATTTTCTTTTTTAGCTGTTCGTAAGTCTCCGCCTGAGCCTTTAACCCACAGCACTTCGACTTCTTCACCGGTTAGTGGATCGGTTTCAATTAATTTTGCAGAAGTGTTACCACCACCTGTATTAGTAATGCGTTGGTCAGCGCCTAAAATATTCGAGCGGTAAACCAAACTATCAATTGGGGTTAACTCATCTGCAACAGAGTCATCCCAGCTATAATTTACGTGTTTATATTCGTCTAGTTTGCTTGGCATCTTCCGTTCAACTCCAGCTGTTAATTAGTTTTTAATAACTTTTAAATACATTGCACGTAATACTACAGACAGAACAAACACAGTCAAGCATTTTAAATCATTTTCAATCACCAAGTTATCAATAAGAGTCAGAACCCATCCTAGTTGTTTGAATGAAACTTTGTTTTTATGGTGGAATAAAACGAGATTTATTTTTTTAAGCGGCTATAAATATTAATAATTTTAAGTTTACTACTTAGAAAGTAGTCGCCCTTTACAAATACTAGGGTAGCATTTACATATAGCTATACAGTTTTGTCTTTACTTACAAAATCTATAAAGAGCTTTTACAAGATGGCGTGGATTGATTTTTTATAAAGGTAGGAATTTCAAAAATATCAGAAGCTTTTGGCTTAATAACAACTACGATAAAGCTTGGCTTACTTTGGGTGTTATTTTATATGTTGCTGACTTCTAAACTCTATTAAAGTGACTTAAATTTAAACTTCTTATAAAAGTATAACACCCTGATTTTATGATAAATAAACTCTTACCACTGAATAAAGATAGTTAATGCCGCCTATTTATTCGCTTTTACATTTTGCGCTTGTTCAAATATTTCTTTGTACACTTCATCGCGGCTGATTGGTGGGTATTTAAATTTAGCGAGTATTAAAATCAGCTCTACTTTAAGTGATGATTTAATATCGTCACGGTTATTCCAATCAACAAATTTTACCTTGTCGTCTACAATTACTTTTACCGCTTGGGCAAGCTCAATTAGCTTATCTTCGGGGTAGTCAAAGTCGTACTTAACCGCTAACATTTTTAGGGCGTCGTAAAAGCCTTTTTCTTCAATATCAATGCCTAGCTCGTCGCCGGCGTTCATTTCGTCGCGTACGCTGTAAATCATATCAACCATACTGTCAGAAAAGTCATCCAATACATTGCTTACCAATATATCGTCATCTTTTCGCTCGTTGTAGCGCTGTACCAGAGATTCAAAGCGTTTAGTAAAGTTGATACCTTGGGTTTGGTTTACTTTTTTAAGCTCGCCTATGGCTTTAGCTAGCATTTGTTGCAGTATTTTTATTTTGGTATTGGGGAGTTTTATTTTTTCTATTTTAGCAATGTAGTCGTCATTAAAAATGTCGATTTCGCCACCGTCTTCATTACCGAGTTTAAATACTTCTTCTACGCCGTCGCTTTGTAGGGCTTCGCTTATCATTTCACGCACTTTGGCGTTCATTTGCGCGGTATCGGGCGCTTCGCCTTTGGTTAGCTTGTAAATAATAGAGCGAATGGCAAGGTAAAAGTGAATGTGGTTACGCTCATTCTCGTTAATTTTTTCACTACCGCAACATACATCGTAAGCGGCTTTTAAACGTTTAACTAAATCCATAAAGCGCTTTTGGCGTTTTTCGGTTGTTAGCGCAAACTCAGCGGCGTGGTTTAAACAGTTTAGTTGGGCTACGGCTTCGCCGGTAAAGTATGGGCTGCTGTCAAATTTATGGAATAACTCGGCAAGTAGCGCTAAATGGTTTTTTACTTCAATAACCGAGGCGGTAATGTCTTCAAAGTTGGTTTCGTCAGTTTTTGAATACTGCGCTAACGCTTTATTCATTTCAGATTTAATACCAATGTAGTCAACCACTAGGCCTTTATCTTTGCCTTCAAACTGGCGGTTAACTCGCGAAATAGTTTGTATTAAGCTGTGCTTTTGCAATGGCTTATCTATGTACATGGTATCTAAAAATGGCACGTCAAAACCGGTTAGCCACATATCAACCACTATGGCTATTTTAAAGTTTGAATTTTTGTTTTTAAATTGCTTATCAAGCTCTTTACGCGCGTCTTTACTGCCAAGTAAATTATATAAGCGTTCAACGTCGTCTTTGCCACGCGTCATCACCATTTTTACTTTTTCAGAGGGGGCGGCAATACGGCCTTCGCTAATAGCGCGCTTTCGCTCGGTATCTGATAGTTTTTGCGCGTCATCAGTATCTACTACATCAAACCACTGTGGGCGTAGTTCTTCTAGCTCTTGATACAGCTGATAAGCAATACCACGCGAGCTGCACACAAACATCGCCTTTCCTGCGACCGTAGAGCACTCTTCAATACGTTTTTCGTAATGTTCAACAAAGTCCCTTGCTAATACACGTATGCGGTCAGGATCGCCTAGAATGCTATTCATGTTAGCGGTAGCTTTTTTACTGTCTTCTATTTGAAGTTCGTTACTGCCTGCATCGGCGCACTCTTTGTAATAAGCTTCAATCTCAGCCAGCTTGCTATTGTTTAAACACACCTTGGCGGCGCGGCCTTCGTATACAATGCGTACGGTTATTTCATCTTTAACCGACTCAGTCATGGTGTACGAGTCAACCACTTCACCAAATACATCTAAAGTCGCGTCTACTGGGGTGCCTGTAAAACCAACATAGGTGGCGTTTGGCAGTGAGTCGTGCAGGTATTTAGCAAAGCCAAAGGTCTTTTTTACACCTTTGTCGGTAATGGTAATTTTTTGATCAAGATTTACTTGGCTACGATGCGCCTCATCAGAAATACAAATAACGTTAGTGCGGTCGGTTAATAACTGGGTGTCTTCGGTAAATTTATGAATAGTCGTTAAAAATACACCACCACTGTTACGGCCTTCTAGTAACTCACGTAAGTGAGTCCGGCTGGTAACTGTTTTTACCGTATCATCGCCAATGTAGGTTTTAGCATTGCCAAATTGCTGCGAAAGCTGATCGTCTAAATCGGTTCGGTCGGTAATTAAAATAATGGTTGGGCTTTTAAGTTCAACGCTTTTCATCAATAGGCGTGTTAAAAATTGCATGGTGTAACTTTTACCGCAACCCGTTGCGCCAAAGTACGTACCACCTTTACCATCGCCTTGAGGCTTTAAGTGCCGTTTTATATTTTCGAACAGTTTATTAGCCGCATAATATTGGGGATAACGCGGCACAATTTTTATCTCTTTTTTGCCCGCGTTTTTATTATCAGAATCAGGGAAAAATACAAAGTTGCGCATTACATCGCGCAGGCGCGCTTTGTCAAACAAGCCCTGCAATAAGGTATGTAACGAGTTAATACCCTCTTGCGCTGTGAGTTCTTGCCCCGTTACTTTACCCCACGAGTAAAAAAACTGGTACGGCGCAAATAAGTTACCCATTTTATTGTTTACGCCATCGCTTATAACGCACAAGGTATTAAACACAAATAACTGCGGAATAGCGCGCCTGTACCGCACCGTTAACTGCTCATACGCTTCAAATATTGGGGCTTGCTCGCGTATTGCGCTTTTAAATTCAAACACCACCAATGGCAAGCCATTTACATATAAAATGCCATCGGGAATACGCAGTTCAATATTGTCGTAGCTTGTGGGGCTTTCTATTTCTAACTGGGTAACAAAGCGATAAATATTATCGTCTTGCAGGTAAGTCACACTGGCTTCATTCACATTATCCAAAGCAGCCATAGTACTGCCTGCTATTAGGCTACTTTTTAAACCTTGCTCAACGTTGTCGTAATCAAGCAGCTGAATATACAAATCTTTTTGCGCTGCACTGCCTGCTACTCTGCCACGCTCGCGGCTCAGTAAAAAGCCGTCACTTAGCCACTTACAAAAGGTTTTATTGCTCTCGTATAAATCACTGGCTGGCAGCTTTTCAAGCTTTGCAATAATTGAGTCAACTTCACCGGTGGTAATATTATTCTTAGCGTAACGCTTGGTTAAAAAAGCACGTAAGTCCTCTTTAATTAATACATCGCTATTATTGCGAGTAAGCTCACCGCCCAACAAATGCGGGTAGCCTTGCTCACCTAATAACTCAACCACCGCTTGTTCTAATTTGGCTTCAGTAAATTTCATCAAACATCCTTATTCTTGTTTTTGTGGCCTTTAAACGCTCAGCTAAGTTTAATCTACTATTTCTTCATCAGTGACTACATCGGGTATTTGTAGTTCGCCTGAGATGAGCTTGGGTAGTAAATAATCCCTAGTTTCAGTCAATGTATTAATTTCTTGGACACAAGCCGTAATGCGCTTGTAATACATTTTAGATATTTCTGTATAAGCTTCGACCGCTTTTTTTGATGGAATAACTAGCTGTATACCTTTAAATGTTTTCTTACTTATCTCCGCAAACGTTGTACCACCAGAAATACCTTTGATTTCATCCATCACAGAGTCTAGCCATTGGATGGTATATTCGGAACTTAATGTTTGAGCATCAGTAATTGCTATGTAACCTTGGTTGATCGCAACAGGTACTTTTGCCAACGCCAAATAACCGACAGGCGCTCTTGATGACATTAAAACAGTATCAATAGGTAATAAACCTGATGTTATTTTTTTCAATCCAGCAGAAGTTATTTTTCGGCTTGTATCAAGCATTATTTTTGTAGTGTTACCCGATAAGTCTTTAGGTGAGGTCCAGTGTATCTCCCCACCTTCCCAAAAATCTGGATTTTTTGTACTTGGTGTTGAACCACCTTTTACCGCAAACTCATCCTCTACTGAAGATGCACTCCAGCCCTTTGGTATCCAGCCTAGCTGTTCGTTGTGTTCGAACTCATTGGGGAAGTGGGCATGGGTGTTGGCGTGTTGCGCTAATATGTTAGGGTTGGCGTTAATGTTTGGTTTAACGGGTGTTTCAGCGGTTTTACCTAATACTTGCACTGCTGCTTGTGTTGCTTCTTTTGTTGGTAGCTGTATTTGTAACTCGTGAGCGAGCGCACTGAGTGATGCTTTGCATTGTGCCGCATTTTTTAAACTGTCCAGTGCCGCTAAGCGACGCTGCGCTTTTTGTTTTAACTCGTCAGGCAGACTAGTTTCAAGGTTTTCTAACTTAAAATCCACGCTGGCAAGGAGGTTGTCAAACACGGGATCAAAATCAACAAACCAACTTTTAAACAACGCCTGCGCCATTTGTTCTAAGGTTTGGTTGGTTTTCTGGTTAAGTTCAATTTTTTTATCCGCATTAACTAAAACATTAACTAATTGTCTTTGTTTTTCAATATCAAATGGTGCTTTAAATTTAAACTCTCCCAACTTTTTAACAGGCACTCGGGCTTGATTTGCACTTCCTTGCGCAACATTTATCACATAATTTATAAATAAGTCTGTTTTTAATACATAGTACAAAAAGTCTTTATCCATATTATCTTTTGGATTAATTGAACATGTATTTTGATTTTGAATTGCACCTGCGGCTAGCTGAGGAATCCGAACTACTTTGCCTACTACAGAAGACCAATTTGGTGGCCAAGACCCGACAGTCGCGACAACAATGTCTTCAACATCAAGAGTGTGAGAGATCCACTTCTGGGCATGTTCATGATCAACTTTCGTTAGTCCATTTACATCAACAGAGTTAGATGTAAAGTTTGATACTTTAACTAATGGAATAGCAATACTCGACTCACTAAAAAATTGCTGTTTAATGCCGGCTCCATTTCTAAGTATCGCTATTTCAGCAAGTTTGTATTCAATCCAATTACTCCCCATAACCCAGCGCCTCCAAGTTTTTACGGATGGCTTTATCAAGCTCATCGCTTTGGCTCATTTGGCTATAAAGCGTTTGGCTAAGTTCGCTCATTTTAGTCTCAAACGGAATGCCATCATCTGCAATGTCAGCAGCACCTACATAGCGCCCTGGAGTAAGTACGTAGTCGTTCGCTTTTATATCGGCAAGGGTGGCTGATTTACAGTAACCGGCAACATCTGCATATTCTTGCTCTGTATTTATGCTTAGCTCTTCGCCGCGCCAAATATGGTAGGTTTCGGTTATTTTAGCTATGTCGTCGTTAGTGAGCTCTTTTAAGGTACGGTTTACCATAGAGCCCATTTCGCGGGCGTCTATAAATAGGGTTTCGCCTTGGCGGTCGCGGCGTTTTAGTAAGCCTTTTTCGTTATTGCCGCGTTTATCTTTACTTATAAACCATAAACACACCGGAATTTGCGTGGTGTAAAACAACTGCCCTGGTAGGGCTATCATACAATCGACTAAATCGTTTTCGATTATTTTTTGGCGAATATCGCCCTCTCCACTGGTGTTAGAACTCATTGAGCCATTAGCCAGTACAAAGCCTGCGGTACCATGCTCGCTGAGCTTTGAGATCATATGCATGATCCACGCATAGTTAGCATTGCCGGTAGGCGGTGTTGGGTAACCTGCCCAACGGGCATCGTCAACTAGCTCGTTATCGGCGCGCCACTGTTTTTGGTTAAACGGTGGGTTTGCCATTATGTAATCGGCTTTTAGGTCGGGGTGTTGATCTTTAAAAAAGGTATCGCCTGCTATATCGCCTAAGTTACCCGAAATACCGCGCACGGCTAGGTTCATTTTAGCCAGTTTGTAGGTGGTGTTAGTGTACTCTTGCCCATAAATAGATATGTTTTTTTGGTTACCGTTGTGACTATTAATAAATTTAAGCGATTGCACAAACATACCGCCCGAGCCACAACATGGGTCGTAAATTTTGCCTTCGAATGGTTCAATCATATCGGCTATTAGGGTAACAATAGACTTAGGCGTGTAGATAATGTCTTTTTCAAGAAAAGGAAAACTGTTACCGCACAGTATTTACTGGCTTAGTAAGTGGTAACAGTTTTTTAAGAAATGGGCTGTGAATTTGCAGTGAAATGAAACGAGATGATTGAATCTTGTTACCGGAATCGATGCACATCTACAACGAAGAAATTGACTATCATCTATTAAGCCGAACCAAACACAGCTAAATCGGCGGTGGTTGTTTTTTTAATAAAAAGAGCTGTACTCCCTAACAGTTTTAGGCCCTCATCATTGACTTGAGCAATGCTTAACCCTGGTTGGACGATAGTAACATTAAACCTTGTCCGAGTGGTTCTTGAGCGTTCTTTAATTGCAGCTAGGTCCCTAATACTCCCTTTGAGAAAACGAGAATAACCTCTTTGACGCCATTTTTCTTCACGTCGTTTTATGTGGTGATATAAGTAGGACAAGTTTAGGTGCTTCCATCGAATACAACGTTGAGCTTGTCCACATACTTCGTACAAATCTTTTAACCTGGCGCCTGGTTCATCTGAGCCAGAATACTTACAGTGAATTAACGTCAAAAAAATACTGTTGTCTGAAATTTTTAACCCTATTAAGTCCGCCGATTCCCCCTTACCATCGTCATTAATAATGACATCGTAATCATCTTCAATTTCATTAAACCATCGCCATTGTATTGAATCCAGTTCTTTGTCGTAACCCATAGACTCTTTACGTATATCTGTTCCAGTCCAATCAATACCTACAATATCTTCCCTTTCAAATAGACCGATATCTTGGCTAACATGGACTATGTGCGCATTGTATGAAAATGAACCATCCGCATAGTGGATCATCACAGGGTCAACTTCCATGTACTCCACTAAAGCTATAGGTTCGTCTAGACCGCGTTGAATAAATATTTCAGGACCAGAAATCAGTTGGTAAGCATAACCTTTTGGTAAATCTTTAGCTGACAAACAAAGCTTGTATTCTGAGCTTGTATGGTCACAGGAGAATATAAGCCTTACACTTTGATCCTCAAAAATCCCATCAGTAGCCACTTCAACCAAGTATAGGTGGGCTGATATTTCTCCAAAGTAAAAAGTGATCTTATCTTCAAATGCAGTGAGTAAATGCTCTCCCCATTGAGCTGAAATTGGGTAAGAGTGATAAGGTTCAACCAAAGGTACGGGTCGTAAAAAATTACGTGTGAGATTGTTTGCATCTGGTTCTGAGCTAAATATTTTATCCCAAGCCTTTTTTACCCAATCACACCAATCCGTAATACCGCCACCCTTCTGAGGAGACCAAACTTTGCCTTTTTTCTGTGAACATCCCCAAATGACACGCTCTCCAGATTCATAGCCTAGAGCAGCTATATTGCTTAGATGAGATTGTGATTCTTCAATTCTTGTTAGACCTTCGGTTACGTTAGGTCCAAAATACTGAGTAAAGCTTATAGCTCCAATTTGGGAAGCCCCTAAATTTCTGGCAAGTGGATATTCTATACCATTGAAGACGTTGAATACTTTGTCACCACTGACTAATTCACACTGGTTATTACAAATAGCACTTGCTAATTTATCGACTCGAAAGGTTTTATAATCATTTGAAAATACAAATAACGCTGCTCTTTCCGAGTCCCAGTGAGCAATAAAGATTTTATAGTTTGTATCTTTCAGCTCTCGATAGTTACCCCAACGTACAGAAGTTGCCTGAATAGCTAGTACAACAAGTAAGTTTTCCTCTTCTCCGATTGCATGCCACGATTCCTCAAATTTAGGAAGGGCTTCTAAATATTGTTCGGGTTCCCACTGCTCGCAAGAAGTTTTAAATAGCATTGCAGTATAAGTAGGCTCTAAATTCCAAAGGGAGATTTGATCATGTAAATCTCCCTTGTTTTTCAGTGCATCGACCACCTCCTGCAAACGAACTTCTTTAGCAATTCGGTTTTCAGAAAGGCGTCTAAGTACAGTGTCCCAATCGGCCCCTATAGAATAAAGGTGCTGAAGTTCGCCTTCTACATTGGGATCTGCGACATTCATAACTACGCTGGCGTTACCTAATTTTTGTGCGTGATTGACTCGTGTAAAGCGACCTATGAATTGCAGAGTAACAGCTAAGCTTTTATGGTGGTCATGCAGAGCTGCAATTTTTAAATTAGGCAGATCGTAACCTTCACCTAGCATATCAACACAAATTACAATCCTAGATTTTCTAGAAAGAAGCATTCCAAGGCGCTCCCTTACTAAGGTTTTTGAAAAGGTCGAATGCACAACTACAGGATGAAACTCTGATGCTATTTCTTGGTAAATTTGCGCGAGTTCTTCCGCTCTAATTTTACTACTGGTCCGCGCCATGAGTAGATGGTCAAAATTATTATCAAGGTCAGATTTTAACTGCTCTATTGCTTTACCCGCGATTGCTCTATCCATCAAGTCGGCATAATATTCTTCTACCGCTAGTAAATTAACATTAGTGAAATATCCAGCCCTTTGAGCCTCTCCCATTGTGTAGTTGTATATAATTTTTCCACCAAGTGACTTTTTGTCATTTCTAAATGGTGTTGCAGTAAATTGAACCACACGTTTATCAGCAAACCTCTGTTTAATTGACTGCCATGAATTAGCTGAAATGTGATGCGCCTCATCAACAAAAAGATGAGAACAACTTCCACAGAGGGTATTGAGAGCAAGTTCAGAAGAGGCAGAGAGAACGCTGGTCGTTGCGATAATTACATTAGACTTTGCAGCAATATTGTAAACATCATCAATCAGGTGAAGTCCCTTTTTAATGACAGCTACTTTAGGAAGAGCAATATCACAACTAACCACCCCAAGCTCTGGTAAGTAACCTAACTCAATAAACTTCTCTGATATTTGATTTCGAAGTGAATCTGAAGGAACAATTACTAAAACTTTGTTACAACGCTGGTAAATCAATGTTGCTAGCATAGTTTCCGTTTTACCAGTACCAGTCGGTAGCACCACCGTGGCAGGCTCGATCGCCTGATCTGTAGAAAAATATCCAGACAATGCATGCAGCGCCCCCAACTGAGGTTTTCTTAAGCCAGTTAACCCTTTTTTGAAGTCCTCCTCTTTAAAAAGAAATTGCCCCTGCCATGAAGAGTTGATTTCATTTGGGTCAGTGGAAGAGTACGTATCGGGAAAATTCTCCCAGAGTAATTCGTTTTCTTCATCCCAATTTGCAAGTGTAAAAGTTTTTTTTGCTTTCAATGAAGTGAGGTCATTAGGACATTTCCCCCTAGAATTTGGATCTTTTAAAAAGATAACGTCTAAGGGGGGAGTTAATCCCGTCTCTAACTCGAAATATCCAGGGAATTCACTTTTTTTGACCGTTGCTTTTATTTTAGTTTGCCTAAAAAGCAATTTGTAAATTGAATTACCACCTATTTTTTCTGTTGGAGCGCTTCTCTTTGGTAAAGTTAATTTAATAGTGAGCATGTCAAACAAATCCATATGTTTCAGTTCCTTTAAGTATCGGCAAATGTACTTTAATTTATTAATATTCTATATATTAGTTTATTAGGTAACTGTCAAAAATCAGCGTTAAGAACTATGCAATAAACAGACTCTCGACTTACTCTTTGTATCAAAGTAATCCTTCGAAAGTCTGCTTATTAATTGCCTCTATTTTAAATTCTTAGTTCTGCAAAAAGTTACTGGCCACAATCCTATTCTAAGGCTTTAACATAGTTTTTAAGTGCTATTTTTTCAAAGCCAGGAAGTTCTAACTGTGTGTCAAAGTGCTCACCTGATGAATCAAGAATTGATACTGAGATAATTAATGGGGAAGATTTTCTAGTGTATTTTAGCCAACGGCGAATCGTCTTATCAACTGTACGTGAGTAGTCCAAATCTCTTCCAGAGAGAACTCGTTGTACAAAGTGACTACCAAATGATAATCCTATGGTCCTCAATGCAAATTCAATATTTCTATTGTTCTTTAGAAAATTTGCGTCTATCACAGCAGCATTAACACGCTTATGTGTGAGCTCCCAGGGGTCTCGATCACGCTCATCAATAGCGGGCCAATTATCACCACCTATTCGACAACTTTTTTTGTTTAAAATAAGGTAATTTAACCTTGGCGTATGGGTAACTAGTCTTCGAAGTTGGTTAGTACAAAACGCGGGGTATTCCTTTTTACTTTGCCTTTCAATACTAGATGCCTTTGCTTCGTAAAATGCAACTCCCGATATTGGCCTAGAATACTCTGAAAAACGCCTAGTTATAATAAAAGCAATATCGCCATGAAAGCTTTCTGCATGACCTGTTAGCTTATATGCTTCAAGATTAAACTTACTTTCAGACAACTCTCCCCCCAAGCCAGGGACCTTATAATTTAAGAGAATATCTCGTACACTTTCAATTATTTTGTAAGTAATTAAGTTTTCATTCCAATCTACATCTGGACACTCATTTACAATACTATCCACAGCTCTTTGTATTTGTTGCTCAATATCATAGGGAGTAGTCTTAGGATCGAAGTCCTTTCTAGTATCAAAACATTCGTCTACTTCCAAATCAAATTCAGAATAGTCAAATTTTGCCAATTACTGCTTTCCTTAACTTGGGTTTAAAAAATAAAAATCACTTTTATATTTAGCAAAGCTCTCGTTCGCAGGGATATCAAAAAGGCGAAATAAGTTTACTTGCAACATACGAGTTAATTTTGCTGTGAACCTCAAGGTCATTGGACCCCAATCAGAAAAAGTGGAGTCACCGCTTTTTATTAGATTGTGATAGTACTGATCCGGCAAGCTCTTTTGTATTTGAACTGTACTTATCACTTTGCAAAACCTTAGATGCAAAGTCTTCCATATCAGCTCCTGTTTGTTTGGCCGTCCCTTTCTGAGATAGCGCAGATCCCGCTAATTTTTTTGCAGTCTTAGATGCGCTTGGATCAGTCAGAACTTTTGCTGCTTTCGAAGCAACATCTTTTGATGTTTTTTTCGTGTTTTTGCTCATTATTAATATCCTACGATTATTTTGAAAAACCTAAACTGTTAGTTTATGTGCTTAAGCCTTTCTGCAAAATTATTTCGCTCAGCTAACACTTCAGCGTACATGTTATAAATTTGCTGAATATGTTCCCACAACGACTCATTCTTAACTTTGTACTCATCAGCTAATGCTTTGTGTTGACTGTTTAAAATTTTCAATGACTTAATTTCTTTCTTAAGCTTTTCATTTTCTGTGCCTAACGTAATCGACTCAGCTTTATGTTTCTGACGCTTTTGCGCAGTCTTAATATCTGGGATTTTCTCAGGGTTAAACTTGTAGATTGCAGAGTTTGAAACACCTAATCTTTTCGCTACTTGGCTAACATTAATTTTTTCGTTATTGGCTGCCATTTCCGACAAGGCCTTATCAATTTTGTCAGCCATTGTGATCTCAACTGATTCACTCATATTAGGCTTCCTTCACTTTTATCGTTAACTGGTCAATGATGATATTAGCGGCTTCAAGGTTGTCATTTAATGCTGTACTAAAAGCGTTAAATCTCTGCTTTATTTCTACCGGAAACTTCTCAAATGTAGCTAGTTGGGATTCACATCGCTTTTTAACAACCAGCCAATGCGGAAAGTGTCTAGGTGTTGCTATGTAGCTATCACAATTTACACAGTGACTCGGATCTGCGGCATTGCGAACCTTGCACTCCCCACCCTTAGTGCAATAGCCATGTGATACACCCCTGAAATTATTGGTATGCTTAGCAGCAAATGTTATCAACTCTTCCATATTTTTAAAATGTGGCGCGTTCCCAGTGGTTAGGTCATCAGCAAGAATTTCTGACAACTTGGTTATAAAATTTTGGCCGCCTTTTCCTGCTAATCTGCCATCATTGGCTGCGATAACCATATCTTCCATCGCTTGTGAAATCATGAATTCTGAGAAACTATCAGTTAGTCCAATCAATTCCTCCATAGACTCATAGCCTCGCTGGCTATAAACCAATGTCATCATATTTTCGAGGTGTTTATATTGATATTTAATGTCATCTAGATCGCCGAGACGGTTAGCAACGATAAACCAAGCGAATGTATGTCTAAATTGATGAGCTGTGAAATTAAACAAGTCACCCACTGCATAAGGCTTTTTGAAATTTCTATGGTTTGAGCCAACTGATTGATAATTACAGTCCATACGCTCCAGCTCTGAAACATCTTGTTGACTAAGGCGTATACTAAAAAGCTTATTAAAATTATTGAATGAGCTTTTCCCAAGTTTAGTATTTAAAGAAAATTCACACGCTTTTTTGTGCGGTATTGTTCCAAATAGAGTTTTAGACTTGAGTCCAAACTCTAGGTTAATAGCTCTTTTGGTTGGTAACACATCGCTATGATGCCTTAGAAGTAATCCTGCTCTTTGGCGATAGATAGAGCAAACCTTTGAGAGTAGATTTACAGCGCGGTAGGTAACTTCATTTGTTATCCACTCTAAACATTGTATTTCATCAGTGGTTTTAGATAAAAAGGACTTTATGAAATATTTGCCATTACGCTCAATAGCTGCATCATCGTTAAGTGCCAAAGCTTCGTTATAACGCATTCCTGTATAACTAATTACTAAAACAAACGTATATTTACGAAGATTTTTTATTGCTTCGTGATTTTCGTTTAGCCACGATGACTCATAATTACTCAAACCATCTATATGAGTCGAATTTTTAAAACCTGTTTTTGGTAGCGTAGAAATAGAATTATTGAGTTGGGTCTGAAGCAAGTACCAATCATCTATAATTTGCTCAGCGGCATTAAGATGCACTTCACATAGTTTTAGCGCTTGCTTCATAACTTGTATTGGGATGATTGAATGCTTGTTTCTGCGCTGTTTTTTAAGCAAAGTATATGGCATAAAATATTCATTTGTTAAGTCAAAAAACAGCTCATTTTTAATCACAGAATATCGTTTCAACCAGTAAATAGCTGCTAGCAATGATTGAGCAAACGAAGGGTGCTTCTGCAAGTTAGAGACTCGTACGAGTTCAATAATTATGTTCCGTAAACGAAGTTCTGGTAGGGAGCCCAATACAGAAAAACTTTTAATACCATACCCCTCAAGCCATTTAGCAAGGCGCTTCAAATTACTGATATTTCTTCGAATAGTCTCCCAGCTAAGGGGGTCCATTCCTTGCCCTGATCCTTGAGTATACATACCAAGTGTTAAAGCTTTCAGTTGGTATTGAAATTCCGCCCCGACACCATTAAAGGTAACCGATAGTTTATTACCTTCAGAAAGCCAAGAGTCGTCACCAAAAAGTGTTTTTTGTTCCTTATTTAGGCGTATAAAACTCCATAGCAATATTGAAGAAAGTAATTCTACCCGCTTCTCATCATAAGGGAGTAAGTGGATGAGACCTTCAACTTTCAAACAATGATTTATAGCAGTGAAAGTGTCAGACATTTATCCCCCTCAAGCTGTTAGCTGATGTAATTGCAAACTCCCAAAACGGGTGCATACCTTTATTCATCAGTAGCTCCTCACCTTTATTCAGTGCACTCTGACTTCTTTTAGCTACTTGAACTAGAATGTCGTCAACTCTTTGTTGTAATGCGTTTATTGCTTCTTGCTGAAATTCGTTGTTATCAATATCAGAAATACTGGCGGACATGTCTGAAAGCACATATTTTTTATAACTTAATAGCTGCCATACATGCTCAGGATCAGCAACTGTTCTAAAGTGTTTGCACCAAATGCAAGCTAGAAAGTCGCTACACCATGCGTTGCTTTTTGACTGCTGAAGATGTCGGTGCGTTTTATTATATTGCTTAGCTTCTTCATCATTACCACGCGATGAGCACTGTCCAGAAGGTGTTTTTTGTGTGCTACCATCATCTACCATTAGCACTCGGATCTCAGAATCTATTTCTCTGCCAGTAAAGTAACGTTGCATCACATCAACTGCTGTGTGTAACGTTTCTTGAGACTTTTGCTCACTAATTCGCTGATAATGTTTGATGAAAGTATCAAACGTATGCAAATTCACTGCCTCATAAGCTCGCATTTGCTTAGCCACATCGCGATAAATATGGTTAGCACCACTTTTTCGAATCCGCATAGAGTTATATGCAACGCGGCAGCCTAACCTTTTCAATAACGCCTTGATGTATGAAACAATGGTTCCACTTTTGATTCGGCTTACATTTGTTTTTTCTTTGGTAATGAATAAGAACGGTTGCACAGCAGGAGCTGCGAGGTTTCGGTAATCTTTAGTAATAGTATCTCTAACAAATAAAATATCACGCATTAAGCTGTTTACAGCTCGTCCATCCAAAGAGTAAGTATCAATGTCATACCCTTTTCTTGGCTTTTGCAGCAGTAAAGTTATACTTTTTTGTGCAGTCGGTAGGGCTACATCGGTAATATCACTCAATTCAATATCAACCATTGGCGATGTGTTCCAGCAGCTTTTAATTTGAATTCGAGCGAAGTATAAGGCCAGTAACTGCTTGGAGCTCTGAGCCTCATTAATCCCTTTCTCAATAAAGAATATGAGTTCTCTCAACTCACTGTCGCTGTATAAGTCTTCAATTCTTAACCTCCTAGCGTGACGCTGATGCCTTTTGTAAGATATTTTAAAAGCTTCTATCGTCTCTTGGCCTGTAATAGTCATAAGCCATCGCATTGTTTCCGTATATGATGCACCACTACGAATACTTATAGATTTACTTTTAACTGCACCTTGTAGTTGCTCAAATATAGCTTTTTGGATAGAACTCTGGTCCATGCCTAAACATAGAAACCCATGCTCTAAAACTTCTTTTTTATAATTTGGAATCAGATAATTAACTATCAGGCGCTTGAGTTTAGAAAATCTAGTATGAAGAGTTTCGATGTTATAATTTTTTTCAGGCAATAACGCTATTTCTGATCGGTGCAACAGCTCAATTTCGAGCATCAAGCTAGGACAAGTTAAAGCAACCTCACTATAGTCGATGCATCGGAAACTTTCGTATCGTTTAAAATAAAACGGCAATAAATGAGCGATATAGTCATGACGGTGTATCTTCTCGCCTAAATGTTGCTCTACCACCAGTAAAAGCTCTGAAAACTGGTCTTTCCTTAAGGCAGCTTTAGCTTCTTTCAATAGCGAAAAATTATTTGCCTTAAAGTTATCGAGTCCATGCTCTTTGAATGCATCAGGTTTTTCCTCATAAAACCGACGGATACTAGTAACAATAGCTAAAAACCGCCTGGTCATAGCCTCAATGCTATGCTCTAAGTCTCCCTTAAACTTCTCAGAATCTGCAACGGCCTGAAGTTGTTTGATTAAAACCGGTTCTAACTGTGCCAAATCAGTTACGTCAATAGACTTTCTGTTGATTGCAATTTTGACTGTTGAAAAGCGCTTTGGGTAATTTACTCTAAGCACTGAAAGTAAAGCTGATTGAAGAACTTTGTTCCGATCTTTTATTGGGTGTTCATGAAAGACATTTTTAAAGTGCTGACTCGATCTAAACCAACTTAAACCATGCTTTGATATTAAATCAGCTAGTTTCGGTGCTTTATCAAACAAGAGATGTAAGCACATCAGCGCTTTCTGTGCATTGGTCCTAGTTGTACTACCAGCTAAACCAGAATCCAAGTTCCAGTTAGTTAAAGCCTCATGTAAGTCACTTCCTAACTCGAAGTTTTTTCGATACCAATTTAATAGATCAATGTTAGTATCAAAAACAAATACGCTACTGGGTCTGGATTTTACTTCACTTATCGTACTGGCAAAATGAAATAAGCAACGTCTGAATAGGACATCATCTTTAGGCTCAAGATAAGCTGATTTTACCTCTAACTTGAGCCAATAATCCCTATCGATTAACGAGTTAATGTCCTTAACCAGCCTATGACAATGACCGTGTAAAACTTCATATCGCATCAGTATCCGTTTAAAAAATTGGATATGTAATTTTACGCGTTTACTGCTTTCAGCAGTCACATTGTCACTCAACTGAGTTTCTAAGCGAGAAAAGTTTAGAACACCATTAAGCATTTACTTCTCCTGAAAAACCAGGATTAAATGCCGCCTCTTGTAAAGGCTCAACAAGTTCTCCAAATAACTTATCTACCCAACTTGCCATTTGCTTATCAAACGTTAATGAACGAGCGAAATTGATGTACTTTTGAGTCGTTGAAAAATCTGCATGGCCCATCAACTGCATCAACTTGTATTGAACAAAGCCAATGGGTAAATTTTTGTGGATAAGGAAGCCCGCTAGGTTGGTGGCAAATGTTGAACGTAAGTCATGAAAATCTCGCTTAAGTGATATACCAAATGGTGCCAACTCTTGTCGCACTTTCGAGATCACATTGCCTATAGATTTACGAGACATGAAATCACCAGAGCGGTTAATAAACAGTGGTGCATCATCACAGTTACCATGTTCAAGCTGCCACTTAGCTAATCTGTCTTGATGTTCATTTCCATTGCGGTATTGCCAAAGTGATGCCATCAATCCTTTTGACACCATTATTGATCGCTCTTTATCATACTTCCCAGTGATAGTTACGTAGTAAATAGATTTATTTTCCAAGGCAGGATCAACAACATGATTAGCACTAAAAGTGGCTATTTCTTCTGCACGTAAGCCGCATTGCACTGCTAAATCCACTCTCAATTTAGCACCTTGCTTTGCGAGCTCTCTGCTAGCATAGAGCAGCTTAAGTTCCTCTTGGCTATAAGGCGATAAACCCGCATCACCTGGTTTCTTTTGCTTGTACTTTTTAGGGATCAGTAAGTCAGTGGTGGTAATGGTAAATCCTTTTTCATCGCTACCGTAATCGGTAAATAGCAAGTCTAAACCGCCGTCCTTACGCTTTTTCTTAATAATCTTGGTTTTGTATTTGAATGGCACTTTATCAATTCTTTTTTGCTTTCTTGCCCACTCGTAGAACTGCCTCACATGATTGATGTACAGGTTTGCCGTATCTCGTTCAATACCCTTTGCAATCACTTGTTCTATAAGATGCTTGCGATAGCGATAAACAGGCAACCAGTATTTTGCTTTATCGCTGTCACTCACAGCATAAACCTCTTGCCAGTCCACATTATTCTTCTCAACCCATTGCAAGAATAAACTCATAGAATTCGCTAACGACCGCACGGTTACAAGTGACACACCACCAAGTGGATTCTTGTTTCCGCCTCGCTTAGGGGGCATGAATAAACCTTTATACCTATGCTCAAGGAACAAATTTATTTCAAGAGCATCTTGTAGCCTATTAAGCGATAACACTCTTGGAAAACGCTCAATAAAACGGTCCTCGTGAAACATAACTTCGCGATAACCTTGCTCATTAACATCAGAAATGTAAGGCAGACTACCTAGATTAACGGTTCGATTAACAATATTAGGGTAGATTACACTCAAATAAATTGCTCCATTTAAATACTGCAAAAAATATAGCGACAAGTTTTGCTTTAGTCAAACACAAAATTGCAGTATGCCGTTACTGCAAAAATAAATTGACGTATGCTTTAAGATAATCCACCATTGCAAGATGAATGAAGCTTCAATCAGAGACAAAAAGTTGCGCAACTTAGAGCAATCAAGCCGCGCGTTTTTGAAAGCTTTTAGAAGATCAAAAAGTGTTGGTAAAGGTAAAACTGAGGCCTTATGAAAGCGCAAACAAAGCATGTTGCACAGAGCTTACTACTCCATGAACTCGCTGATATTCGCTTGGGGCATCCATTCAGAGGCTCAATCAAGCAATACACGGATGGGACAGTCAATGTCATCCAGGTTAGGGATACTGAAATAACGGGCGAAATTAACCACGATAGTATTGTTAAAACTCACTTAAAAACTAAAAAGCAACCCGACTGGTTACAAAACGGAGATGTGCTATTTGTAGCAAAAGGTGCAAAACACCACTGTGTTCTAGTTGAAAATATAAAAGAGCAAACGGTCTGCTCGCCTCACTTTTTTCTAGTGCGATTGAAGCCTGAATATCGTGCTTTAATTTCACCTAACTTTCTGTGTTGGCAATTAAATCAACAACCTGCACAGCGCTATTTTAAAACAACCGCTGAAGGTTCTATGTATTTGAGTATTCGAAGGCAGGTTTTAGAAAGCGTACCAATTAAGCTACTAGAGATTGAAAAGCAAAACCGGCTCACTGCACTACATCAATGTGGCGTAAAAGAGCAAAAGACACTGAAAAAGTTAATACAAAATCGGCAACAACAGTTAGAAGCCATTGCATTGCAAGAGCTAGGCATTTGATTACTGAATAGCCGAAGAAAAATTAAATAAAATTTGGGAATAGAAACACATGAAAAACAATGTTCAAATCAATCAGGACGATATCAATAAAGCGGTGTGGAACGCCTGCGATACCTTTCGTGGTGTGATCAGTGCCGATACCTATAAAGACTTCATCCTCACCATGCTGTTTTTAAAGTACATCTCTGATGTTTATAAAGACGAATACAACAAATTAGTTGCGCAATATGGTGATAACCCTGAGCTGATCCACGCCATGATGTCGAAACAGCGTTTTGTACTACCAGAAGGCGCAAGTTTTTGGGATTTATACGAAAAGCGTTATGAAGCAGGTAACGGTGAGCGCATCGATAAAGCCTTACACGCTATTGAAGAAGCCAACGGCAGCAAGCTTAAAAACGTATTCCAAGACATCAGCTTTAACACTGATCGATTAGGCCAAGAAAAACAAAAGAACGATTTACTTCGTCATTTGCTCGAAGACTTTGGTAAAGACATTTTAGATTTAAGCTCAGAGCGTGTGGGCAGCTTAGATATCATCGGTAATGCTTACGAATATCTGATCAAACACTTTGCCGCTGGCAGTGGTGCTACCGCTGGTGAATACTATACCCCGCCAGAGGTATCAACCCTTTTAGCAACCGTTTTAGAGCCAGTTGAAGGCGACCAAATCTGCGATCCGTGTACAGGAAGTGGCTCACTGCTTCTAAAATGTGGCGCTATGGTACGTAAAAACTCTGGCTCCAAAAAATACGCCTTATTTGGGCAAGAAGCGATTGGCTCAACTTGGGCGCTAGCAAAAATGAACATGTTTCTTCACGGTGAAGATAACCACCGCATTGAATGGGGCGACACCATTCGTAACCCACTACTAAAAGAGAAAGACGGAAACGCTTTACTGCACTTTGATGTAGTAACGGCAAATCCGCCATTTTCATTAGATAAGTGGGGACATGATGATGCCAGTAACGACCCATATGGGCGTTTTAGACGAGGTATTCCACCAAAAACCAAAGGCGACTATGCATTCATCAGCCACATGATTGAAACGCTAAAACCGGAAACAGGTCGCATGGGAGTAGTCGTGCCGCATGGTGTGTTATTTAGGGCATCAAGCGAAGGCAAAATTCGCAAACAGCTTATTGAAGAAAACCTGCTAGACACCGTTATTGGCCTGCCAGAAAAACTGTTCTTTGGTACAGGCATACCAGCTGCTATTCTGATATTCAAAAAGAAAAAAATTGATAACAATGTGTTATTTATTGACGCTAGCCGTGAATTTAAATCAGGCAAAAACCAAAACCAGCTAACACCTAAGAATATCCAAAAAATCATCGACACCTACAAGGCCCGTGAAACCGTTGACAAATACGCATACCTTGCCAGTTTTGATGAAATCAAAGAAAACGACTTTAACCTCAATATTCCTCGTTACGTTGATACCTTTGAAGAAGAAGCTGAGATTGATTTAGTGGCAGTACGCACTGAACGTGTTCAGCTTAAAAATGAGCTGCAAACCCTTGAAGCAGAAATGGAAAGCTATTTGAAGGAGTTGGGTTATGGTGCCTAATGGATGGGAACATAAAGCGTTTGGTGAGGTTGTTAAATTATCAAAAAGTAAATACGACCCAAAGAAATCGACAGATTGCTTTCCTTGTATTGAATTAGAGCACATAGCTCAGGAAACAGGGCAATTAACTGGCAATGTACCAGCTTCCAACCTAGGAAGTACCAAAAACAAATTTAAAGCTGGAGATGTAATTTTCGGTAAGTTGAGGCCATACTTGAGAAAGTATGCTCAACCAAATTTTGATGGAGTTTGCTCATCAGAGATATGGGTTTTTTCACCAACAAAGAAGATTATTAACCCATATTTATTTCAGCTTGTTCAAACGAATCAATTTATCTCAGAAGCAAATAAGTCCGCTGGTTCAAAAATGCCAAGGGCTGACTGGGGCGTTGTATCTGAAATGATATTTCCTTTACCCCCACTACCAGAACAACGCAAAATCGCCAAAATCTTATCTACTTGGGACAAAGCGATTGGCAACACTGAGCGCCTAATTGACAACAGCAAACAACAGAAAAAAGCCCTGATGCAACAACTGCTCACAGGTAAAAAACGCCTACTTGATGATTCAGGTAAACCGTTTGAAGGAGAGTGGGAAGACCTTTACCTGCACGATGTTGCAAAAATAATAGTTAGTCCTGTTGATAAGAAGATTGTAGAAGGTGAAATTCCAGTTGAACTGTGCAATTACACTGACGTTTACTACAACACTAGAATTACTAACTCAATAGAGTTTATGAAGGCTACAGCTAAACAGTCTGAGATAGATAAATACACATTGCAAGTTAACGATGTCATCATTACTAAAGACTCGGAAACTCCGGGAGACATAGCAATACCAGCTCTAGTAAGTGAAGATTTAGGTGGAACTGTTTGTGGATATCATTTAGCAATTATCCGCCCAAACAGTCAATTAGTTGAGGGAGCGTACCTCAATTACTTATTTTCGATGCAAAAAACTCGATACTATTTCTTTACTTTAGCTACAGGAGCAACACGATTTGGTTTATCTATTGGTGGAATAAATAAAGCGCACTTCACACTCCCACCATTAGAGGAACAACAAAGAATCGCTATCGTCCTTACGAATTCAGATAGAGAAATAGAGCTATTAGAACGACAGCTTGCCGACCTAAAACAAGAGAAAAAAGCGCTGATGCAGCAACTGTTAACAGGCAAGCGTAGAGTCAAAGTTGATGACAAGGAGGTCGCATGAACACACCAAAGCGACCTCGTACCATTCAAATCTTTTTACCTACAGGCGACCCTGCGGGTATTCGTATTGCCGAGCAAACCACGTCGATTATTCGCTTAATAGAAGTGCCTCGTAGTGATATTGCTGAATTTGTAAAAATGCCAGAAGCCAAGCAAGTTGGGCTGTATTTCTTGGTTTCTGGTGATAACACTTATTCAGATAATGACGAGTTATATATCGGTCAGTCGGGTGATGTGGGCAGCCGCTTGATGCAGCACTACAAAGACGAAAAGAAAGATTGGGAGCGGGCATTAGTTTTGGTGTCGCTCACCAATAACTTAACCCAAACCCATGTGTTGTATTTAGAATCACTGTCGATAGAAAAAGCAAAGCATTGCCAGCGTTATGAATTGCTTAATGGTAATGGTGGGCAAAAGCCGCATACACCCGTGCCACTTAAAGCAGATTGCGATGAAATTCATGAAATTGGTAGCTTGTTATTAGCCACCCTTGGCTATCCTATTTTTGAACCACTGACAGAAACATCACCTACTAAAACTGAACAGGTATTTTCGTGTAGTCGTACAGGTGTCGATGCCAAGGGCATTTATACCAACGAAGGCATGGTGGTATTAAAAGGCTCTTCCGCTCCTATGACCACCAAGCGTAAAACCGAACAACGGTTTTATGATAAGCGTGACCAGCTACTAGCTAAAGGTGTAATCGCAGAGCAAGGTGGTCGTTTTGTATTTCAACGTGATTATTTATTCCCTACGCCAAGCGGTGCTTCGATGTTTTTGTTACTTGCCAGTTCTAATGGCTGGGTAGACTGGAAAACAGAGCAAGGGGTAACGCTGCACGATCACCAAGGTCGCACTCTAGAGTCTGCCTCTGAGCAAGGTAATATGCATAGCGATATGCAAATAACGAGTAGCGTGGGATAAACTATTAAGGATGATAAAGCACAATGGCAACGGTTAAATTTCAAGAAGAATTCAGCGCAAAAATACCAGCACTGACATTGTTAACCAACTTGGGTTACACCTTCATTCCCCCAAGTGAATGCGAAGCGCTACGTGGCAATACTTTAGCAAACGAAAAGAAAAGCACTCATCAGGTTATTTTATTGCCCGTAATGCGTGCCTTTTTAGCGAAACAAACATTCTCATTTGCGGGTAAGCAACATACATTATCAGAGGCCGCAATTGATAAGGTCATGCATGAGCTAAACCCTGCCATGAATTTAGGGTTAAAAGCGGCTAATGAGAAAATATACAATGCACTAATGTATGGCGTTAGCGTTACTGAATTTATAGACGGAAAAAAAGCCTCTCCCACCATTAAGCTTATTGATTGGCACAATCTTGATAATAACCAATTCCATTTTACTGAAGAATTAGTGGTTCAAAATGCCGAAGGCACTGGCAATCGCATTCCCGATATTGTGTGCTTTGTAAATGGGTTGCCATTAGTAGTGATTGAGGCGAAACGCCCGGATTCAAATAAAGAAGGCAAATCGACCAACGCTGAGGCGATTTCTCAGCACATTCGCAATCAAGGTCAGGCTGAAATTCCTCACTTGTATGCCTATAGCCAATTGCTATTAGCAGTAAATGGGCATGAAGGTTTATATGCAACTTGCGGTACAATAGATAAGTTTTGGGCTAAGTGGAAGGAAGAACAAATACCCGAAGCGGAATTTGTGAGACTTAAAAATCACAAGTTGAACGATGGACAATTAGATGGCCTATTTAAGCATCGTCCTGCCAAAGCGAAAGATGATTACCTATCATTGGTTGCAGCGGGTGACTTAACCGTTACCGATCAAGATAGGCTTATCGTCAGCTTGCTTCGCCCTGAACGCCTGCTCGATATGACTCGCCTGTTTACCTTGTTTGATAAAAAAGCAGGCAAGATTGTCGCTCGATACCAGCAGGTATTTGGCATAAAAGCACTTATTGAACGCATAAATACGTTTGATGATTCAGGCGCTCGTGAAGGAGGTGTTATTTGGCACACCACAGGTAGCGGTAAGTCATTTACTATGGTGTTTTTATCAAAAGCGCTTATTTGGCTAGAAGAATTGGCGCAATGCCGAGTGATCATAGTGACAGACCGTGTGGACTTAGAAGACCAACTAAGCAGAACCTTTGCATCTGGTGGTGTATTAACTGACCGAGATAAAAAAGATGCAATGGCAACGACTGGCAAGCGTTTAGCGGAACAAATTGGTAAAGGAAATGAGCGAGTTATCTTCTCGATCATTAATAAGTTTGGCTCTGCAATAAAACATAAAGACTGCTACAACGATAGCCCAAACATTATTGTACTTGTGGATGAAGGCCACCGAAGTCAAAACGGTGAAAATAATATCCGTATGCAGCAGACGCTGCCTAAAGCTGCCTATATTGCTTTTACGGGTACGCCACTGTTAAAGGACGATAAAACCGAAAATAAATTCGGCAAGATCATCCACTCTTACACCATGCAGCAAGCGGTTGAAGATAAAACCGTTACGCCATTATTGTATGAAGAGCGTATTCCAGAGCTGAACGTTAATGACAAAGCCATTGACGCTTGGTTTGAGCGCAGCACTAGCAAACTAAGTGATAAGCAAAAGACAGACCTAAAGAAGAAGTTTTCTCAAAAAGGTCAGATATACCAAACCGAAGGTCGTATTGAATTAATCGCATACGACATTGCCGACCACTTCCAGAACTTTAAACAGCAAGGTTTAAAAGGTCAGCTAGCTTGTGATTCTAAAGCCTCTGCAATTCGTTATAAGAAGGCATTGGATAAAATAGGCACGGTGACATCGGTTGTGGCGATGTCGGCTCCAGATACTCGTGAGGGGCACGAAGCGGTTGATCAAGAAAGTAAGGACATAGTGCAAAATTGGTGGAAGGCTAACGTTAATAAAATGGACGAAAAAGCCTACACCAAAGCCATTATTGAAGACTTTGGTAGAGATAATGGCCCAGACATCATGATCGTAGTTGATAAGCTGCTAACGGGCTTTGACGAACCAAAGAACACAGTGCTTTACATCGATAAGCCCCTTAAAGAGCACAACCTTATTCAAGCGATTGCCCGTGTAAACCGATTGCATAGTAAAAAACAGTTTGGATACTTAATTGATTACCGAGGCATTTTAAAAGAGCTTGATACCACTATTGAGAAGTACCAAGACCTTGCTGAGCGCACCCAAGGCGGCTTTGATATTGATGACCTAAAAGGATTGTATAACCGAATGGATACGGAATACAAAAAGCTTCCGGGGCTGCACAGCGATTTATGGGCGATATTTGATGGGGTTAAAAACAAGCAAGATGGCCCAGCACTTCGCCAAGCGTTAGCGCCTAAAGTGCAAGATGTCGATGGTAAGCTTGTTGATACCAATCTTAAAAAGCGTGATGACTTTTACTCAGCTCTAACTGCATTTTCAAACTGTATGAAAGTAGCATTGCAATCAGCAACCTACTTTGAAGATAAATCATTCGATAACAAACGTGACTTGTACAAACGTGATCTAAAAGCCTTTGTCGATTTGCGCAAACAAGTGCGTGAAGATGCTGACGAAACCATTAATTATGACGAATACGCTGAAGATATTCGCAGTCTTCTAGACAAGCACATTGCTGGTATTGAAGTTAAAGAGCCTGACGGTGCGTATTTAGTCGGAAATTTAGGAAAAGACGTTAAGCCACAGGATATGAGCGATGACGAAGCGCGTAACCAGACCGATAAAATCACAGGTCGAATAACTAAGATGATTGAGCAAGACTTAGCTGATGATCCTTATGCTCAAGAGTATTTTTCTAAAATGCTTAAAAAGGCGATTGAAGATGCCAAAGCGATGTTCGATGCGCCCGTTAAGCAATACATCCTCTTCGCGGATTTTGAACAGGAAGTAAAAGAGCGACAGATTGTAGATATGCCTGATGAGTTTGTGGATGACTCAGGCAAGTTGAATAAACATGCCCAAGCTTACTTTGGCTTATTCAAGCACCTATTTGATGCTAACTTCTTAAATGAAAAATCATTGGACAATGATAAGTTGGTTGCCTTGGCATTTAGTATTGATGATGTAGTCAATACGGCTGTTGCCGAGTATTCCATTAATCATGCGGAAATTGAAAATGCAATCCACATGAAGTTATTACCTATGTTATTTGCTGAACTTGGCCTTGATAACGCGCAAAAGCTAATTGAAGAAGTACTCAAAATCACTCGACTAGGCTTATCAAGAGGCTAATGAAAGTGAATAAGCAAGCTGTTTCTGCCGCAATCTTCCGAAAAGAAAGCCGACCAACGACCAATGAGCGCGGTGTTTTTACCTATGGTAACGACTCCATTCACTATGATGTTATTCGTAACACCAAGCCTACTGATGATGCTAAAAAAACAGCACGCAAGGTAACTATTAAGGTTCACCCTGATCAACGTGTTGTAGTTACTGTGCCTCATGATGCCTGTGATGAGGCTATTCAGGAAGCCGTTTATAAGCGTGCCAGATGGGTTTGGCAAAGCATTGATGAATTTGCTAAACAAAAAGATACCGTTTTACCTAAGCGTTATATGAGTGGCGAAACTCAGTTTTACCTCGGTAAGCGCTATGTCTTAAAAATTATTAATGATGCTGGGCAAGTACCTAACGTAAAACTAAGCCGTGGCAAGTTGAACGTAACAATCAAGCATGAGGCTAGTAAAGATATTGATGATCGTTTGGTGAAAATTAAACCGCTAATCGACAAATGGTATCAACACAAAGCAAAAGCAATTTTTCATGAGCGACTAGCTGAATTACTTCCAAAAGCCATTTGGGTAACAGGCATTCCTTCATTTCGTGTAATGGCAATGAAAAAGCAATGGGGAAGCTGTTCAACTAAAGGCAACTTGATGCTCAATCCGCACCTTGTTAAAGCGCCTAAAGAATGTATTGATTACGTGATATTACATGAGCTTTGCCATATAGCTGAGCACAACCACAGCGAAAGATTCTGGCGTTTGTTAACCCAAGTAATGCCGAATTGGAAAGAAGTAAAGGCCAAATTAGATGATATGGCGGAAATGTATTTGAATGAGTGATGCGCGGGCAACGCTAAACTAGATTAGACTTTCGAGTCAATTTCTTCACTCATTATTGCAAGGATCTTACCTCTTTTTTCTTTTGGTAATTGATGCAACATAACCACAAAGTTGGCCATTTCTTCCGTTTCGCAAAAGAAATAATTAAGCGGCACATCCAGCTCTTCAGCTATGCGCTTTAAAGTTTGTAAATCCGGAGTATGCCTACCTTTTTCATAATGGTTCATACGCCCACTCGCCGAACTGGGCTCCAGACCAATTTTAATTCCCAGCGACTTCTGAGAAAGTTTTGATCGAAGCCGAGCTTCTTTAAGCCGGTATGGCAATGGGTTGATGAATTCCAATGAATATTCATAAGTAAATTTATAATACTTAGATTCTCTAAGTTTTATCCTATCATGTATACTTAGGAATACTAAGTTTAATGATGAGTAACACTCTGTGAATAAGCCATATGCGCAAGATACAAAAGATCTGGCGATTAAAAAAATAATGAACAGTGAAAAACGAGTTCCTGAAGTAGCTAGTGAGCTGGGTATTTCCTCAAGTACTCTGTATCGGTGGATAAAGTTAAAAAGGGAGGAGAAAAACAACTCAAAGAGTAAGTTCTTAATGAAAAAGCTGGAATCTAGGTTGGAAGAAATATCTGAGGAGCGAGAAGTATTGTTAAAGGCAGCCTCAATTTTAGCAAGGGAGATCCGCTAATTCTTCAACGTACTCGAAAATTGATTTACTGAGATGATATTAAAGGTAGTTCTTAGCCAAATATAGGTAACAGTTTAGGCGGCGGTTTTTAGGTGGCATTTGCTCGATAAAAACGTAGATGACATTATGTAGAACTCGCCCCCGCCTTTACCTTCTGATGCAGCAAATTTACCTAAAAAGTATTCATACACACGGCCAACTAAGTCTTCTTCTGTTTTTTCGTTTTGGTTGGCAATGGTGTCTATATTATTAATCGTATCGATAAGCGCCGAGAGCTTACTGGCATCAAGCCCTAAGCGCGAAAAATAGTTATCGGGCAATGCGCCGGCTAGTGATTTATTGTTTTTTTCAACCGCGTGCAGTGCGGTATCTATTTTAACGGCAATATCGCCTTGCTTGGCGTTGGCTTGAATATACGACCAGCGTGCATCTTCTGGTAGGTAAAACACGTTATCCATCGCGTAAAAGTCGACCATATCGATGTATTCATCACCGTACTCAGCAACGATAGCCTTTTTACGCACTTCAAATTTATCACTAATAAATTTAAGAAAGATTAAGCTTAAAACAATGTGCTTATATTCGGCTGATTCAACACTCCCGCGCAGTTTATTGGCGGCATCCCAAAGGGACTCTTCAAACCCGACTTGTGTTTTTTTTGTGGCTTTTTTAGTTGCAGGCTTTTTTGATGCAGCGTCCATATGGTCTCTCTTTGCAAGAATATCAATATAATTATTGGCTTATCATACCGCAAAGGTCGTGGATTTTTGAGTGTTAATTAGTAATAAATTGGTATTAAAAGTAGGGATGCTTTGTAAATGTAAGGATGAGGGTAAACTTATGCTTTTTGCAATAAAAAACCGTATGTAATTTATTTAAAGGGCTAAGTGATTTAATTTATTTAACAAGCTGTTTTTACCTTTATTCACTTTAAATATTACAAAATGGGTTTGTAATTCAACGAATCTAAACTTTCGAAAAATACAAAGTTCAGCGAAATTAACTTTACTTTCGCCAAACATGTTGCGATCTCACTCAATTTGTTGAATAATCCTTCTGAGCCTTGCTGATGAGCTCGTTTCGCCCACTTTGAGCGCAGTCCTGTCGGACAATCATGATTATAAATAAAAATAGTTAAACATTTAACATGCGTAATGTTAGTGGGCGGACGTAAGCATATTTAGGGTTTACACTATGAATCAGTTAGAACAATACTTTCCTTCTGGCCTGTCTATTTCTCGCGCCAAAAAAGACGCAAAAAAATTAAAGAAAGAAAAAGCAATCCCTTTAAACCAAGCACTAGATGAAATTGCTCAAAGTGAAATGAATTTAACTTGGGAGCAAGCATTAAAGGCTCTGTCGTCCAACGTTTATGAAAAAAATGAGCCCCTGAACGAGGAAGTGTTAACGTTGCCAGAAGCAGCATTAAGTGCAGAACAAACATCGTCTCAAACAATGCCCGAAGAAAGTTGTGAAAAGTCAGATGAACAAGATGAAGATGAAGATGAAGATGAAGAGAAGGGGGAGGTAAATTTCACCAATACAATATATAACTCACAGCTAATTAGGTTTGAAGAAATGGTCGACAAGAATAATGGACAGGCAGATACATTTATTTATCCTGCAAACGAAGATTACATTGAGGGTAATGGAAATGGTACCAAGCTGTGGCCGTCACCATTGGCTGCAACCGAAAGCAATGCAGACCTCTTCTGTGATATGCTTAATAAGTTCAGCTTACGCATTTTTGAGTATGACCTAATAGGTACAATCTATGAAGACGAAATTGGTGAAACTTCTTATGATATGTGGTGCGAATCAAACTGTCCAATCTATGAATCTAGTGACTGTGAGCGCGAAATTACCTCAGATCCAGACTACATACATATTAAATCACAGCGATCACTGTATTACGTAATAGATATGGTTCGCTTTACCCTGATAAGCTGGGAATTAGAAATGTAGCTAGTGTAAATTTGCTGGCTTTACTTACTATATTCTTTAATAAGGTAAAGCCATATGAATCGTATTACTGATATCTGGGAGCGAAATGCTCCCTTTTATAAAACGTTCGCCTCAGTATTTAAAGCTACCTTTAACAAATAACTTTGAGTACTTAACAAGCATTTCTCGCTTATCTTTATTTAAAAAACACAGTGTGATTTTACTTTTAATATTAATAACGCTTTAACTTGGCTTATCATCTTACGGTTAAAGCACCCATCGTCTTCGAAAAGAGCATTAAAAACCTATAAAATACACGCATCTTACCATTTTTAAATTAAAAGCAATAAAAGGCTTGCGTTATAAAGCAGGAGCATTTAAAGTTCGAAACATAGGAGGGTAGCAATGCTATTCCTCTGCAGTCTCCTTAGTAAATGGGGATAAATAAAAAGATACAATTAGTTCATAAAAATTAGTTAGCCCGTCGTGCTACTAAGTTGGGTTCCCCGCTTTGGCGGGGGTGAACGGCAAATGCCGTAGTAAAAAAAGTTTAGTCAGACAGTCGTGCTGCTAAATTGGTTTCCCCGCTTTTGCGGGGGTGAGCGACAAATGCCGTAGTAAAAAAAGTTTAGTCAGACAGTCGTGCTGCTAAATTGGTTTCCCCGCTTTTGCGGGGGTGAGCGACAAAACACTGTAGTAAAGAAAATTTAGTTAGCACTTGTAACTACTAATTTTTACCCTTCGCGTAAGCAGAGGTATATGAGAACTAATTTGTATATCCCTTGTGGTTGGTAGGTATGTATTTTTGCATGCCTATCAACTCATTGAACCAACTCCCTCTAAATTACTCTCTCCTATTCAGTCGTATTTAATAGTTTTAAAAACTCATTTTTATATAAACCTTTATCTTTTTATCTTGTGACAGTCTAATTAATGCTTTCAACAAAAAAGCGCCCTAGAATTAGGCGCTTTGCGTTTAGGACAAATTAACAAGGGTTATACAAATTTAATAAGGAGATGCTTAAGCATGACCTTCATGCTTGGGGTGTTACTTTTTCGATAATATTCGTAGTTATAGATACCTGTTATCATTTTAGTACAAAAAACTTAGAGCGATAAACCAAGCGAAGTTTTCAGTCGATTGGTACTGTAATATCAGTATAGCTGAGCCACTAAATGCGATAATCGAATAGGCAACTTCTATTAGATATTGGCTAAAAGCCTTTAAAATTTGGGGCATTAAAAACCGTCATCAAACGTGTCAAATGCATCAAAACACTCGTGCTCTATAGAGTCCGCTATCGATTCTTCAATTTCATAAACAGTCATTACTCTATCGTGTTGGCCTATCACATTGCCACCAACATCAACCATATTAGCGCTCGCATTTGTGATAGGTAATCCTGTTGTTGGATTAATAGCAATATCATTAGCGTCGTTTTTCATTTTTAAACCTTAATAATCATTAATTAATGCTTTCAAATTTAATGATTTCGTGATAAAAAACAAACTTGTTTGACTGCGCAGCTCAGCAACAAACAGTTTGAATAAGGCATTCACTTTTCTTCTATTTTCACTTAATTTTTTTAGTAAAAACCCTCTCCTCTTTATCTAAAAAGTTTATTAATAAGTTTAATTTGAAGGCGGCTTTTGTCTGCAAGACAGGTTTTTAGATCGCATTTTTCGGCACGAAAAACTGCAAAATAGCGCCTCAGAATGAGGCCAACAAGCGCGTAATGTGGTGTAGGCGAAGCCGTAGACACATGGAGAAAGCGCGAATGTACAGCTGGTCTGTACTGACCGCGATAGTGTTTCGCATCAGCGAAATTCGATTAAAATTTGGCACAAATTGATATCGAACCATAATTTTCGTCAGAAAATAAAAGCGAAGAAAAATGCGGATAATGGGGCACCCATCGCATTGTCTGAAGCGGCAGTATGGCGGTCAGTACAGAGCGTAGCTCGGTGCATTCGCGCTGGGTATAAAACGCTAGCGCGATAGCGCGTTGAGCCAGCTCGTTGCGGAGCAACACCAGAGCTGACGGGCGTTTTAGACCTATGGTTGAGTAGCGAAGCGACGAGGCCATCCGCTGAAAGCGGCTTTTGTTGCGATAATTATCGCGACAATCATTCCGTACATGCTGCCAGAGCATCTCGGAATGAAAAACGGAAATACATTTATAAAATGATGATAATTTTTGTGTTGTGGTACTAGTTAATTTTACTAATTAACTCACTAAAAGGATTTTGTGAATTGACTCAGCAGCCATCAAAAGATTTAGAAACTAACAACTTACTTCTCACTCACTACCCTCGCTATTTTGATATAGATATGCGGTATTATCCAGGCGCAAATAACCATCAAAAAGGCGTTAACCGAACTAGATTAACCGTTTTAATTGCTATTCGATTTTCTATTGTTACACCAGGGATTATTCGTTGGTTATATTGCATCAACCATCGGTTAGCACTAGAGCATTTAAACCGGCTAGAAAACGATGGGCTATTGCGTGTTGTAAAAACACACCGAAGCCCAGACGGTCGAGTCTATGTACCTACCTACACTGCAGCCAAATTTGCAGAGGAGTTAATGGGCATCGATATACATTTTAGAGCGAATAGAAACCCTGCTCTGCAGTTCAATCAAAACAATGTAATGCATAACCTGATTAATGCATTTGTCATGCTGCGCGGTATACATAATTACCACAGTGATGAAACGTACGCACCAATGTGGAATGGGTTTATTACCGAGCCTGAATTTAAACGTATTAATAACCTATCTGATACACGAACTGTGGATGGTGCTGTGCGACTCCTAGATGGCTCTGTTGCAGCAATTGAAATTGAGCATTCATTTAAAAATAAAACGGCACGACAGGTCATTTTACTAAAATATTTGGCCTCGTTAAGAAATCGCGATTACAGTAAGATTTTTTTATTCTCTCAGTCGGTCAAAATTTTTGATGACATTAAGCGACTCCACGAACAACTATTTGAGGAAATGCCGCAACGTTTTGACAAGAAGACACGAGCACCACTTCTCAGTGAGAGCGATGCCGAGCTGCTGCGTGCCTCAATAATATACCGAACTAAATTGTGTGAAGAAATTAATGAAATGTTTTACTCGTAATGCAGTAGCATAAATATTGAGACATTATGATTATTTTAATTGCGTAATTGATGAGAGTAATACGACTTAGCTTTATCGTCACCAAGAATTTTTGCATATTCTACACAACGCCTTATATCTGCTTTTGCCAATCTAAAAGCAGAGTTTTCGTTTTGGTTTAATAGCTCATAATTTCCTAATCGATTGAGGTTTCCCCGAGCCCATGCGCCCTCTTTGTCTGTGCCCTTTTTGACCTTAGGCCGACGAGCTAACCTCGGCCTAGCTATATGCTGACCGTCGGATTGAGGGATGTATGAGAACTCGATGGCAGTAATACAGTTACCCATTTTTTTTGGCTTAAACGTTACGCGTACATCTGTGTGGGCATTAATTTTTTCAATAGCAGGTAACAGGATGCGGTTTTTAAAATCGCGCCATGCTCCATATGATTCAGATAAAAACAACTTCTTTTTCATCTCTGGCAACTGAAAATTCACAACTACCGCGCCCTGTCGTTTGTAATTTTTATAATTTCGCACCTCGTTTAGGAGTGCATACAACCGAAATGATGCTAGGCTGTTTAATTTTACTGTGTTATGAAAAAATAACCTTGTGAAATTTTTCTCTATATTAAAAATATACGGCTCGATGGCTTCTGAAAACTCCAGTGTAATAAACGAGCCCTGATTTTTCAGCTTTTCGTATGTAGCATTGCTCACCCAAGGGATTGATACCGCTTCACCGCTATCATTTAAAATAGTTACAGATTTATCTCTTAGTGACTCTACAGCTGCGCTCAACTGCTCATAAACACTACCTTTACTCAGGCCAAAGCACTGGGCATATTCCGTTGGATAAATCAGAATTTTTCCTGGGTTAGACTTTTTGGAATTAATTTTAGACAACGCTAGATTTATTAATCGCTGCTCATTAATATCGAGTGAATAACCCGCATGCAACAGCTTATTGCCGAAAACAATTCTTGGAGAATTTTTACTGCTCATTTCTCTACCTCATTTCTAGTTTATGCTGTTATGCTAACCGCGGCTCAACGAATAAAAGAAATTTCGGTAAGTTTTTTGGTAAAAAAAAGTTTTATTTATTTACAGTGAAAATGGCCCCCTAAACCGTATAAATTGCCTACTCATTTCGTATATAATGCCACAACAAACATATAAATTGCCCACCAAAACAGTAAATATTTTATTTAATTTCAATAAGATAGCCACCTCTAAAAGTATTAAAATAGAAAAAATAAAAATACAGGCGCATTTGCCACTTTTATAAATTCATTTCTGACGGTTAAAAAATAAATTAATTATTTTTTATTTTTTTACTACGCCACTATGATTTGTAATGAGGCTACTGAGTGAACTAACTGAAATACGCAAAAGGGAGATAGATGTAAATCTACCTCCCTTTTGCATTTGACCTATGCGCCTGGCCAAACATGATTACAATGACTACGCTTTTGAGCCACCGTAACGAACCCCTGTATTTGCGCAGGACCTCCTCCCAGATTTGATACTCAGTAACTGAGTAAAATGCCCTATTAAACGCTATTGCAGTTAGGGCAACGAATCAGCAAATAATGATTCACGGCATATTTTGGGAGACATGATCAGGCTGTTACTTTGATTTTGAAAATAACTATTATGACCTCAGTTTCAATCGCTAATTATTTACAATTTAACCCTAAGAAAAAACATCATCCTCGAAGTCACATGGCAGCTCCACACGCTCTATTGGGTCGCTAATCAGAGCATGCATAAGCTCGTAAGTAAACTTTCGCATGGCAAACTCATTTAGTGCTTTATTCGCTGTAATTTCAGGGCCAATGACCTCCCAGAGCTCATGTAAATTAAAATTATCACTGCGTAATTCTAATAGGTTTATTTGGTGGTCATTCGCGGTGATTACTCGACTAAATGTCTGTAATAATTTTAAAAAATCCAATGTTGATACGTATGTGCTTTCCATACTTAACTTTCCTTGTATGATTTGTTATCAAAATCGATAACTCATTATTAGGTAATAATCAGGCATGGGAATTTAAATCTATTTACGAAAAAAATTATAAAAAAAAGCGAACAAATGTTCGCTTAGGGGGTTATGCATTGTCGATAATATCGACCCAATCACTCTCTGCTGCTGCAAAAAATGTAGTTGGCGTTTGCATAAATATTTGCTGAAACTCCTCAGAGAAAAACTCACAAAACTGCGTTATTTGCTCTATGTAGATAAGTAAAAAAAGCGTCATATCTACTCCCTCTAAATATCGATTCTCGAAACTCGGATTTTTTTCTAACATACTATTTGAAATGCTAATACCAAGTATTTTTCCAACGCTATCTCTATGTAAATAGATGTATTGATTGAAATTTAACTCCAAACTTTGTTCGTTAACTACATCTGCTAACAATAAAATTGTAGAGCAGTCATCCCAAGGCGATTTGCTAGCACGTACATATTGGCGAATAAATTGAGATTTAGTATTTTTCATGATTTGTCCTCGTTAATTGTCCTAAAATCAACTAGGGCCATGCGATGGGTAAAATGAAGAGTTGCGTTTTTGTTGGCTAAATTTGCAAAAATAATAAAAATCATTAAGGTTAATATGGCTGTACAACCTCGAGAATGAACAATATGACTGATTTTATTTGGATAATACCAGCGATAGTACTGACACTAATTTTGATAAGGCTTGTTTTGGCACACGATAAAGGAGGTTAATTTTATGTACTTTCCAGCTTCTAGTAGACAATTTATAACTCTACGTAAACGCATACAGCTCAAAGGCAAACTTTACCAAAGTTCCAACATAGGTCTGATAAGCGAAGTCCCACCCGACAAAGTAAAACACCTTACAAATTAGTATTAAATTTTATTTTTTCGAGTGACTGGAGAGTGCCAACAGCGGACATTGGTAATGCCTTGTTATATTAATTATTCTCCAGTGTTACATATCTATGGTTTTCACCTAACTCTTCATGTAAACACCCACGAGCCAAACCGATATGTGTATAAAAAACACCTTGATGAAGCCTTTCAAGATCTTCGCTTTGAGGGTCTTGTAACTCGTTTATTACTCTTGATTGGTCTTCCTGAATCTGGCTAGATAAATGAGCATTTACTATCTTAATAAAGTCAGTCGTTTTGTTAATTCCATTAAGTGCTAATTCAGCTAAAAACTCAGCATAGTTCTCATGACCAACGTGTTTATTTTTGGCCGGTAATAGTTGATCACAAAGCTTCTCTAGTACATCAACATTAAAGCTAGATTCGTCATTAATATGTTCAACATATTCATGCCTCTCTACTAACAATCTTTCAAATTCTAAATCCACAGTTTCTAGTAAAGCTGAAACCCTATTAATGGAACGACGCAGGGGGACTGGCACGTTGTCTTCTTGTTTGTACTGCAGTTTATGAGAGGCTACAGCCCAAGTATGTTGCGACAACGTCCTAATCTGGATTTCAGCCTTATATAGCTCTAAACCTTGCAGTGTGGGCAACTTGAGCCAGTCGTTTGGCAACTTTACAGTGTAGTGAGTAGAATGATAACCAAACTGATCATCACTTAGTCTTTCTGAGGTATCTTCTTGCTCAACAACATCAAAGTGTTTTTTAATAAGATTGCAAACCTTAACAATATCCGATTTAAATAAAACAATAATTCGGAGACCAACCAGATCATCTAAATCTGTAATAGATGTTATTGATTTGTTTTTTCTTAATAATTTACCTTCAATAGAGTTAAACGTTTTTATCCTGCTCTCTATTGCGGTGCCTAAAGTCACATCATTCTGTTCAACCAAACCATTTAATTGCTCAATGATAGCGCTCATAAATCGAGATGCATTAGGTTTGTGATTATCATAATCAATTTTTATTAACTCTTTATCCATAACATCTCAATTTGAAATTAATATAACAACTTTACCAGAGGACACTTTCTCTATTTTAGCGCGAAAACGTCCTTATTTAATGAACGTATATTAATAACAAATATTGTAAGCTGTTGCCAACTATAAATATTATGCTTTCTGTAGCTTATAGAAACATGTAAAAAAGAGGAAAGTTTCCTCTTATACTTACTAAGTTAATGACGACTCACCTGAACGACCGCTTATCGCTCTAAGCCGCCTCCCATATAAATAAAAATAAATAGTAGATATGGAAATGCGTTCCACAATGTGGAAACAAGTTATCAATACATAATTCTGGTTAAATACACCAGAATTATGTATTTATTGTTGAACCTCCCCTTAAATGCACCACAAATATGTAATTTCAGGCTATTAACTTTACATAATTATGGTGTTAATACTAAAAACACCATTTTTTGTACTCTATTGTCGAGTAAGACTTAGTTCAAAGGCTTAATAACTATATTGAGATAACATAATTATGGTGTTTTTCGTCAAATGACTAACGTCAGCTGCAAATAAATGGTGTTTTATAATCTTAGATAACATAATAGTGGTATAGAAACACCACTATTATGTTATTTAAAAAACGAAGCGAATTACAACACACTGAAATATAATGTTTTTAATGAAAATGAAATTTGTTGATTACATAAAACTGGTTAATAACACCAGTTTTATGTAAAACAATCGATTTAAATACACAAAACTGGTGTTATTGACCAGTATTGTGTATTTTAAGATTATTGATTACATCTTTCTGGTGTGAAATGGAAAAAAAACTAAACCCAAACCCAATTTCTCGTTCAAATTTACCTAAACATATAAAACAAGGGCATAAACTTGTATTCAGCCGTAAGGACTTGTCGCAAAGGGAAGCTGATCTGTTTGCACTGATGATGGCCCAGATGAAAGACTCTGATTGGGAAAAAAGCACACCGCAGTATACATATACAGCGAGCCAGTTATCAGAATGGTTGAATATCAGCTCTAAGCACGTAGGCAGTATTTTATCTCCTGCTGCTGAACGGCTTGCAAGCTACAAAATAGGTATAAAAGTAGAAGGGACTCCTGGCGACTTTGAATTTGATTACAAACCTCTATTTAAAAATATTAAGTATAAACGAGGCGTGTTGACAATGGTACCTAACGACATGCTTGAAAGTGAATATATTGAATATAAACAAGGGTTTGCATTAATAACAACAAGAACATATTTAGATATAAAACAAGAATACGCAAAAAGATTGTACGAAATTTTAAGCCGGTTTAAAAAAGACGGTTATGAAATGCATTACATTGCAATTGACGAGCTGAAAGGGCTTTTTGGTTTACTCGATGAAAGTGGGCGGCTGAAAAAAAATAAAAGCTCTTTTAAAAACAACGGCGTATTCATGAAACGCTGCGTTAGAGATAGCATAGAAATCTTACGTGGGCACCCTATTGCTCGTAAAGAATTTTTATTTCTAGAAAGCGAAAATAACGACATTGGTTATGAATTAAAAACACAAGGTAAGAAAATTTCTGAAATAAAATTTCTTATTAGATGGCTAAATAAAGGTACTACTGAAGAATTAAATACTCATGATGCGCTAAATACAGTGAAAGAACTAATTTCTAAGCAATTGATTCAAAATGAAAAGCTATCTCCTGCAGAACTAACACAGCTAATGTTTGCTTATCGCTATCTTGGCCAGGATGATGAGGCGGATAAAGTTGAAAAAGCTCTAAATAGAAGCATGGCTCTAAATAAAAATACAGTAAATGAGAAAGAGAAACAGCTAAGGGATGAAGTTAATTCTTTAATAGAGTTAACAAAGGATATCGACTACTAAGCACACCATAAACGTGTAATCACAACACCAGTAATATGATCAGTAACACCATTTTTGTGATCACTAATACCATCAATATGATCTTAAACACCATTAAAGTGATCTTAAACACCAATAAACTGATCTAAAACAACTTAAAAACCATTATTTTTCAATGAGATAAGGAGTCTATATATTAATAGTCTCTATATTCTTTAATAGAAATAATATAATTTATAGTGTCTGTGTATAAGTGCATAACTTTGAAATACATAGCAATTAGACAAGAAACTAAATATTCCATTTAATGTTTACAAACACATTAATATGCAGCATTATATGTTAACTTTATAAAATGCTGCATATTTCAAGGTAAGCTGATGGATGACAGAATACTAAAAATAGCCACTAGGGCGAAACTAACCCTGGAGGCATTGTCAGAGAAAATTACTAATTCTCAGATAGAATTTAATGCTGAAAAGTATGAACCTACATACTCAAAATCTGCAGTCGCAAATTTACCAGAACTGGCTAAGGCAAAAGTTGATAAGGCTGTAGCTGAGATGGAGCAAAAAGGATATCAGTTCCAAAAAAAGCAGGCCGGTTTAAATAATGTTTATAGTATGGGCCATAAAGATATTACCGCTATTTATGAACACAGAGGGGTTCCTAAATACCGTGATAAATTTAAAGAAGCCCATACAATTTTCCTTACAAACCTTAAAGGAGGCGTTGCAAAAACGGTCTCCAGCGTAACTCTCGCTCACGGCTTGAGGTGCACCCCTGCCCTACTTCACCATGATTTGAGAATATTAGTGCTCGACCTAGACCCACAGGCCAGTGCAACAATGTTTATGAAACACGACCTTTCGATTGGCGTTGTAGATGAAACTGTTGCCCAAGCAATGCTACAGAATGTAAGCCGTGAAGAGTTATTGGAAGAGTTTGTTAAACCAACGAACGTATCTGGCGTAGATATTATACCTGCCTCTATTGAGGACGCATTTATAGCCTCTCAATTCGAAAAGTTAGCAAATGAGCATTTACCTGGGCAAAATATATATGATGTTCTGCAAGAGAATATAATTAACAAACTAAAGCACGATTATGATTTTATTTTTATTGATTCAGGGCCTCACTTGGATGCATTTTTATTAAACTCATTTGTTGCAGCCGATACATTTTTAATACCAGTCCCCCCTGCTCAGGTTGATTTTCACTCGACATTGAAATTTATGCAAAGACTCCCTGAGCTTTTCGATATGACCGAAACGGCAGGCAGCGAAATTAAACTTAGTTCAATATTCGGATATATGGCTAAGATTGCGAGGAAATCGGATCACGCAGATGCTCAAAGTCTGCTTCGTGAGGTCTGCGGTGCCAATATGCTAGATACCTCACTGCCTTTATCTACAGCATTTGAACGTTGCGGTGAGAGTTTTGGAACTGTTTTTTCAACTAATCCAAAATTTTATCCTGGTGACAGAGATGCATTGAAAAGAGCGCGTTTAAAAGCTGAGGAATTCACACGTTCAGTATTTGACACAATTACGTTTAATAGAAAAAACAAAGGCTAGACCACTATGAACACAAGAAAAAGAGCCGTGATCGGGCGTAAAGTCACAACTACTAATTTAGATGAGCTTATTACGAAAAATAGTGGAAACAATATAGTAGAGCGTTCTCCAATTTCTGAACGAGATATTGAGTGGGAACGCGTTGAAATTGAAAGCCATGATGTTTTAGATAAATGTACAAAATCGATTTATAATAAACGATCATTTAAAGACTTATCTTTAGCATCTGTGCTTGATATCTATCATTCAATTAAGTCTACAGGTGGTAATACAGAAGCCGTTAGAGCTGAACTTGTTGATGGAAAGTATGAAATCCTAGGTGGACTTCGCCGTGCTTACACTGTTTCTCTTTTACCAAATACTAAATTAACTTTGGTTGTAACCAAAAATTTATCGGAAGAAGAACGTGCCCATTTCGCTCAAGTTATGGATGAATACTCAGAGCCTAGCTATATGGATAAAGCGCGCTCTATTAGTGAGTTAAAGGATAAACTAGAGAAAAGAAATGGTATAGAGCTAACAGGGACAAAACTTTGTGAAATTTTGGGGATGAAAAAAAGCAACGTCTACTACGCGTTAAGCTTTTCAAATATACCTAACGATATTATAAAGCTGTTCCCTGCCCTAAAATTTATATCTACTCCATTTCTACGAGAATTAGTTAAACATAATAAAGATAATTATCTCGATAATTTAGCTTCACATTTTAAAGCGATCGAAACATCACAGCTTACTGGTAAAGAGTCTAAAGAAGAATTATTAGAAATAGACGAATTTTTAGAAAAGGAATCTAAAAAGTTACAACGTGATATTTTAAATAAAATTAAAAATGACAAAGCTCAAGATAAAACTGCTTATGACGGTAAGTTCAAAGAGCTTATTAAAAGCAACGTAAGTGGTGTAAAATTTACGACGACAAAAAATGGTGTAAATATTTCTATAGATGAATCTAAGATAAGTCCAGATATATTAGAAATGCTTTTAACCAGCTTTAACTCTTAGTTTTACCAACATAACCTTTATTTTAGATGCCTTTTCCACATTGTGGAAAAGGCATATTGTTAAAATTAGACTTGTCTACGAATAATATAAATACGTTTTATCACATGAATATTTAATAATATTTCCCAACTTAATCTCCCCTTTCTAGCAGTAGTACCATATATTGTTCTGGTCAACTAAAACTAGACACTTTAATTTCATAATTTTCAAACTCCACAGACGATAAATCATTATTCGCTGAATGCAGACGCTCTAAGCTGTAATATTTAATGTATACAACCACTTATTTTTTCATAAATACTCTCATTGGCTGGTTTGCTTTGAATAACCAATCATGCTTTAAACTACTAAAAAAGTGCTCAACGACAGCATTATCCCAGCAAGCTCCCACATCCCCTATACTTGCTCTTATGCTATAACTAGCGAGCAGTTTACTATATTGTAAACTGGTATATTGTGAACCTCGATCGGTGTGGAAAACGAGCCCAATCGGCGGCTGTCGCAAATTTTAGGCTTTGATAACGCCTTACTTATTAAGCCCGTTGTTATACATTTATCGATATGCCATCCTACGATTCAGCGTGAATATAAATCCATCACTATAGCCAAATACATCCAGCCTTCACCTGTTTTTAAATAAGTCACATCACCAGCCTAAATTTGATTAGCACCCATTGGATTGAAGTTCTTGTTAAGTAAGTTAGCTGCAACAGAGTCTGAGTGTTTATGCCTAGTGCTGTGTAACTTTTAAACATACACGGCGTACAATCTTACGAACAAGGTACCGACCAACTTGATAGCCTTCCTTGCGAAGTCTCTTCACCATTTCTCGGTTACCTAAACTCCCTCCGCTCTTTTCAAAAAGCTGGCGGATACGTCGGTACAGCTTTAGCGTATCAATGCTGATTATTAATGGTGGGCATTTTAGCCAGTCATAATAATCTGATTTGCTTACTTGCATCATGCGACAAAGCAATGTCACAGGGAACTGAATAGACTGTTTTTTAATTAAATTTTACTTCATTTCTTTTGTAAAGAAGGCGGTGACCTTTTTAATATTTCTTTTTTCATACTTAATTCTGTGTTTTCTTTACGTAATCGCTTTAGTTCACCCAAAGTAACCCATTGTTGCTTAGCGACTACTTTATCTTTTCACTTGTAAAGTAAACTACTAAGAGACTTAGCGGCTACTGCAACGCTGTAGCTCTGCTCAGTTATTATTAAAACAGCTTCATCTTTAAAAACTTGAGAGTAACTCTTGTGTAATTTTTTAAACTCAAGATAGAGTAAATGTTAAAAATCGGCTAAGGGGTATATGTCTTTCACACTAAATTTAATAGGCCTGTTTTCAAATTTTAATTACTTAATAAACTGTATTGCTTTAAATAGAAAGCATTTAAAACCTTTTGTCATTTACTTTTCCACATTGTGGAAAATATTCCTATACTTTAATCCTTATCACAGCTAATCACGTGCTTGAATAGTTTAGTTTCAAAGGTGTTTAGGGTCTGTTGATCTTTGCGTATTAAAGTTCATTCAAGCCTGGAGTTACTTAATCGCGGCGCAAGGTTTGTAACCTAGAGGGTTAAGTAAAACTGAGCAAAGCTTCCACTGGACTTCACAGCTTTTACTAGACAGTTTCTAACTCAGAAAAATACGCTTCCTCAAATTTAACAGGTGAAAGACAGTCTGTATGCGAATAGCGTTTTTCGAATTGCAAAACATTTCTATAAAAGATCTCTGCTTTCGTATCATTGCGTGTTGAGTAAATCTCCCTTTTAATTATCAGCTTTATAATTGTTGTAAAAAAATTCAGCAATAGCATTATCATGACAATTCCCAGCTCGACTCATTGAAGGTACAAGGTTATGTTCTTTTATAAAGGCTAAGTAATCAGCACTACCATATTGCCTCTCTTGATCACAATATTTCAGCTTTGGGTTGGCGATGATAAATTGCCATAAGCAATGCTTTAATTACTAAGTCTTTGTCCATGTTCTTATCCATCGACCAACCTACTATGCGTCTAGAGAATAAATCTATGACAGTTGCTACATACAAGAAGCCTTAATAGGTTCTCACAAAGGTAGTGTCACTTACCCAAGTTTGATTCGGCGCAGGAGGATTAAACTGGCGATCTAGCAAGTTAGCTGTAGTGCTTGATGTTTTACCGCTTTTAATATGGCGATGTTTATAGCCTATTTGCGCTTTGAATCTATGTTGGCGCATGATCTTAGCTACTCGATTTACACTACATTGCTCACCAGCTTCACGTAAATCTGCTTGTATCGAAGGACTGCCGTAAATACCACAACTGGCAACGTAGGACTCCTTGATAAGCTTAAGTAAACGATTATCTTCGATTGTTCTGTCACTTAATGGCTTTTTAACAACGCATAAAAACCACTGCGCTGTAGCTTAAATAGCTTACACATCTCAACAATAGAAAACTCATTTTGATGCTCACGAATAAAAGCGTACTTTACTCTGTGTTTCTAACAAACTATTTTGTGGCCTTTTTAAGAATGTCTCGTTCCTCCGTGACACGTTTTAGCTCGGCCTCAAGCTTGGTGATCCTTAGTTGTTCATCAGGTGATTTGGTTTGTTTAAGTTTTTCTGATAACTAGCTTCGCCAGTGGTATAACGTTTTAGTACAAATACCTAATCATTCTGATACTTCAGCAATTGAATAACCACGTTCAGTAATTTGTTTAACAGCTTCTATTTTAAATTCTTGGGTATACCGTTTGCCTTTGCTCATAAAGTACCTCTAATTGAAGTTACAATGTAACTCTATTAAGCGACAATTACGGTGGCCGGTCTAGCGACAATTATCTTGGCCGGTTGATCTGATAAGGTTCGGTACAGCAGAACGGAGGAGTTCACTGTGCCGGGAATACGAATCACTGCTCAGCAGGTCACTATTTATATGAAACATAGAAAGCGTAATAGCCAAGTTATCGCGGCTGCGAAAGCAGGTATTTCAGAACGTTCAGCAAGGCGCATTGATAAACTGGAACAGCAGCCATTGTCTAATAAACGCCAATGGCGAACGCGTATAGATCCACTTGAGCCTATCTGGGACAGTATTGTTGTCCCTCTACTTCAAGGTGATGCAACGTTAACTCCGGTGGGAATTTTTGATCACCTTTGCGAATTTCACACTGACAAATTTAACCCGAGCTCACGGCGTACGTTAGAGCGTCGAATTCACAAATGGCGAGCGCTTTACGGCTCAAGCAAAGAGGTCGTATTCCTGCAAACACACGAGTATGGCCTATTAGGTATGTGTGATTTTACACATGTGAAGTCAGCCGTTACCATTGCTAGTGACCCCCTAAAACATATATTGTTTCATTATCGTATGCCCGCAAGTGGCTGGGCTTACGCCCAAGTGATTTACGGCGGTGAAAGCTTTGCTGCTTTTTCTGATGGCTTGCAAAACGCATTTAGAGCAGCCGGCGGTGTGCCTAAAGAAGTGCGTACAGACAGTCTGAGCGCCGCCTATCGTAATCACACTAATGATAACGATTTTACAGAGCGCTTTAATGAGCTAGTCACCCATTATGGCTTTAAAGCGACTCGCAATAACCGCGGTATTGCGCATGAAAATGGGGCTATTGAGAGCCCTCATGGGCATCTTAAATCGCAACTGGAGCAAGCATTAAAAATCCGTGGTAGTTATGACTTTCAGACAAGAGAAGCCTATGAATCGTTTGTTGCCGACATTGTTGCTCGCCGCAATCGCCGTGTAAGTGATAAATACGCAGTAGAGCAGCGACAATTACATGCTTTACCAAAGAGGATGAGCGTCAATTACACCGAGCATTATCTAACGGTGTCACGTACGAGTACGATTTCATTGAAACGTGTTACCTATAGCGTCCCGTCACGCCTTATTGGTAGCCGATTACTTGTGCGTTTATATGACAACCGTTTAGAGCTGCGCTATGGCAGCGATTTAGTTCAAACCTTAGCGCGTGTCTATGCTTCTAAAGGGTGCCGTGCACGTAATATTAGTTACTTGCATGTTATTGACGCACTGGTTAAAAAACCACTGGCATGTCGCTACTCACGACTACGTGACGACTTACTCCCAAACGACAATTACCGGCCATCCTAGAATGTGAAGCGCAATTTTTAATGATTGCATCAAACAGACCCACAATGACAATAAAGCAACACAGCTTGAGCGCTTATAGCAGCATGATACCGGGAGCTCTACATGGATAACTTTACGGCCTCGTTACCTTTAATGCTGAAACAATTAAAGCTTAGCACTATGCTTCAACAGTGGAACGCTCTGGGCAAAAAAGCGATAGAAGAGCAATGGAGTCCACAGCAATACTTGTCTGAGCTGTGTCATATTGAACTTGCGACACGCGATGATAAACGCCTTCAGCGGCTTTTAAGAGATGCAAAATTGCCAGTGGGTAAACACCTTAGTAGCTTCGACTTTACCCTTGTTGGTGGGGTGAGTAAGCCCCTGGTTACTGATTTAATAACTCAGCCGGATTGGTTGAAGCACGGTGGCAATATATTGTTATTTGGAGCGAGTGGTCTTGGTAAAACGCATCTCGCCAGTAGCATCGGTTATGGCCTTATCGAACAAGGCCATAAAATTAAGTTCGTTGCCGCGTCAGCGATTGTTCAACAACTCCAGCAAGCAAAGCGACATTTACGCTTGCAAGATGAGCTTGTAAAGCTCGATAAATACAGCTTATTAATTGTTGATGACGTTGGTTACGTTCGAAAAACGGAACAGGAAACGAGTGTGCAGTTTGAATTGATAGCCCATCGCTATGAGCGACACAGCATGATCATTACATCAAACAAATCATTTGAACAATGGGATGAACTATTTGATGACTCAACGATGACTGTCGCGGCAATCGATCGCTTGGTTCATCACGCAACGATTATTCATTGCGAAGGTGAAAGTTACCGACGCAAAACAGCGGTCAATAAGAGCAAATAAAATTCGGTGTCAACCGGCCAAGATAATTGACGCTAGATAGTAACTCACTTGGTGTTTAGTAAACTCAGGGAAGACCAGTCTATATACCTAACATATAGATGTAAATTTAACCATCAATAGTCGATCAAAGCCTTAAATTGTTTGATCTTCGTATTAATACTATTGGGCTTCTAACGCATTCTAAGGTGCTCATTTTAATGTAATGACATAAGCTTCGAGATTCCATGCTAAAAGCTTGTACAGAGTGATGGGGGAGGTTGTGAAAGCACGCCTCTATGTAATGAAGACTTGTTTAACTATACAAACCAGGGAGAAAATACTACAAATCCAAATAGGCTCGACTTAGATTCTTTTTTTAATTTTAAATACTATTGTATTAATTTATTTTGTCGGAATAGTAAATATTATACGAAAACTTATGTCCAGAGGTGCCAATTAAAATTATGAGGTTATATTAACTACTTCTTTTGCTTATAATTTATGAGCTAGAGAAAGATATGATGGCTCTTATATACCTTTTTATCATTAAGAAATAGTTCTAACTTATACGTAATTTACTGTTAAGGATAATAATAAGGTTAATATGATTAAATAATAGGTATAAGGTTAAAGCATGTAATATAGATATAATGAATTGAATTTATTATATTTTTATAAAATTCGTGGATCAATAAACCTCTATGTCTGGATCATATTTACACTATGTTTTAGATCATATTTCCTCTATGTGTACTTTAAAAGTATATAACTACACACAAGTTATAAACACTCTTATCCTCAGTTATAAGCCTCAGATCAGATTTCCATTATGTTTAATTATGAAGTTATCCCCATGACTTATCTTTTTTTTTCCATAAACATAGCGTAGATCTGATCTCCATCATGTTCAGATCACTATTTAACTAGGTGAAATCGGGTTTATCCACATGGATAAACCCGATTTACCTACTATCAATTAATTTTATTGAGTTTTCTCTGCAACTTCATGAATTCAATCCAAAGTGCCTATTTAAAACGAATTTATAACTATAGATATCGAATAAAGCACTATGATTGGAAACTAATTTACTGAAGATATCCACTTAGATCACTTTTCCTCTATGGTTTGGGTTATCTTAAAAATTAACACAGATCAACTTTCCTCTAAGTTCAGGCACGGGCTTTATTAGCAAAAGTTATCGATTTACGTTCGAATTGTTAACTTTGATAATAAACTCGAAGCTTATAAAGGCGTCACAGATCACTTTTCCTCTATGCTGGATGTTTGATAATAGCTGGTACAGATCGCTTTTCCTCTATGTTTAAGCTTTCATGGGGATGATTGTTTGGCATTTAATATAGATTTTATATGTTCAAGTTCTTTAATTTTGTTTTTTAAAAGGGTTATAGATCAATATTCCTCTATGTATAAAGCTTATTGTTGAAGAGTAAGTTAAGCTTAGCTCAGCAAGGTCATTCTGAGCGCAAGGTCTAGGGTTGTGTCTAAGTCGGGGGGCAATTTCCTCTATGTTCTTTAATTACATAAGGGTAGGCGGCTTAAATAAATACATCATTGTTTATTATTAAAAAGCCAATAATAGGTGAAGCTCCAAGTTTACATTATGTATAGATCAGTTTTCCTCTATGTTAGTGCAATAAATGCTTACTGAAATTAGTTTTAAAATATAAAAATCTATATTGATAAACCCATAAACTTATTTTTTAAATTGTATTTATATTTTTATTACACCCAGATCAATTTTCCTCTATGTTCCAGAGTTGCTGTAACTTATGGGTTATGAGAACCTAGGGTATAATTACAATAATGAGCAGGGTTTTGCTTAATGGCCAATAAGTACATTTCGTTGAGTAATCTTCCTGATACTATTAAAAACGAAATTAAGACAATTCAAAATGCAAATCAAGTCGAGCAATTGTCGCTTTTCATCGATAATCAAAGTACGTTGTCGGGTTTTGAAAACTCTATTTCAAACACTTTTAATGCTTATGACTTGTGGTCACGTTTTATACGTAATCAACGTAAACTGGTAAAAATTAGTGAAGCTCCTAACCGAGTTGTCGTATCACGCAATATTTCAGATAAGTTAGAAGGGGTTATGTATGAAGGTAAACTGGAAATAGCTCCCGCGCTGATTGTGGGGAAAGATGAAGATTATTTTGCCTGGCCTTCGGATAGAGAAGAAAAAGTGGAAAGGGCACTTATTCGTTTAGCTAGCCAAGGTAAAATAGCAAAAATTTCCGGTAAAATGGGTGACAGATATGCGGTATATTTTTCTATTAAAGAAATCGCTAACGAGCTGAAGTGTGTTAATCAAACCTTATCATTTGCAGAAATAAAGCAAGCACTACAAATACTTAAGGGAAGTGAGCTCAATTTTAAATACCAAGTAACCAATCAGGCTGGTGAAAAGCATTATAGCGAATCCAAAATGAATTATTTAAGCTCAATTCATTTCAGTGGTCAGCAAGGAAAGTCAACTGTGAAGTGTCTTGCTGTATTAAATGAGTTTATGTCGCAGCAAATAGAGTCTATCGGTTACAGAGGATATTATTTTAATCGTGCTCAATCGTTTAAAAGAACCTTATCTCGATGGCTAACTTTGAGGCTTTATCATATGTTTCGCTATGCAAGTGTGGGAAAGACGCATCATTTTTTACTAAAAAAAACCATGATAAAGTTTGGCTCCATTGACAGTGAAGATATTAAAAAACCTCGGCTTACAGCTATTCGCCGAGATATGGCTAATACGATGAAGGACTTGATTGATTCCGATATTTTAGACAGTTATGAAATCAGTAATATAAAGGATGATGAAGGCAATATCGTTGACTATAAATATGAGCTGCGTCCTTCTGATTCATTTTGTGCTGAGATCCTATCTCTAAACAAACATAACAAGAAAATAACGGAAAAAGCCAAGGTATTAGATGAGCAAGAGCTTCATGCTAATTTTACTGAGTCTTAAACATAAGTATTTAAAAATATTTTCTATAAAAAGCTTTAAATCATAGCTTAGTTTTTTGTTATCTATATTTAATCGCAACTCTTCAGTTAGTTAATTATGTAAAAGTGTTAATTGAAAGAATGTGTTCCACATTGTGGAATTTATTTCACTAATATTAAATATTTCAGTGGCTCTCCAAATTAAGGAAAAGTTACTTAAAATTCTTTGGGCATTTTGAGTTAAAGTGGCATTTCAAAAATGAAAATTTATCTGGAGGGGAGGGGGCCTTAGTAGAACTATGAGTTTAATATTTATAATTCATATGTGCCTTATAATCTACAATTATAAGGCACATAGTTTTAGTTCAATCAGTTAGCCGCTTTTGGCCCGTCATAATCGTATGTGAACCAGTCAACATCGATGTAGCCAGCATCCTCTTTTTCATTCCACGAGAAAAACCCTAAACGATCTCCTGTCCATTTACCAAAAGCGATGGTGAATGTAGGGCCAAATGCTTTAAAGCTTTTCCCATCAAAGCTATATTCGTAGGTCGCTTTATTTCGAGCATTTGAAGTTCTTACAAATAGTTTGTCACCATTTAACTCTGGACCAAGGGTCTTTTCGCTCATTCCATTCATATAAAATAAATGCTTTTTACCCTTTTCATCCATTTCAACCCCTAGAAGATTAAACACTCCCCCATAACGTACAAAGCCTGCTAGTTGGTTTGGTTTCATACCCGATACATCAAATTTTGCAACTGCTGTACCGGTGGTTACCCCCATCATTCTCTGACTCAACGTGTTGCTTGCCCTCCAAAAATCTCCATCTGAACCATCGTTGTTGGTCCACTCATTAATTTTCGGACCATGTCCTTCTTTATTTGGTAGCACCTTACTTGCTTTTAGGCGTAACCACCCCGGGCGTTCAGTTAACGACCAGTGACTATCTCTAGGGTTATGGTTCCACTCCCATTGTGGTCCTAACTTTGCTGATGAAAAGTCATCATCACTTTTCGGCGCTGTGATTGGATGGCCATTGATAGGTTTTCTATAGCGTTTAACAGGTTCGCCAATTCCATCGTTATCTTCATCAACTCCTATAATTGGCCAGCCGTCAATCCATGTAACGGGTTCAAGTACTTGAGGCCGACCTTGGAAAGGTATATCGTCATTTTGGATAAGTTGATGCATGTACCACCAAGAACCATCAGGTGCTTTCATTAGGCCACCTTGGCTAGCGCTTCTATTATTAAATTCAGACCCTTTCTCTAAAACTGTTTTAACTTCATAAGGTCCATAAATGCTTTCTTTGGAGCGAAGTACTAGCTGTTTTCTATCATTTTTAGGGTTTTTCACACCAGGTTTTGTTGATTTATCACCCATAGTCCATTGGGCCATGAAGATGTACCAAGTACCATCTATTTTATAAATTTTGGCCGCTTCTGCGCCCATGCCTGTATAAACAAGTTTTCCCTCATCAAGTATTTTTGTACCGTCCCAACTCATTTCATAAATACGATTTTCATTTCCCTCAATTTTATTATTAGGGGACTTTTGTTTTGCGCCCGTATTAATGATTACATACGCTTTTTTAGTTTCTTTATCCCAAAAAACAGCGGGATCATCAAGCACATCAGCTTTGGGTAACATCATAATTGGCTCACTCCACGGCCCCTCGATGTTGTCTGCAGTTGTGACCATTAATCCATGCTGATAATCTATTTGATACACATACCATTTCCCTTCGTGGTATGCGATATCACCTGCCCAAGTACCAAATGAATAACCATTCATACGGTCCCAGTTATACTCAGGAGCCCAAGATAGCTTAGGGAATGCGTGATCAACGTTGGTCCAGTTCACCATATCCTTGGATTTTAAAATTGGCATACCTGGAGACATATGTTGTTTAGAAGTAATCATGTAATAAGTGTCACCGACTTGCTCTATATCAGAGTCGGGATAATCAGCGTTTAAAATAGGGTTTATATATGTACCATCGCCTTGATCCCCAAAGCTTCCTGTCTGGGCTGTTTTTAATAACTTCTCATCTAACGGTGCTTTCCCACTGTTTATTTGAGCATTACAACCAGCTAAGGCTGCACTAATAGAGAGGCTTAAAGCCAATAGTGTGTGTTTGGGTAGTCTGTGCTTCATCTTTTTAATAATCTTGTGATTTATTATGAGTTAATTAGATTAGATTTGAAATTTTGTTAAGTCAACAGCTCTATAGTGAATGGTGGGACTGCTTAATATTATGGGGAAGTTAAAGAAAATATAGACTAAATCTTAATGAAAGTAATATTTTCATTTAATTATTAATTACTTATGATTTTTGATAGGTTTTTTATGACTCTTCTTCAATGAGGTAAAACATCAAAAAGTATTTTATGTAAGGTTTTATTAGGGTGAGTAGCCAATACTACCTATTTGTTTTAGATATGATTTTAGACTTTTCATTGATATGAATGTGCTTAGTTGGTTAATATTACTTGTCATTATTGTGTGATTTGTGTGAAAATCGTCATAATCGCTCAATATTAATCTTTTGCTATGCTAGCGCAGTTGCTGCTTTGATATATGCAATTGTTTTGCTTTATCTAACTGGTGTTGTAAAGCGAGGGATAAATAATTCGCGATTAGAGAGCTGTTGGTGTGCTTAGAATGAGTTAAGCTAACTTAATTAATAGCTCTTAAGCACATATTTAAATGTAATAAGAAAGCATAAAAATCTTCTTTTATTTACATTCTTATTTTGCAAATGCAGGTAGAGGGAAAAATGATAAAAAACACACACAAATTAGCCGGGGCTCTTGGTTTTCTACTCTTAAGTTTAACGAAACCGGTTATTGCATCAGAAAAGCCGAATGTTATATTTATATTGACTGATGACCTTGGATTCAATCAGGTAGGTGCATATGGAAACACACCAATTAAAACGCCCAACTTGGATGACATTGCTAATAAAGGCATAAGATTTAATCAAGCTTATGCTGGCAATACAGTATGTTCACCTTCTCGAGTTTCGCTTTTTACAGGCCGCGATGGTCGCTACATGACGAATAACTCCAATACAGTACAATTAGTTGAAAGTGATATAACCGTTGCTCATGTTCTAAAGTACGCAGGCTATGACACTGCATTGTTTGGAAAGTACTCGATTGGCTCTCAAATGGGTGTAACGGACCCATTAGCGATGGGTTTTGACACTTGGTACGGTATGTATTCTATTTTGGAGGGCCATAGACAGTACCCGCAAATATTGTGGCGTGATGGAAAAAAAATACGTATTACTGAAAACGAAGGCGGTAAAAAAGGAGCTTACGCACAAGAGCTATTTGCCAATGAAGCAATCGACTATATACAACAAGATCGAGAAAACCCGTTTTTTGTTATGTTAACGTTCTCTTCTCCACACGCTGAATTAGCTGTGCCGGAGAAGTACAGTAAGCAATATTCTTTTGATGAAACACCTTATTCAGGTATGTCAACTGGCACGCCAAGCGATAAATACGCTGCTTATTACCCTGAACCAGTAAAAAAACCAAATGCAACTTTAGCAGGCATGGTAAGTGCTCTGGATGATTATGTTGGTCAAATCACTAAAGTCTTGGATGAAAAAGGTATTTTAGATAATACTATTATTGTATTCACATCTGATAATGGTCCGCATGACGAAGGTGGGGCAGATCCTAAATACCTCAAAGCAGCTAGCCCTTATAAAGGTCAAAAACGTGATCTCTATGATGGAGGGATTCATGTTCCTATGCTTATACAGTGGCCTGATAAAATCAAAAAGCCACGTGTAGATGATACTCCTTGGCTATTCGCAGATGTATTACCAACTTTAGCTGACATTACTGGTGTTGACCTTAATTTAGTCCCGCGAGTTAAAACCAATGGAGTTTCTATAAAGGGATTACTGCAAGATTCACCAGAGCCACAGGCTGAGAGGGTGCTGTACTGGGAATTTGCTAAACAAGTTGGCGATCCAAACTCTGGTGTCATAGGTGATACATTTCAAGCGGCTCGTAAAGGCGACTTTAAAGCGGTTAGATATGGCGTTGAATCAGCTGTGGAGCTTTACAATATCGCTAAGGATCCAGGTGAAAATAATAACCTTGCGTTACATGAAAAGTCACTTACAAAAGAGTTTTTTGACTTGTTCGAAAAATATAAAGATTAAGTAAATCAGGGTAAGTGGTGGGTATACCATCACTTATCTATTAAAATTAACAGCGTAAATAGTTATTCCTACCACTTTCAAATCTCCGCCAATTACAGTCAGTCAATTTCAATCTTTTTTAATCACAATGTTGCATTTGTTATCATGCTGATTTATTGTATTTCAAATTGGTAAAGTTTTTATTAAATATTATTTAAAAGGTTTGTATGAGTAGCTGGTAGTTAAATTATAGCTTTATGCCTCACACTCACTTAAGCCGTATAAATACAAGCGAATTTAAAGCCACACGGCCTCCAGAAATAACACACAATAATTAGGATTTTTTTGATGAACAAAAAATTTAAGCTAGCACTAATACCTTTTGCGGTGAGCATTTTACTTTCAGGGTGTTCAGAACCAAGTACGACGGACAAAATGGTTAATAAAGTAGAGGCTGATGCCCAGTCAGTTAAAGGATTTGATAAAGGCCTTGAGGTTAATTCTGTCACCAACATAGCTAATAGTGCTGCTGATTGGCAGATATCACATCTTGACGATTTATCGTACATTCCAGAATCTCATCGTGCAAAATCAGAAAACCCTAAGTTTTGGATTCAAGCGTCGTTTTATATTGGTTTAACTCGTTGGGCTGAAACAACAGATAACAAAGGCTATTTACGTTTTATTCAAGAGATGGCGAAAGAGCAAAACTATGAGCTGCTACTAGATCGCCCTTATCATGCAGATGACCACACTATTGGTCAAACTTACTTGTGGCTAACAGAGCAAACAGGCAACAAAGAGGCTTACAAGCCAACTCAAGAGTTGTTTGACAAGATTTTAGCTAACCCACCAAAGGTGGGTTTAGAGATGTTAGATGAGACGAGTACAACTCAAAACGGCGCGCATTTTGAAGGTAACTGTCAAGATCGCTGGTGTTGGGCTGATGCATTATACATGGCACCAAGAACATGGTTAAAACTAAGCAATGTGACAGGCGATCCAAAATATTTTGAATATGCCGATAAGGAATTTTGGGCAAGTGCAGATTATTTGTTCTCAGATAAATATGGTTTGTTTTTCCGAGATAGCCGTTACTTTGATATGAAAAACGAAAACGGTAACCCAGTATTTTGGGGCCGTGGTAATGGCTGGGTCTTTGCTGCTATCCCATTAATTATTGATGATTTACCTGAAGGTCATCCGTCAAGAGAACGCTATATTGAGTTATATAAAAAGAATGCTGCAGGTTTAATGAAGTTACAGCGTGAAAATGGCTACTGGCCAGCATCGCTTATGGACCCAGATATTGTTAAAACGCCAGAGGTTAGTGCAACAGGGTTTATCACCTTTGGATTGGCGTGGGGTGTTAATAACGGTATTTTGACTGATGAAAAGTCAAAAGAAATAGTGAAAAAAGGGTGGCATGCTATTGAAGAGGCTGTAGAGCCAAGTGGCCGTGTAAATTGGGTACAACATGTTGGTAAGTCTCCTGATCCGGTTAAAAAGACTGACTCACAATTATATGGGGTTGGTGCAGTACTTTTAGCCGCATCTGAAATGGTGAAATGGGAAGACTAAGTCTTTTTGTAAAATTTATTTCCTTTCTCTTTACCTCCATTGAGGATTAAGTTTTTATTCCTATTAATACTTTTTATTAATAGGAATTTTTTTATCCGCAAGTCCCAGTTAAGGTGAAGAGAACTCTATTAGGAGTACTCAGCAATGAAAAAATTGATAGCAGTTTGTTTTGTAATACTATTATCAGCATGTAATAGCCAGCACAACCAAGAAAGCCTCACTCCTCAACCAAGTCATTTATTAGTTGAAGGAAAAGATCAGCCGCTAAATGTGCATAATAGCCAGCCGAAGTTATCATGGCATGCAAATGTTAAAAGCCAATCCCACTATCAAGTTCAGGTAAGCCGAAACAGCCTGTTTGATTCAAGCTCTTTACTTTGGGATAGTGGGAAAGTTCAAGCTAAACAATCGCTAAATATTACCTATAAAGGCGTTAAATTAAAGGCTAACGAAACAGCTCATTGGCGCGTAAGAGTGTGGCAATCTGGCATAGAAAGCGCGAGTCCTTGGAGTAACCCCAGCACGTGGGAAGCGGGGCTGCTTAATGAAAGTGATTGGCAAGCTAAGTGGCTGCAAGTACAACAACAAGCTATCACTCCTGTTACTGAGCATGTTAACCAATGGGCACTTTACGCCACAGGCCTACAACCAGAAGATTCATCAACCTTAAACAAGCACAAAAAGAAAACGCAAGAGTTGGTTATTGAGCAAGTTAAGGCACAGCCAACAGCGAGTTTATTTCGTCATACTTTTAAAGCCCAAGGCAGTAAAAAAGTAGTTAGAGCAAAGCTTCACAGCACCGCCGCTGGCTATTATGAGGTTTACCTTAATGGTCAGAGAGTTTCGGATCGTATTATGGACCCAGGGCAAACAGATTTTGATAAGCGTATTCTATACAATACCGATGAAGTATCTAATTTCCTATTACCGGGTAATAACACGATTGCCGTTCACTTAGGCAGTGGCTGGTATGATGAAAGCATTGCTTTTAGCCGCTGGAAAAATCCTGATGCTTCAAAAAGTCGCCCCTCAAAAACACTGTCATATGGCCAACCTAAATTTATTGCCCAGCTAGAGCTAACCTACAATGATGGCTCCACACAGTTAGTAACATCAAATGAAAACTGGGTAAGTCATCCTTCAGCAGTAATAAAAGAAGGGATTTTTTCAGGGGAGTTATATGATGCGAATAAAGCCGTTAAGGATTGGAATGTAAATACTGAAAACCTCTCAGGCTGGAAGCCAGTACACGTACTTAAACAATGGCCTACCGAAAAGCTTGAACCGCAACTTTTACCGCCTATACGTCCTATTAAAAAAATGACAGTGGAAAAAATATTTCAGCCTAAACCAAACGTATGGGTACTCGATTTCGGGCAGAACTTTACGGGCGTGCCAACATTTGACCTAGATAAGTTAGGGTTACGTAAAGGGCAGGCAGTGTATTTTAGGTATGCTGAATGGGCAGACATTGATGGCAACATAAGCCAAAAAACAGGTGGCGGAGCACCTTTATTAAAACAGGCAGATGGTTATATCGCTGCTGATAACAATGAATCAACATGGACCCCTGAATTTACTTGGCATGGCTTTAGGTATTTAGAAATAACAGGCCTTGATCAAGCGCCGAGTATTGACGCAATTACTGCTCACTTAGTCAGAAGTGATGTAGAAATAGCAGGCACTTTTGACAGCTCGAATGAGCTTCTTAACCGTATTCATGATATGGCGTTATGGAGCTACGAAAGTAACTTAATGGCCGTTCCTATGGATTGTCCTATTCGTGAGCGTGCTGGGTGGACTGGTGATGCCCATGCTGCACTGATCACCGGTAACTATAACTTTAATATGGACAATTTTTGGCAAAAATACTTAGGTGACTTTAAAACTGCAACGTTTGAAGCGCCTGCCGTCGTTCCAGGTAAGCGTACGCATGGCGACAAGTTTGACTGGGCTGTGGCTGAAATCATCATTGCATGGGAGCATTATCGTCATCATGGTGATTTACAAGTCTTAGAAGGGCAGTTTACTAGCTTAGTTGAGTACATGGAGCTAGCTGAAAGTAAAATAGAAAAAGGTTTATTGCGTATAGGTTATGGCGATTGGTGCGACCCCGTATTAGAGCCTGGAATGGGCAGAAAGCGCTGTAATCCTCAACACACGTCACCAACTATAACAAGTTCAGCATTACTTGCTCACGGTTCAGACCTAATGAGTAAAATTGCAGAGCTAGTGAATGAGCCTGAAAAAGCAAAACACTACACCAGTTTATTTAAATCAATAAGCGCGCAATTTAACAAAGAGTTCTATAACCCTGAAACTAAACACTATGGTAGCCAAACAGCAGATGCTATGGCTTTGCGCTTTGGTATTGCGCCAGTGCACTTACGTCAATCAATAGCCGATGCACTGAATAAAGATGTTGTCGAAGACTGGAATGGTCATGGCTCTGTAGGTGCACTAGGTCAAACCTATTTGTACCTAGCTTTAAGTGATTATGGCTATGGTGATACGGCCTATAATATTTTTACTGCAGATGGTTACCCTGGTTATTCATATCAGTTTGAAAAGCTAAATGCGACCACTTTATGGGAGCGAAAAGGGGTGTTAGACCCAGATTTAGATCCACAACGTCGTAATGCGCCTGGGCGTTCACTAAATCATCCATTTCATAGTGGATATGATGGCTGGTTTTTTGAGGGGCTTGGAGGGATCCGGCCTTTAGATGACGAACCCGGTTATCAAGTATTTGAACTTCGCCCAGTATTTCCTAAAGACCTAGAGTGGGTTGATGTTAGCTATCAAACTGGTTATGGAAAAATCAAAAGTAAATGGGTCCAAAAAGATGGCCTGATCAAATGGAGCTTTGAGATTCCTGATAACAGCAGTGCTTACGTAACTCTCCCTAATAAGCCGAAGGCGCTTTTTGAGGCGGGTAAATATAACTTTGAGTTTAAACGTTAGTTACTACTCACACACTAAATAGGCTTCGGCACCAGTGTTGTGAATGTATTTTCACAACACTGGTGCCGCTAGGCAAATATCTAAACTCGTTAGATTTAACCCTCTGTGATGTATTTATTAGTTACCAGCCGTTTGAGTCCTGAATACTAATTTAACACACAGACTATAAAGGTAATAAATAATGGTTATTCGTACAGTATTAATTTCGCTCGCGGCCGCTTTAACACTTAGTGCTTGTAATGCACAAAAACAAAGTGAGCAATTAGAAGCCACAGCATCCCCGTTATATACACAAATAGACGATGACCCTAGTTGGCAAAGAGTCAAAGACAGTGACGCGTTAAGGCCACATCACACAAATACCACTAAAGGTTACAAGGGATCAAAAGTTGATGTTAATAATGCTTTGGTAGAAGTTGGCCCTTATGCGAACAATCCAATAATTCAAGATAATTTAGCCATTCATACTATTGGTCATGCCTCAATTCGTCGTGAGCAATTTGACCGATGGACACGTTGGTATCAAGAAGATGGTAACACCCAAGTGTTTCGGTTATTTAAGGGCGAAGAAAACCTGCGTAATAAACGAGAAAATGCAGCACGTATTGAAAGCTTTAGTACGAAAGATAAATGGGCACCTGCCCAAGGCGTTTGGCGAGAGTGGGCAGGGCGTTTCACTATTATCAAATCGGCTGGATGCGCATTACCGCATATGTGCTCAATTTTTCAGGCCAAAGGCAATAATGTCGACCATTGGTCAGTCATGATCCGTCTCGATGAGCACGGCAATATTTGGTATGTACCACGTAAACAGCAACCTGAGATAGGTAATAAAAAATATATAGTAGCTAAGAATATGAACGGTAAAGGCTTTGATGTTCGTGTTAGAGACAATGGCATGGATTACGAAGTATACATTGATAATAAAAAAGTTGGTTTTGGCCAGTGGGAACGTACAGAAGAGATTGGCTTTCGCTGGGGAATTTATATTGGGCGAAGCGAAGTAACGGATGACATTATGCTTTTTGCTACTGGTGTAACAATGCAATAAGCATTTATAGAGTAATGCTTGCACTACGTATATTAGGGGATATCCACGATGAGTAAATTGATAAGAGCATTAAATTGTTTTGTAAACAACGCAATTAAAGTTCATTTAACTCTATTTTCTGTTTTTTTATTTTTAGCGGGTTGTGCAGAACAAAATCAGCAAACTACTGAGCCAGCATCTAGTAAGGTAGTAGCGCAAATAGCAGCTCCTATACAATTAAAAGTGGGCGAAGGTTTTATAAATCCGCTTGGTTATTATGAACAACAACCACGTTTTAGTTGGAAAATACCTGAACAAAACAAAGCTCTGTTTCAATCTGCTTATCAAATACAGGTAGCGACATCAGCCAACTTTCTTGATAATCAAGTTATTTGGGACAGTAAAAAGGTCATCTCAGACAATAACGCTTGGATTGATTATCAAGGTAAAAAGTTATTGTCTCGTCAAAAGATTTATTGGCGGGTAAAAATGTGGGATGAAAATGACCGAGCTTCAAAATGGAGTGAGGTCAACCACCTTGAATTAGGCCTTTTGAATAATGATGACTGGCAAGCTAAGTGGATAGGCCACCCAGAAACTGGGGAGCGTAACCAAAGTGAGGTAAAAGAAGGCCGCTTCAATGCACCAGACAACCTGTATTATCGGCCACAGTACTTACGAACAACCTTTGAAGTTAATAAAAAAGTTACTAAAGCAAGACTTTATATAACATCTAAGGGTGTCTTTAAACCATTTATAAATGGCGAACAAGTGAGTCAAGATGTAATGACTCCTGGCTGGACCCCATATCACAAACGAATAGAAACACTCACTACGATGTGACTACACAAATCAAGCAAGGCGCTAACGCATTGAGTGCTGTCGTTGCTGAAGGCTGGCACACGGGGCGAATTTTTCATCCTACTAAAAAAGAATACGTTTTACCGATGCGGTTACTTGCTCAATTAGAAGTTACTTATAGTGATGGGTCTGTAAAAGTAATAACGAGTAATGATAGTTGGCAAAGTACAATAAATGGCCCTATACGTGAAGCAAGTAATTATGATGGTGAAACGTATGATGCACGTTATGAAATACCTGGTTGGAATACTGCTCAATACAATGCTGCTACATGGCAACCAGTCGTGGTTGAGCCAATCGATAATCAAGTAAAACTAAAACCGAAACGTCATCAGCCTGTTCGAGTTACTAAAAGTATTCCGGCAATCGATATTGTTAGCGTTAAAGAGGGAGTTGCTATCTTTGACATGGGACAGAATATGGTGGGAGTGCCTAAAATTACAGTGCCAGGTATCGCTGGGGAAAAAATAAAGCTTCGCTTTGCTGAAGCATTAGAAAAAGATTTTTTCCATGTCAAAAACTTACGTTCAGCTAAAAATACGGATTATTACACTCCCAAAGAAGATGGCGTTATTGAATACCAACCTACCTTTACTTTTCACGGTTATCGTTATGTTGAGCTGACTGGCTATGACGAAAGCCAAACCCCAAAACTAGAGTGGATAAAGGGTCAAGTACTACATTCTGATTTTGGAGTGTTTGATAATTTTGAAAGTTCGCATGGTAAATTAAATAAACTATCAGAAAATGTTGAATGGGGGCTAAGAGGTAACTTCTTAGATATACCAACCGATTGCCCACAACGGGATGAGCGACTTGGTTGGACAGGCGATGCCCAAGTATTCGCCATGACTTCGATGTATAAGGCAGATGTTTATAGTTTTTGGGCTGCTTGGTTAGAGAGTGTTCGTGAAGAGCAAAGTATTGATGGTATGGTGCCTAAATTTGTACCTTTTAGAGCTTTTTTAACTGATGGTACCGCTGCAGCTTGGGGTGACGTAGCCACAATATTACCTTGGGATCTCTATCAGTTCACTGGTGATAAAAAAATACTCGCTGACAACTATAATATGATGAAGCGTTGGTTGAGCTACCACGAGTTCCATAGTTATGAGTACAGTTCCTACTTAGGTACTTATGGTGATTGGTTGCAGCCATACTCTAAAGGCGGCAGAGCAAAAGGGGATACTCATCCAGATATAATTAGTTCTGCATATTTTGCTCGTTCGGCAGATATAACCGCTAGAACAGCTCGTTTGCTGGGATATGAAAGTGATGCACAGCAATACGAAACACTATTTAAAAACTTAAAAGAGAAATTCAGAACTCATTACTTTGATGAAAACTTAGATCTTAAACCTGAGGTCATCAAAGTAATCCAACGAGAGAGTGGGAAGCGCTTAAGACAACCAAAACAAATTGTCACTAATCCTGTTACTACACAAACAACGTACTTAATGCCGCTTGCATTTAATATGTTTGAGGCTAATGATGAAAAAGTAGCAGTAGCTAAGTTACTTAAATTGTTAGAGCAAAGTGATCATCACTTACGTACCGGCTTCTTAGGGACTCCAATGTTGGCACCTGTTTTACAAAAGTTTGGCCACAGTGAAGTGATGTATGACATTTTATTTAAAGAAAGCTACCCATCATGGTTTTACTCTATTAAACATGGTGCAACTACTACGTGGGAGCGCTGGGATTCTTACTCATTACAGACGGGATTTAACGGTGAGAAGATGAACTCTCTAAACCACTATGCTTATGGCGCTATTGCCAGTTGGTTCTATCGAGGTATGTTAGGGATTGAGCAAACACAACCGGGTTTCAAACATTTTAAAGTTGAACCCCAATTTACTACTAAACTGTCAGAGGTTAGTGGTAGTCACCCAACACCTCAAGGTGAAATTGCTGTTAGCTGGTCGGTAAAAGAACAGCAACTTAGTATGTCTTTAACTGTGCCAAAAAACACTGAGGCGTCATTGGTACTTCCGAATATAAAAAACATCAGTATTATTCGTGACAATTCCATTAGTGTACAAAGTCCTGACTTGTTACCACCTGGTAACTATGAAATTAAAGGTAATTTTAATTAATAAGTACAACCTAGCGCCATTGTAGATGGCGCTAGGTGTTTTTAAGTACAAACCTCTTAACACCTCACTAATTCCTCGTAATCAAACCTACCTTTTCTTATTCATGTAAGTGAAATGTAGCCAAATGATTTATTATTTGACTTTATCAGTCAAAATGAGTCAATATCAGTCAAATTGATATTGTATTCTGTCTAAATGTAATAGGTGCCACTATGCCGATTTAGGGTATATGTACTCAATGTGAAGTTATGGCTGACTTTTAAAAGAGGTAATAATGAAGAAAATAATAACTAAAAGTGCTTTGGCTGTTGCGGTTTTACTTGCCTTACCAGCATGTGATGCCGTAGAAAAAAATAGTAAACAAGACACTCTTTTAAATGACAGTGCGCAGTTCTGTAGTGCCACACTTGATAAAGCCCAATTACAACTGGACGATTTTAGAAAAGCTTATAAAAATCCTAATAAAATACCGACTTCTTTTAGTAACGGTAAGGTCAATTTTATTACACCAATGGGGTGGACGAGTGGCTTTGTCGCGGGCAGCTTTTGGTATATGTATGAGCATAATCAAGATCAAAGCTGGCTAAACACCGCCGTAGAGTGGACAAATGCATTAGAAGACATGCGTTTTAATCGTAAAACTCATGATGTGGGTTTTATTATAAATAACAGCTTTGGTAATGGTGTAAGACTAACAGGTAATGAAAGCTATACCCCTATTTTAGTTAGCACGGCTCAAACATTAATGGAGCGTTACAATCCAAAAATAGGTGCCACATTCTCATGGAGTTGGGGTGTATGGGAGTTTCCAGTCATTATCGATAACATGATGAATCTTGAGTTGTTATTCAATGCTTCCCTTGCCACCGGAGATAAAACCTATTATGACGCTGCTGTAAGTCACGCCACTGTTACGATGAAGCATCACTTTAGGGATGATTTTAGCTCATACCACCTAGTTAATTACAGCCGAGATACTGGGCTACCACTATCAAAACAAACCTTTCAAGGCATTACTGATGACTCATCTTGGGCACGAGGCCAAGCATGGGGGGCTTATGGCTATACAATGGTTTATCGATACACAAAAGATGAAAAGTTTTTAAACCATGCTCGTAATATTGTGAATTATATCCTAACTCATAAAAACATGCCTGAAGATCTAATTCCATATTTTGATTATAACGCGCCAGATGATCCAGAGATTGAAGATTATAAAGATTCATCAGCTGCATCTTTACTTGCAAGCGGGTTATTAGAGCTCGCGGATTATGTTGAAAAAGAAGAGGCTGCACGTTATCGCAAAGCTGCTATGACGATGCTAAGAAGCTTAAGTTCACCAGAATACCTCGCTGAAAAAGGCGAAAATGGCCACTTTTTACTTAAACAAGCAACGGGCAATTATCCTGCGGGTAAAGAGCTAAATGCGGCGCTTAATTATGGCGATTATTATTATTTAGAAGCGCTTAATCGCTGTAAAAACACAATTTAACTATGGATACCGCTTGCAACAATCAACACACAATAACTTAGGAACACCCGACAATGTCTGTAATCACCAGTAAAATCAAACGGGAAATACCACTACACAAATTCTTGCGCTCCAGCGTAGTCGCTACTTGTTTTGGTTTTATAATAACACTCATCGCATTTAAAGCTTCAGCAACAGAGGTAGAGCGCCCTTCGATTTGGGTTAAAAAATCTGAACGTCCAGAAATTTTAAATAAAATACAAACAGAGCCTTGGGCAAAATCATTATTTGAAGAGCTTCAACAGCGTGTTAAACCAATCGCTGCAATTAATAAAGAACAACGGTTAAAACCGCTTGCAGAGCTCCCACTAATTTGGAATAAAGATAAGTCACAAGCACCTACACTACCGCATTTCCGTGTAAAAGGTGGCGGAAGCAAAGAGCAGTTAATAAGCGTTGTTAAAGCACTGCAGGACGGCGTTGATTGCGGTGTAATGTACTTCTTAACGCAAGAAGATAAATACGCTGCTTGTGGTGCAGATATACTTAACACCTATTCAAATGCATTAATACAAATGAAGGTGCATAAAGAAGGCGCCATGAATTCAAGCTGGATGTTTCCAGGCGATCACCTGTATGAAGCTCGCGTGATTGGTGCTCAATTACCGATTATCTATGATTTGGTTTATCCATATTTAAAGTCTGGCGGAAAGGTTTACGACTTACAATCAAACAGCTTAGTCGCGTTTGATTTTGACCAGGCGCAACAGGTTTTTAAAACCTATATTTGGTTAGCGCTTAATAAAGGTTTACTAGACTCAAACTGGCCCGTATTAGAGTCATCAAGCCTTGTACACAATATTTTAGCACTAAATGACCCAGAGGAAATCGCTAAGTATTTACCGTATTATACAGACTTAGATACTAAGCATCAGGCTTCACTAAAAACGGTAGCGAAAAAGTTTGAAAACGAAGGCGATATTTGGCCAGAGTCTTTCCAGTACTCTAAGCATGTAGCCGCTTTTTCGGTTTACCTAATGACGTTGCTCGACCGCTACGACCCAACGCTTAAACTGGGACAAAAATACACCAATATCCCTGCAGCATTTACCTCATATTATGATCTGCAATACCCAAATAACGAATACCCGTATATTGGCGATGGTCACCGTACCTATAAACCAGAGTATTCAGCATTTGAAATGTCATTGTTATTGGCAAAATTAAATAATAATGAAAAACAGATTGATGACTTTAGTAACTATTTAGCATCGAGTATAAGCGCAGGAGCTTATCAGCGTGGCCACTTACACGACCGCTCTGACGAACCTAGCCCGTACTTTACGCCATTACAACTGTTATGGTCAGTAAAAGAAATTCAAAGTACTCAAAAAGTAGATGTAGCACCACCTCGCCCCAGAACTAAGCGTTTAGAATATGCAGGAATGAATATTCAACGTAATGTAAGTAAACAAAATCCAGTTAAAAACAGTTTAATGGCATTTGTGGCGGGGGGCTCTTATATTCATGGTCATGCCTCAGGTATGGACATGGAACTATATGGTCAAGGCCATGTTCTTGGCATTGACGGAGGTAAAGGCACTTACAGAACACCGATTCATGAAAATTATTATCGTTTATTTGCCGCACATAACTCAGTGATAAGTAATGGAGCATCTGCCTCTAGCGGTGATTGGATAAACTTAGGTATTAATCGCGTGCAGTCTATCGCTATGGAGCCTGCAGCCGGTGAAACTGGTGTCTCAGATAAATACTCGTTTAATATTTCATCTTTTTATGATGAATTTAATAAAGTTACCCCAGCTAATCATCAGCGTACATTAGCATTGATCAAACTTTCTGATACTAAAGGCTACTACCTAGATATCTTTAGAGCTAAAAGTGATTATGAGCAAGAGTTTCACGATTATGTTTACCACAACATAGGTGACAAAGTTGATATAACGACAAACTCAAAAAAAGTAAAATTAAAAGCAGATGCGCAGCGCTACCAAGCGGCAGCCAAAACCCCGTGGGTTAAACATAAATATTATCAGCACCCAGGCTGGCACTATTTTGAAGATGTTAAAACGGCGTCAGTTTCATCACAGCAATTCGAGGCAACGTTTACGGCATCTAAATTGGGCGATAAATCAATAGCCATGCGTGCATTAATTCCTGCAGGGCTTGATATTGAGCTTACAACTGTAAACGCGCCAAAAGCTTATGGCGCGTCTGCGCCATACAACAAAAAGCCATTGCCCACTTTTTTAATGCGCCACCAAGGCGAAACGTGGAGTAACCCATTTACAGTGGCTTACGAATCAGTAACCGAAGGTGAAGACTATGCGTTAACTGCTATAGAAAGGCTTTACGAAAAAGATCTATTTAAAGGTGTAAAAGTCAGCGCCACGGTCGATGGAAAGTCACTAACGCAATACATCATTGTGCAAGAAAATAGTAATGATAAATACGAAGACAAAGAGTTAGGTATTTACTTTGAAGGTCAATTTGCCGTTATAACTGCCGATGAGCAAAACAAATTGGTAGATATGTATATAGGCAAGGGTACTAATCTACAATTTAAAAAACAGACGCTTACAACCTTTTATAAAAATTCAGCCTACATGAAAATGTAATAATGGAGGGGTTCACCCTCAATTTAAATTGAGTGTGGTTTATAAACCAACAATATAAACCATGCTCACTTACACTGGATATTTACTTACACATCACACCGAGACACACTATGCCATTATTCATACCCCTTAAAGCCTCAGTCGCAAATCGCATTAAAAAAGCAGTCGTTTTAAATTTAGTTATTGCCACCGGATTGTTAAATAATGCTTGCTCTACAAATACGCCAGTCAAACAAAACACCGCGTTTTTGGATGAGCGTGCTGCATTAATAAAAAAATATTCAGCAACAGATAACGTATTTTCAACTCTGCGAAATCAAGTCGACCCAAATGATCCGCAAAGCAGTGAATATTGGCGTTGGAGAATAGATCAATACTTATATGGTGCTTACCCTGATTATCAAGCTATTTATGATAAATACACAAAAGGAAAATCGTTTCACCAAATTTACAACCTACCACCTGAAAACCTAGGCCCTAAAAAGGCTCTACCAGCATCGTTACCAAAACTACCTGAAGGTTATTTTACCGACAACCTTCAAGGAAACCCACACACCGGCTGGCACGATGTCATTGGTGATAAAGTATTTATTACGTATCAAGGGCATTTAACCGACCCTTACATAGCCAGTTACGATCTTAAAAATCATCAATGGGAAGGGCCTTATAAAGCCGCAGAAAGCACGCTTTCAAAAGGTGATAGAAAAATTGATAGCCACGGGCGGCCAATACTAGAACAAGACAGTAAAGGTCACTTTCATATTATTTATGGTGGCCACGGCGGAGAACGTGAAGACGGCTTAAATCCGCTTTCAATCGACACCCCTCATGCCGGTGGAAGAATGCTTCATGTTATGTCAGAGAAACCAAATGACATGAGCAAGTTTGTTTATGTAAACGACATAACTCCGTTTGCATCGTATACCGCCAGTGAAAAAATGGCCAACGGCGACATTTACCTATTTACCCGCACAGGAACGCATAAATCACCTTGGGTATATTACAAAATGCCAAGTGGTGCACAAACGTTTGATAAACCGGTCATCATTACAGCACCCACACCGCAAGAGCACAATCCAATAAACGTCGATACGTTTTATATTACCCCAAAGAAAGTGTCTGATACTGAAATCGCTATTAGTTCATTGTGGCATGAATGCAACTTTCTTGAGGAGCACAACAAAACTAATTACGGGCGTATTAACTCATATTACATGAAGCTAGATACCACTACAGATACGTTTTATAACGCACAAAATGAAAAGTTAGCGTTACCTATAACGTTAGCGAAAGCAAACGAAAAAACACTGGCTTTTGACTCCACACAACGAGAAGAAACACCTTTTAGTACCGTTCCTGTGGTGTTAGAAAATAATGCCCCTGCGGTTGCGTATCAAGCGCGCACTAAAAGTTACAGAGAGTGGCGCGTCACGTCGTTTGAAAACGGCCAATGGAAACACAGTCAACCTATGCCTGGTGCAGCTAACAGAACCTTGACCGATAATAAAAACATCACGATCACCAATATTTTAAAGCTTAAAGTTTTAAGTAAAGAGCTGGGCCAATATACAGCGGCTGTGACTTATAAAGATACCAAAGGCCAGTCTATTTTCGCCACAGCAAAAAGTGACGATAAAAAAAATTGGCGTGTAGATAAAATATTTTTGAGCTCAACTAAAACACGGTTGCAACTGGAAGTAGTCAATAATGAGCAAGGCAATGCCGTCGCTGTTTTACTCAATGTTAAAAAAGGCTCAGCACAACGCTTATACCTATGGAGTGAAGGTCAGTTCCGTCCAGCTTGATAATCCAGTGTGAAAATCAACTTATAGTATTAAATTTAATATAAAAGCGCAGCCATTTTGGTAGCGTTTTTTATTTAAGATAAGGTTGAGAGGGGCAAATGAGCGAGAATAGGGCGGTCGTTCAAGCTTGTTTTTGGACATAAACTCGTTAGAGACGAAGGACAGCTCTGTGCCAATTGCGGACAGTGGCTTCATAGTCACTTGTTATGTTTTGTCATATACAAGTTCTATCACTCTTTTTTGGGATAATTGAAAACCTAATGCTAAGGCGTAAGTAAAACACCCCATAAGTGCGAGCATACCAATTACAGCCGCACCTTTTGAACCTATAGGTTCACCTTTTTGAATTAAATCTGTAACTTGAAAAAATATAGGTATTAGCTTTGTTCCGAAAAAAAGTGAGGATACACCCAATATCATTGCAGTAGGAATTGCAGCGATTAGCGGAAGGCTTTTAAAAAAATTTATATTTGACATTAACACTCCTTATTAAATTAAAAACATAACAGCTTTATCAGAGGACTATTTCTCTATTTTAGCGCGAAAACACCCTTATTTTATGAGCTTATATTAATAGCAAAAAGCATAAGTTATTGCTAGCTATATATATTATGCTTAAGACGGGTAATTTGAACATATAAAAAAGAGGGGAATTAGTCATTAATTATTCACTCAATGGCTGATTCTCGCTTACAGCAGGCTTCAGCAAAGTGCAATTTGCGGACATTGATGATCCTTGATGAATATAATGTATGAAGTCATAATTTAACCTCTTTGGCTTGTTTAAATCTTGCCATGAGCAATTCTTTGACTAATACTCGGGCCTTCTCTACATCAAATGCTCTAGCGGCATACCCTTTTGCAAGAATTTCTTGAGGTAAATATTCATCAAACTTATCTATGGCTTTTTCTGCAATAGCATCAGCTAAATCAATTGCTGATATGGTTTGATCATCCCGAAAGCTTTTAAGAGCCCCGATGACATCATCAATTAAGGTATTCTCAACTTCTATAATTCCTGCAAATGCACCTGCTCCAAACCCTTTGTGTATTAGTACTGCAACGAGTGTATTTACAACCTTATCGCCGGCCCAGGGCAAAACAACGGCTGTATTGCCATACTGTAAGAAATGCGTACTTTCAAGTTTTGCAGTTTTAAAAAAGTCAGCACCTTCTTTGAAAAGTGCTTGAGCAACTGCATCACAAAATTCAATTCTTTGTTCACCAACTTGAACTCTGTAGTCACCTTCTTCCAGAATTTTAAGCATTTCTTGTCTCACTACATCATGAACAGCCATCCCTGAACCACCAAATTTAGGTGGTTTCCCTCCTTTTGCATGCTGTACTGAAATCACTTTTTTGTCTGTATCGACTAGCTCAACCACCCAACGTTTACCCGCAAATACAATATGTTGGCCCTCTAAAATAAGGCTATCTACGGGTAATGTCCCTAGTGTTTTACTACCCGTTATAATTCTAAATTCTTCAGGGGTTTTAAAAACGGCATAAAACGTATAATGATTTGTTATTTTTTCACCCATAAAACCTAAAACCAGTTCACCACTTCCTAACTGGGTAATAAGATCTACCTTACCCATGTGAGATAGCAAATCTTTAAAATGTGTAACAGTAACTTGTTGGAATGGACCGTCTTTACAAAGTAATACGTAGATTTGATCTGCTCTTATACCCCCCCATTGCGCGATGAGAGCTAAAACTTGATGAAGTAATGTTGAAAAGTGATAGAGCGAAGTGTCTGCTGGTTCGTACCACTTACTTGCAACCAATAACCGTATCATCGCTAGCGATTGAACCAATTCAAGCCGCAGTTTATCTACAATACTCGATTTTTCTGTAAGGTCAGCCTCAGTTATCAGCATTCGCAAAATACTAGCGCCACCACGCCTACCTGAACGACCCATGCGCTGCCGTAAACTTGCAATAGAATGCGGCGCAGTAACTTGCACGACAGAGTTAACCTTGCCTATATCAATGCCTAACTCCAAAGTCATAGTACACACTGCTGTAGTGGGCATTTGATCTTGCTGAAGCCGAGCTTCAAGTGTTTCTCGCATTTCTTTGGCTAACGAGCCATGATGTGGAAAAAACTCGTTAGGCACAGTGTTACTCTCACACATCTCAGCAAGAGTGGTCGCAATGCTTTCGGTGCGACTTCTGCTGTTTGCAAACACTAAGTGGTTTCCACCTCGGCAAAGGCCATATAAATCGTTACATACGCTTTGCTCCGCAGTAACCGCCTCATCTGTTACTACAGCGCTTTCAATGTATCCCTTCACTTGCATTTTTAACGTTGATGAAGACTGCGTTTGCTTTATTATTTTACAAGTCAGTGATTTATTGGGTCTTAAAGATGCCGGGACACTTTCTAAGTCACCTAAAGTGGCACTTAAAGCGGTTCTGGGTATTGGTGCGTTTAGACGGCCAAGCAAATGCTCTAAGCGGTGCAGTAAGCTCAATAAGTGATGGCCACGCTCAGTACCAATAAATGCGTGAAATTCATCTATAACTATATGCTTTAAATTCTGAAAAGCAGATTTTACCCAGCCACTGTCTCTTATTAATAATGACTCTAGGGACTCTGGCGTTATTAACATGATGCCAGATGGATTTCGTTTCAGCTTATTTTTTCGACCTTGAGGGCTATCACCATGCCAAGGTGTAACTTGTATGTCTAACAAGTCTGACAAGCTTTCTAGCCTTCGATCTTGATCGTTTATTAACGCCTTTAGCGGGCTGATATATAAAATGCCTACACCGCTTACTTGATCTGCGATGCTACTTATTGCAGGTAAAAAAAATGCTTCGGTTTTACCTGCGGCAGTAGAGGCACTAATAAGCACATCAGTATTGCCTGAAAGAATAGGGTCAATTGCTAAACATTGTATCTCTCTGAGCCGATCCCAACCTTGTTTAAAAATCCACTGCTGAATGCGCAAATCGAGCTTTTCGTGTGCGTCAATCATAATTTGAAGTCAGCTAACTCATCGTCTTCAGGTTCAATGTCTAGCTCTACATCGGAAGGTTTTTCCTCTGCAATATCAACATTTTTTATTAAACTGTCCCACGAAATGTTTGGATTTTGATCAATCACGGCAAGCATATCTAAAAACGCTTTGATCGTATTTCTTGGCGTTCTAAAGTAAGCGTCTCCAATTGTTTTACTGCAATGGACTAAAAATGCTTTAAGGGACTCGTCAGGAACTAAATATAGCGATTCATCACCTGATGCGAAAACATGTCTCAGGTTTTTAAGTAGTATAAATAACTCTTCTGGCGTTAAACTTGCCAAATGCAATGCTGGAGATGAGTAATCAATAACACCAGCTTGCTTTGCAAACGTATTGCCAGCTAAACGAGATTGCAGCGCCTCATAGCTATATAACCCTTTTCTTGGATCAAGTAAAAACTCGGGTGTACCACCGAGTAAAAACCCTAAGTACTCAGCCGATCCTTGTAAGCAGTCGTTGAGTATTCTTAGAATTTGCTCGTAATTTGATAATCGTGCTTGGGTGCTATTGAGTTTGTATAAATTTACCATTTCATCGAGGTTAACTAATAACCCTTCATAGCCAGCTTGCCTTACAAATAAACTCATAAGCTTTAGAGAGTCATAAAACGACGCATCTGAGATAATACTTCTTATACCAAGATCTTTGCGAGCATCTGTTTTTGTTGCATATTCTGCTCTTAACCATTTTACAGCGTTGTTCTTAAGTTGCTCGTTATCTGTTTCATGGCCAGTCCAGTATGCTTCTATAACTTTTGCAAAGTCGTAACCACCTACAAGCTCAGAGAGAGACGCGAGCCTTTCGTGGATCACTGTGGTTATTTCTTTGCTTGTATTATCTGCTTCTTTTCGTGCCTCGGTAATAAACTTTTCAACCACACTGGTCAATGCATTACCATCAGGCTTATTACGAGTAGACATGTTTCTCATTAACTCAGAATACAAGTTTCTGGCTTGTCCAGATGATGCATGAATACGACGGTCAGGAGATAGATCTGCATTAACAGTAACTAACTTGCGCTCTAATGCTATCGCTCTTACTACACTTAAAAAGAATGTTTTACCTGAGCCGTATTCGCCAATAATTAACCGAAAAGCAGAGCCGCCCTCTGTCACTCTGTCGATATCTTTAATGAGCGCTTTAAGCTCATTACCACGACCTACTTGTATATGCTGTATGCCGACTTTTGGGGTAACACCCGATTTAAGAGACTGTATAATTGCATCGCGCTCTTTTGATCTAATTTTTTTTGCTGCCATTGTTATAACTCCCTTATCTCTTCGACTATCTCTTCATCAATGTATATATCACCGTCATCATCAATTACTGGTGCATCCACTAAATCAAATGACCAGTCATTAATGGTTTCTATAGCACCATCGACCATTAATTTTAGCTCACTACACATTTGAGCTACCTCTTCGCGACCCCATTGCGCTTTAGCACATAGCTTTTCAAACAACTGGCTATGAGCCTGATCTAATCCTTCAACTTCGTTTGTCAGCTCTGAGACTTCAATATAATCGCTTTCATCTTCATCTGAGGTAAAGATCTTTTCCAGCATATTTTTAGCTTCTGTTGTTTGGCTTTCATGAAGGGCTAAGATTGTTTCATCTAAGCTAAATTCTGATGAATTTTGACTTTTTGGCGCAAGCTGATGACTACTTGTAGTAAGCTGATGAATATCACTCGTGACAGACTCTTTATTCAACCCTAAATTCGTGTAGAGCTTCTCGATTTGTTTTACTTCTTTGTTATCGACGTTGCCATCAGCGAGCGCAATAGACAGAATAAACCGCTTCACAAATTCTATTTCTGTTTCACCTAAATTATTAAGTCTATTTTTTAAACCCGCATTATCCGATGGGGTAACTAATCGCCATGTAAGATAAGCCTTTAAAGATCGCTTTTCTGTATCCGTTAATTTCTCATCATGAGCAATTAGCTTTTCTAGCTCAGAACTTTCTGACTCATCTACAACCCCATCTATGTTTGCAACCATCGCACCTAAGCGAAGTGCGACACCCACTTGGTTAAATACATGACTAGGGACAAACTCTTCCCCATGCCCTGGAGTAAATAAGACAAGTTTGCCATCTAATTTAGGTTTTGCATGGTGGTAACGTAAGTCAGGTGCAATACCTATATCAGCAAAGCTCGCTAGGTTATAAATGAGTTCACTTTCCTTTTTATTTATCGCTTTTGGTGCTGGTAAGTCTGTTTGCAACCAAAATTCAGATACATTTGTTACCCCATCATTTTCTAAAATGATAGCCTTAGCCCACTTTTTAAACTTTTCAATTAATGGTGATGGTTGGCTATTAGTAATAGCGCGTGGAAGTAACATCAGTGCAGCTAAGTCATCTCTACTAGTGCCTGCTTTACCTAAGTAACGGCTATAACTAGCGAGCTCTTCAGCGGCTTTATCAGCAATAGGTATTAGCTTTTTAATAGGGGCTTTTAATATACTCGGGTCTGGTAAACTATCTAGTAAAATTTTAACGCTAGGGATACCACCGCTGGCGGCAAAGTACTCAGCGTTTAACTTGGTTTTATTTGGTTTAACTTGCATTCCCTCAGAGAATTTTTGATTGTAGTAAAGTTTAAAAAGTGCATCAAACTCTACATCGCAACGCCTAGCTGCGGTTTTTAAATTGTATTGGTCTGTATTTTTGATCCATTCAAGTGCCAACTCATCATCCACTTTTTCTGTGGCAACGATTTGCTCTGAAAGGCGTAATTTAAAAAGTAGTGAATGACGCGTCTTCGGTAATGTATGTTTTTTACCTTTAAGTAATTTAGGTTTAACTAAATACATAAACTCTAAGAGATTTGCTGAATAACCCGCAAAAGAGCGATTTGAAGCAAACACTTTATGTAAACGAAGTACTTCATCAAAAATATCTTCAAATTGTTCCTCTCCAATTTTATTATCTTGACCATTCTCAACAACAAATCTTTCAAATCCGTAAAAGTACAAAAATACAAAGCCAATTGGGGTGTTGCCCGCACTTCTATCGGTTGCTAACCAATCAAGGTAGGCACCTCTAGACTCTTTAGATAATAAACCGTAGCTTGGCCAGTAGCCTAAAGATTCATCAGTTGGGAATTCGTTTGAATTAGTCCGTGGTGATATTACTGGTAAGTCTGTACAAATTAATGCTGGTTCAGAGCGATAACCAACCAATGATTCCATCACCCCACCTACGTACAGAAACCCTTTTAACTTTCGACTGTGAATAGTAACTTCTTGACCCTTGCTTAACCATTGAGCTTGTTTACCCTTGTTGATATAGGTGTCTTCAGATACATTACTCTCAAAAATATTAAATGTGGCTAAATCGTCTTCAGAATTTGTCGAACTATCAGCACTTTCTATAGTTGGGGTAGATGTATTAACAACAGTGATGCGAGGTTTTGGAGTTGTCTCCTTTGAGGTTGCTAATTCATTAGTTTGTTCGTGTAATTCAACACTTACTGATGCTTTATCAATTTTAATAGATTTTATTGGGCTGATTGCATCATTGGATAGAGCAGATATAGAAGACTTAGAGGCTGACGTATTATGAGTGCCTTTTATGTCCGAGCTTGGATTATCTAATACTCGAGGCTTTGCTTTATTTGAATTTGAGCGTGAACTGGTAATTAACCAAATTATCAATATAACAACTGCAATTATAAAAATGAATTCCATGTAACATCCCTTTAAAAATGGTTGGTACCATTTTGGTATTTAAAACTCCATCGGCTACTAACATATTACTAAAAAAATCAGAAATGTATAATACTGCTGCTAGCTAATTGCAATTATTCTTAATCAAACAATAAAATCGTCTTTAATAAAGCTTAATTTTGTATAAGGCTCTCCACTGATGTGACTTGACCATCAGTATTGTGCTCTTAAATTTGCAAAATTTTAAGATAAACTTGAGCTTAATCCATAGCTAGTGACTGACTGCTTCTCGCTCAAAGCCGCCCTTAGAGCATTTAAATTAACTCGTTTTGGGGCAGAAACGAGTTAATCATGAATGAATGCTCATGGCACTTCGCTTATCCGACCTATTCTGGCACATAGTCGACTTGAAGAAGTGACGTTTTATTTAACCTGAACACCAATGCCAATCCACTACCCATTAGAGATAGGTAGTTTATTGCTAACTATCATCACTCTAAAACTTTGAAGGTTCCGAGTAGTAACAAATAATGCACCCATACAATCCATAGGAAGTATGTTTAGTGCATTTTTAAGCGCTCTATGGGTTATTTTCTGACTAAACCAATGATACACTTGAGTCATATTCACTCACTAAGGTGTAAAACCAATCATGAAAATAGCATTAATGTTTGAAAATAGCCAAGCGGCTAAAAATCCAATTATTTTAAACGAACTTGAAAGTGTTGCCTTACCGTTAGAACACAGTGTGTTTAACGTGGGTATGAATAGCGAAAACGATCATCACCTAACGTATGTTCATTTAGGCATTATGGCGGGGATTTTACTTAACGCTAAAGCCGTTGATTTTGTATTTGCAGGATGTGGCACTGGCCAAGGTGCGATGATGTCGTTAAATGCTCATGATGGTGTTTTCTGTGGCTATTGTATTGACCCTTCAGATGCATTTTTGTTTAACCAAGTGAATAACGGTAACGCATTAGCACTGCCGTTTGCTAAAGGGTTTGGCTGGGGCGCTGAGTTAAACGCGCGTTATATATTTGAAAAAGCACTTACCGGTGAGCGCGGTGCAGGTTATCCTGTTGAGCGCAGGGAGCCTCAGGTGAGAAACGCATCAATTTTAACGCAAGTAAAGTCAGCCTTAGTTAGTCGCAGCTATGTTGATTCATTAAAAAATCTTGATCAGGAATTAGTTAAAACCGCAGTTTCGGGTGAGCGTTTTCAGGCATGTTTATTTGAAAATGGCCAAGATCAAGACCTTATTGATTATGTGAAGTCTTTGTTGGCTTAGTAACTGACTCGCATCTGTATAATTGTCAGTAAGTAATATCCCTTGAGTTACTATTAACTTAAGGGTTATTACTTATAAAGTTTGAACATCACACCCACTTGCTGCCGATTTTAGCTGGTGCTATCTCTCAGAATACCTTTGCGTTAATTGAAACTACCTTGTTTATTTTCTCTCTTTTTACCGTTCGTTTAACAGTCACGTACTTCTAATTGAAATAGAGTTAAATCTATTTTCAAAGATTAATATTGATAGTTTGTTAGTTTATTAAATTTCATTTACAATCATTTTTACTCATATTAAGTCGTTATGCATAATTGTTCTTATCTTGATGATTTACAGAGACGAACAGGGTGTTCAAAAATCCCTTAATAGAAAATAGCGATTACAAATTACCGACTCTATCAATATAGAGAAACAAATAATGAAAAAACTATTACTGCCTTTGATTATTTTAAGCACTTTTTTGAGTGTAGCTTGTAGTCAAAGCACAACACTTATTGAAGGTAAAACGAAAGAGAGTGCCTCAAATCAATCAATAAAAGGCAAATTTGAAGCTCTTAACCCGCCTATAGGTCGTTTGGCCGTAGTCATAGATGGTAATTCCCCTGATCCCGATGATATTGGTGCTACACCTGTTATGTTGGCGCTTTTACAAAACACTGGGTTATCTAGCCGGCTTGTTCATTTATCTCACTCTTGCGATTTAGACCCTTTTAGAAACAAAGCGCGGTATCAAATTGATGCCGAAAATGAAATGCGTCGGCAAAATAAACTAGATGAATTAAGTGCTAGAGGTATCGATTTATTTGGACCATTTAACAATTTACGTGACTTTTACAATTGTAGAGTTGACCAAGCAGGAGCGACACAAGATTTAGTGGATGCCGTTAACGCATCGTCTGCTGATAATCCGCTTTGGATAGTTGAAGCAGGTGAGCCCGACCTTATAGGCTATGCATTGGAAGCTGCACAAAAAAATAAGGTGCAACATGTTCACGTGGTGTCACATCATCCTGCAAATGACAATAGCGGTGACTTTTTTACTTGGCAGCAAATTCTAGATTTTGGTGTAAAAGAGCATCAAATAGGAGATCAGAATGTGGGGCTTCAGGGGCCAATAGCTGATTGGGACTGGGCTAAAAACCATTCAGATAGCGGTATTGCATTTATTTGGGAAATGATGGCCTATGCTGAGAAAGACGGTGTTGTTCCATTTCAAACTAATAAATTTGATTGCTCTGATGCAGGAATGATTTATTGGTGGATGACGGGCGCTGATAATGGCGGTAATAAGCACTCAACACCAAAAGAGATAAAAGAAGTTTTACTGCTCAATGCGGTTAATGGGGGCTAAAAATTTGAGACTATTAAACACGAAATTAGCCCTTTATCTACCGATTATTGTAGCCAGCTTTGCAGCTTCAACAACCAATATTAATGCGATGCAGAGTTATTATGAAGATTCAGGCTTCGTGGCTATAGAAGCAGAAAAATTTTCAACTCAGCACTTAGATGCTAAGAGGCGATGGCTGGTGTTTTCAAAAAATACGCCAGCTCATAATCTCGCTGATTCAGATAATACTCATTATCATGACGCTAGCAACGAGTCTTATATTGAGATACTCCCTGATACCCGCAGTAACCATCACGAAGCGTTAGTTAGACATGAGAACTTCACAAATAAAGCCGGCACAATGGCTGTGCTTAGCTATCCGATTTACTTTGAAACGCCTGGGAAATATTACGTTTGGGCAAGAGCATACAGCACCGGAAGTGAAGATAATGGCCTGCATTTAGGTATAAATGGGCAATGGCCAGAATCTGCACAGCGCTTGCAACTATGTGAGGGTAAACATGCTTGGACATGGTCTTCTGCTCAACGAGTAAGCACCAATCATTGTGGTACTCCCAACACCATTTATATCGAGATACCACACAAAGGTGTTCATACCATTATGGTATCAATGCGTGAGGATGGCTTTGAGCTTGATAAATTACTCTTAACGAAGGATAAAGACTATGTACCTACAGGTAAGGATAAGTCAGAAACACTGAATAAACCTAAACATTTACAAGAAAAAACTCAGTTATCAAAGGTAACGGACTACACCCGGATTTTATACGCAGTGGACGATTTCACTATTGAAAATACGGGCGAAATTCCCTATTACCAGCATAAAGCAGAGAATGCCTTAGCAATAAATGCGGTGAACACTACTTACCGTAATAAGTTTGCACACGCAGAATATATTGTGCAGGCCAAAGATGTTGGCAGCCATACTCTTAACTTGATCACACTAGCAGAAACAGACGGTGAATCGACTTATATTGTTTCAATAAATAATAAAAAAATTGGCGAGTTTACTAATCCAGAAACGAGTGATGATTACCAGGAAATATACTTTAGCATGAAGGGCGTTGAACTCGCTAAAGACGATATTATACGAGTTTCCTCTAAAGCAGTCACAAATGGCAAAATTCCTGAGAACGGAGGTACCGCATTTGCCAGAGGACGATGGCGAGCGCTGGTGTTTAGCAGAAATGATTAATCAATCGCTATTCTGACCTTATAAAATGCAAAGAGGTGGCAAATGAGTTGTATAAATTTTGGTTACAAGCAAGTTTGGATGTGGATATTGTTATGTTACGTTTGTGGCTCACAGGCAGTGGCAGGCGGGATTGTAAAACATGACGTGTCTAACAAACCCAATATTTTATGGCTAGTAGTTGAGGATATGAGCCCTATTATTGAGCCCTATGGTGATAATACTATAAAAACCTCCTCTATTACTCAACTTGCAAATGAAGGGGTGACTTATACGAATGTATATTCAACTTCAGGTGTGTGTTCGCCAAGCAGAGCAGCTATAGCGCTGGGAATGTACCCTTCTTCGGTTGGTGCAAATAATATGCGAACAACCTCTAATACTGAGCAAACAGGTTTGCCAAAATATGAGGCTGTACCCCCTGAAAATGCAAAAATGCTTAGTCAATACCTTCGCGAGGAAGGCTACTACACAACAAATAACTTAAAAACTGATTACCAATTCAAAGCGCCAAAAGCAGCATGGGATGAAAGTGGGCCTTTCGCTCATTGGCGTAATAGAAAGCCCGGGCAGCCCTTTTATGCCGTTGTTAACTTTACCACCACACACGAATCTGGATTATTTGAACCTTATGGGTTTAGAAAAATAGAATCTCGGCACTACTTTTCTGACAATAGAAAGAAAATTGCAAAACTACCACAACATCATGCTGAAAAATCATCTGAGGCGAATACACCTGAGCATGTGTCTAAAGATCTTGATTTCCCTATTCCGCCATATTTGCCTGATACTTCTATTGTTAGGCGCGACCTATGGAAAATGTACAATAATCTCGCAGAAACCGATAAACAAATTGCTGCTGTATTAAAGCAATTGAAAGATGATGGCTTATACGATAATACTATTATTATGTTTTACTCAGACCACGGCGGACCTTTACCAAGGCAAAAGCGGTTAATTTACGATAGCGGCCTCAAGGTCCCTTTTATAGTTCGTTACCCTAATGCAAAGCATGCAGGCAAAAAAAATGACGAGCTGGTTAGTTTTGTTGATTTTGCTCCAACACTATTGAGTTTAGCGGGAATAGATAAGCCCGCACATATGCAAGGGAGAAACTTTTTAGGTAAACAACAAACTGCAAAACGTGAATACATCCATGCGGCAGCAGATAGGTTTGATGGTTTTACAGATGTAATAAGGGCTGTTAAAAATAAGCGCTTTAAATACATTAGAAATTACCGTCCAGAACAAGGTTATTATTTGCCAGTAGTCTATCGAGAAAAAATACCTACCATGCAGGAGCTATTACGTTTACGAGATGCAGAGCAACTTACACCGGCACAAGCTTTATGGTTTAGAGATAAAAAAGACCCTGAAGAATTATTTGATTTAGCCAATGATCCTCATGAGTTAAATAATATTATTACCGACCCCAGTTATAAAAAAGTGGTCGCTGAGCTTAGTGCAGAAATGGACCGTTGGTTAAGAGAAATTAACGATGAACCACGGCTTGCGGAATCCCAACTTATTAAACAATTGTGGGCGGGAAGTGAATCACAGCCAGTAACCGCAAAGCCACAATTTAAAATCAGTAATGGCATAATACACATAAGTAGCCCAACGCCTGGTGCGGTGATTTCTTATCAATTAGGTAACATCACCCCTCCTGAATTATGGCAATTATACAAAGGGCCCTTTAAATTAGATCAAGCAACATCTGTGAAAGCCGTTGCTCATAGAATTGGTTTTAGTGAAAGCGATAGCGTTATTTACGACCCTGATAAAATTATTTACTCACAATACTAGCGTTTTAAAGCAGAAAAATAATGATAAAAATATTCAAGATTATAGTAGTTGTAACGCTTTTGATGAGCAGCTTTTTTTCTATTGCTAATGAGGAGTGTTCTTCATGTCATAGCAAGGAAGTGTCTGATTGGCAGCAGTCTCACCATGCAGGTGCAATGGCCCAAGCAACATCAGATAAAGTATTAGGTGACTTTAATAGTGTAATTGTTGAACATTTCTCTCAAAAAGCATTGTTTTACACTAAAGATAATGAGTTTTTAATCGATTTAACTGAGAACAATACTAAGCAGACTTATAAAGTAAGTTATGTATTTGGTTTTACCCCACTTCAGCAATACCTTATTGAAGTAGAGCAGGGGAAATACCAAGTGTTCCCTTTTGCTTGGGATAGTCGCGATGCCAAAGATGGTGGGCAGCGCTGGTATGCAAATTATGAAACTGAAGATGTAAAACCAAATGATCGTTTGCATTGGTTACAACCTTTACAAAATTGGAATGGGATGTGTGCAGATTGTCATTCTGATAATTTAAAGCGTAATTATGATGTAGAAAAAGATGTGTTTGATACGCACTTTTCAAATATAAATGTGGGATGTGCTTCTTGCCATGCTGACCTATCAGAAGATCACAAAACTAACCCGTTACCAAAAAAAAATAAGGTGAAACCGACCAATATGTCTGGTTGGAAAATAACGGATAATAGTAACATTGCTACTTGGCAAGGTGCTAAACGTGATAACAGCTTTATGGAAACCTGTTATGCCTGTCATTCATTGCGCAGTCCACTAACAGATGGGTTTAGTAGTGATAAGCATTTTTTAGATCAATTCAGCCCCTCTTTCTTAGAGCCAAATTTGTATTATGCTGATGGCCAAATAAAGGAAGAGGTTTATGTATTTGGCTCTTTTAAGCAAAGTAAAATGTATGAAGCCGGTGTAAATTGCCTAGATTGTCATGACAAACACACGATGCAAATTAAATCACAAACGAATGGCCTTTGCCTTCAATGCCATAAAAGTAGTGAATATGATGTGCCCAAGCACCACCGGCATAAGCAAGCGTCTCAAGGTAGCCAATGTGTTAATTGTCATATGCCTACTAATAGGTATATGGGGGTAGATGATAGAAGGGATCATAGTTTTAAAATCCCGCGCCCTGATATTTCTATCATTTATGATACGCCCAATGCGTGTACTCAGTGTCACGATGATAAAACAAATGAATGGGCTAACACTGCGCTAGAAAGCTGGCATGGCAAGGCCGCTCCGTTGTCTAACAAAGAGCATGCAATGTTAGCACTTCGATCGGCCAATAGTGTGCCGTTAAATATTCACCTTGGATTGATTAATGATACTTCATTGAGTGAAATTGATAGAGCAAGTGCAATTACTTATTTGGCAAGCACTGGTTCAGTAATAGATGATGCAATTATATCTAGGTGGGTAAACTCGCCATTGCCACTTATACGATTAGCGATTGCTAAAATAGGCTATATGCTGCCTGAAAGTGAGCGTTTTAAAAGTTACAGCAAGTTGTTAACAGATAAATTTAAGGCGGTTAGGGTTGCCGCCGCACAAAATCTGAGTTATCAAAATAATCCGTCGGGCGAGCTCAGTGAGGCTATTGTTGAGCTTGCACAGTCCAATAAAGTTAACTCTTGGCGTGGAGAAGGTCATATTAATCAAAGTATGCTCGCATTAAATAAGCGAGATGTTACATCGGCAATTAGGTATTTAAAAAAAGGTATTGATGTAGACCCATATTTTGATCCTAACTATGTAAACTTGTCTGATATTTATTTCCGGCAAGGGAGTCAAGAAAAAATGCAGGCTGTGCTTGATCAAGGGTTGGCTGCAATACCTAATTCTGCTGCATTAAATTATGCAAATGGAATGGCAAAAATAAGAAGTAATAAAAAAGTTGAAGCAATAGAGTATTTTAAAAAATCGATGGAGCTTGAACCTAAAAATGTGCAATACGCATATTTATATTATCTAGCCTTAGATAATGCCGGTTTAACTGCCAAAGCGCTTGATGAGTTAAAACAAAATCTAAAAAAATATAGTAACGCCCGCCAACTTATGGAGCTTGCAAATAGTTTTGAAGGTAAATTAAGGTAACTCATTTCGTTGTTAACTTCATTAAATAGCGCTTGCAAAACAGGCGCTATTTAGTATGAGCAAGGCTTTATCTACACTTATTTAATCATAAGATGTTGGGGCTATAAATTATTTTAATGATATAGAATTGTACCCATAGTCACTTATATTCCCTCTCAATCACTTCCATTTACTAATCCACTTTATATTAGATTGGATCTTTTCTTTGCGCTTGTTTGACTGCTATTGATTTTTATTGATTGTATTTGGTTTTTAATGTAGTTTTTATTAACAAAAATAAAACAATGAAGGTTGCTTTATGCGCAAAATCCAAAATTGAAATCAGTATAAACAATTGAATTAAAATGATTTATGACGACAACATTAATACACAGAGATCAATATGAAAAAACACACAATAAAAGCGAAACACACGCTTTCATCTCTGCTTTTGTTAACTTCTGCATTTTATGCTGCCTCAGGGCACGCAGTGGTTGAATTAGAGCAACAAGTTAAAATTTCAGATACAAGTTTACACTTTGATGGACAAGACCTAGATTTTAGTAATGTGGCTAGCCCAAGCACAGGTGCCGAATACGACTTCTTTTTTGGTCGAAATATCTCTGCGCATGGCGATGCCGTTAAAGCATATAAACATTATGTATTTATGACTTGGTATAAAGGCGGCAAGGAAGAGCGTAATGTTATGTTGAGCCGCTACAATACATTAACGGGAACATTGGCAACTATAGAATTTCCACATCGCCATACCGGTTTTAGGGGAGACCCTTTAGTTGGGGAGTCGCATAATACAATTGGCTTAGCAGTGAGTCCTATCGATGGCACTATTCATATGGTGTACGATATGCACGCCTACGACGATAATAATCATGGCGGTAAATTCAAAGATGACTTCTTCCGTTATTCTTTTAGCGAAACAGGGGTTGCTGACTTACCCGATGAGCAGTTTACTCTTAGTAAGTTTGTTAAAGATACCAGTAGTGTTAGCCAAGGGGCTGATGACTATAAGCATTTAACAATGACAGGTAATTTAGCCGATAAAGCAAATTTTGCGCGTTTAACTTATCCCAAGTTTTTTACAAATACAGATGGTACATTGCTGCTTTATATGCGCTTGGGTGGTAACAATAACGGTGCCTATGTATTTAATCGCTATGACGCTCAAACAAAAAAGTGGTCAAGCTTCACTAAATTTAATCACAATAACCAAAAAAGTTATGGTAATGCTTATAACTGGGGTCTCTATGGCAATATGAAGTATGTTAATGGCAAACTTCGAGTAGGCTACCAGCAGCGAAGCAACGATAATAACGATAGATATAAATATCAAAATGGTGTTTTTTACGCCTATTCAGACCACCCAGATGGTATAGGTGAATGGAAAAACCATCAAGGCGAGCCAATGACATGGCCGCTTGTAAATTCAGATGAGATAAAAGTACTGGAACCGGGTGACTACATAGATCATCAAGAAGCTAACTCTGTTTATATTGTAGGTAGCTTTGACTGGACAGTGACTAAAAAGGGAGATGTGCATTTTATAAGTAAAGTACGCTCAACCGATAGAAACCGTCCTGATTATCAGGAAGTTTATTTACACTCCTATAAGCCAGCTGGCGCAACAGAGTTTATTACGTCAACAGATTTTGTTGGCGCAAGTGAAATTTATACGGCTGGTGATAACGTATATATTATTGGTTTAAACAATGGACGGCCTTACGTTGAAAAAGCGCAAGGTGGCACAAATAACTTTACGCGCGTATACGAAGCAACTGATGGGCCTGTATTTGATCATGGCACTATTTACATCAAAGATGGCAAAGTTTACTACTACCTAATGGAACGTGGGGCAGGGAGCGCGTTACCACTTCATTTGCAAGTAATAGATTTAGATATAGAAAGTGAAATTAACTCACCTATCGTCACTTTTCCGAAGACAAGCATTACTGTAGAGGAAGGTTACAGTGAATTGTCGTTTAAAGTAACGGCTGTAAGTCCAGTGGCTGATCGCAGCATCAGCAAAGTTGATTTATTTGTTGATGGCACGCTAATTCGTTCAGACAATGCAGACCCTTTTGTATGGGGTCATAAAAACAAGCCATTAGAGCTACTAGGCTTAACGGCTGGAAATCATACCTTTGAAGCAGTTGCAACTGATAGTGAAGGTGTCACTGGCTCTTCCACAATGCAGTTGCTTGCTCAATCCGATTCGCCAGTCATTAGTTTTCCTGATAACGAGCTAACTGTAAAAGAGGGCTTTGAGCAGCTGACATTTACGTTGCAAGCATCAAGTCCTGTTGCTGATAGAACAATTGAATCCGTTACTTTATACATTAACGATAATTTAATACGCACAGACGACAAAGCTCCTTTTAACTTTGGCCATAAGTTTAATCCACACGAAACAGGCGCAATGGGGTGGTTAGACTCACATTCTCCCAACCCCTTACCACTCGGTGCAGGAATTTATACTTTTAAAGCAGTTGCCATAGATAGTGAAGGCGCTCAAAGCATAGCGACAATGACTCTTAACGTTGAAGGTGAGCCTAAACCGCCAGTGGTTTCTTTCCCTAATGAAACCATTACTGTTTTTGAAGGATACGAAAAGTTAGGTGTGACAATAGATGCAGTATCTCCCGACAATCGTGATATTCAATCTGTAACTTTATATGTTAATGGTGAGTTTGTGCGTACTGATACCAAGCCTGTCTGGAATTTTGGGCACTCATATGCACCATATGAGCTAGGTGCAATGGGTTGGTTAGACAGGCACGAGCCAAATTCATCACCTTTAGGGGTAGGAAGCCATACTATCACTGCAATTGCGCGAGATACCCAAGGTTTAGAAGGGGAAGCGAGTATTACACTTATCGTAGAAGAAACACCGGCTCCAAATGTTTATTTTTTAGAACCCGAGATAGAAGTGCCAGTAGGGTATGAGTCTCTAAGTGTATCGGTTCATAGTGAGTCTGCATTAAATAGCATTGATATAGAGCGGGTAGAGCTTTATTTGAACGACACCTTAGTGCGTGATATTTGGCAGCCTCCTTTTGCCTGGGGTAACGAAGAGTATTCAACTGAGCTCCTTGGTTTAGCCGCAGGTGAGTACGCTCTAAAAGCTGTCACAACTGATAGTAAAGGGAAATCTTCAAGCGCAGAAAAACGCTTAATAGTAAACCCTAACCTTGTCTATGTATCATCTGAGGAGAAGCAATACCCGGCGTCTAATGTGTTAGACGGTGACCTTTCTGATAGCTCAAGTTGGCGTGCGGAAAAAAATGGAACTCAATCAATAGTTATTGATTTAGGAGAGTTAAAATCTATTACAGGGACCCAACTTTGGACTGCGAACGATAAAGCAATTAAGTATCAAATTTATGTATCAGAAACGATTGATGGTCGATATAAAAAAGTAGCAAAGCATAAGGGCAGAGACGTTAACAATCAGCCAAGTACAACTACTTTTTATAGAGAAGGACGTTTTGTTAAATTCAAAGCGATTGGTAACTGGCCTGATATATCAGAGTTTAATGTATTGTTTGAAAACTAACATCAGGTTAAGCATCACTTTTCACTAAACGATTGGACTTTAGTGCAAAGCGATTTTCCAAAAAGTACTTTTAATGCAGGTTATTTATATCTGCTTTTAAGTATATCGCGACAAAGTGTTAGTAAGGAGAATACGTTGACTGGTATTAAATCATATTTAGCTATATTTTTTGTTTTTTCGGTTACAGCATGTACAACAACGCAAAGAGTTGATTTGCTAGACCCTCAGCTTAGCCGTTTTGATAATGTTTACTCGTTTGGGCAAGCACGCTTCATAGGTGGTGAGTTGCATTTAATTTCACCTAACAATTGGTTTTTAACTACAAAGCAGCGTTACAGCAACTTTATTTTGACTGCCGATATAAAAATGCCGAATGTTGATGAGTATAGTAATTCGGGTATTATTTTTAGAGGCCAAATTGAGCAAGATAAAGGCGGTAAACGCGTTGTTGGCTATCAAGCTGAAATAGATCCGAGCCCACGCCGCTGGAGCGGAGGATTGTTTGATCAAGGCCGACGAAAATGGCTCTACCCCGAACACCCTCAAAGATCTCATAAAGACGATGACTTTATAAAAAGTCACTTACCCGCTTGGTCAGAGCAGCAAGCCGAGGCTTATAAACCGGGCGAATGGAACGCGTTGCGGGTCGTTTGTGATGGCTCGTCAATAAAAATTTTTCTCAATGGAATACTTACTACCCATGTAGAGGACATTAAAGATGATGAAGGTGTGATAGGTCTTCAGCATCACGGAAGCAAGTCTTATAAAGAGTCGGGCCTTAGGGATAATGTGGTTAGGTTCAAAAATATATTCATTCAAGAGCTAAAATAATAAATAAAATGGAGCATACTATATGTATGACGTGATTGTAGTTGGTTCAGGTATTACAGGTGGTTGGGCGGCAAAAGAGTTCTGTGAAAAAGGCTTTAAAACACTTGTAATAGAGCGAGGGCGTAATATTCAACATCAAGGCCCAGAATATACTGATATGCAAATGCCTTGGCAAATTGAGAACCGGAACAAAGTCCCTGAAATTCTTAGTGAAGAAGGCCGATACTCTATGATTGAGCGCAAAGGCTATTTCAAAAATGCCACTAAACAGTTTTTTATTGATGACAAAGAACATCCTATTTCTTATCCAAAAGAAAGCCCATTTAAATGGATTAGAGGTTATCAATTAGGTGGAAGATCGTTAACGTGGGGCAGGCAATCGCTACGTTGGGGTGTGAAGGACTTTCAAGCAAATGCAAAAGATGGAAATGGGGTTCCCTGGCCCATAGAGTATGATGACTTGGCACCTTGGTATGCTTACGTTGAGAGGTTTATTGGTGTATCGGCGAACAAAGACGGTTTGGATACCTTACCCGATGGCGTGTTTCAAAAGCCGTGGGAAATGAGTTGTGCTGAAAAATTCATATCAGATAACTTAAAAAAATCGTATACCGATAGACATTTAATTGTAGGTCGTTCAGCTAATATTACAGAGCCTACTAAAGAGCAAACCGAACTAGGGCGTGGACAGTGTCAAGCTCGCTCATATTGTAATAGAGGGTGTACATTTGGTGGATATTTTAGCTCGCTCTCAGCAACATTACCTGCAGCCAAAAAGACAGGTAATTTAACTGTTGTAACAGACTCAATAGTTGAAACAGTTGATTACGATGATAAATCAGGCAAAGCATCGGGTGTTACGGTTGTTGACGCCCATACTAAAGAAAAACGTCAATATCGCTCAAAGGTTATTTTCTTATGCGCCTCAGCATTAGGTTCTGTGCAAGTACTCCTGAATTCTAAGTCTAAAACGTTCCCTAATGGAATCGCTAATTCGAGTGGTGCTGTTGGGCATTATATTATGGATCATTTTTCTGGTGTTATAGCGGATGCAAAAGTACCAGGTTTTGATGACAAATATTCAGTTGGACGCAGACCTATTGCTACCTATATCCCAAATTATCGACACGAACAAAAAGAAGATGCCGATTTTATTAGGGGATTTGGTTTTCAAGGTACAGCCCAGCACCGCAGCAATACTGGTACCACTGCAAAAAAAGTAGGTATTGGCGCTGAGGTTAAAATGAATAGTAACGGGCCAGGTCCTTGGCGCTTTAGAGCAATAATGTACGGTGAGATGCTGCCAAGGTTTGAAAATCATGCGCGGTTGCACCCTACAGAAAAAGATCAATGGGGTATTCCTATATTACATATTGATGCGCGAATAAGAGAAAACGAACGCAAGATGATCAAGCAAGCAGCTATAGATATTAAAGAAATACTGACTGCAGGCGGCTGCGTGGATATTAAAGTAAATGAATTTCCTGAAACAAAGCCAATTGCTGTTGGCGATCGAGTGCATGAAATGGGAGGTGCCTGTATGGGCGAAGACCCTAAAACATCCGTTTTAAATAAATGGGCGCAAAGCCACGATGTTCATAACTTGTTTGTGACTGATGGTGCTTGCATGTCGTCTTGCGCCACTCAAAACCCTTCATTGACTTATATGGCTATTACCGCTCGAGCTGTCGATTATGCAGCAAAACTAATTTTTAAAGACCGAGTGTAAAGGGGGGATTATGTCTAAAGTTAATATAAGTCGTCGTTTGTTTATCGGAGCATCAGTATATTTTGTAGCTACCCCTGTATGGGCATCTATTTTCAATACTGTAAATTCATTATCTGTTTTTTCTCAAAATGGGCGTTTCTTTACTGCAAAAGAAATGACTATTTTGAGCGATGCGGCTGATATAATGATACCCAGAACAGATACCCCAGGAGCTACTGATGCAAAGGTTATAGATGTTCTCGATGCGCTCATGCTCAGTTGGGCAGGTAGTGAAACTAAGCAACAGTATAAGTTTATTATTAAACAGATAGATTTAATTGCCCAATCAAGTTTTAAAGTTAATTACCAAAGTGCATCGAAAGCAGATAGAGAGCTTTTGCTCAATGAGCTTGATCAGCGTTCCTTTGCTGAACGCTCGACTGAGTTGTCAAAAAGCTACCGTAAGCTTAAAGAGATGATATTTCATATTTTCTACACTTCAGAAGAGGCCAATCCCTATTTTATGTTAGTTCCTGGCACCTATAAGGGAGATATTACTAAGAATCAAATGGAGTTCTATAACGTTAAAAAAAGAGTTTCTTAACTTATAAAGCCATTTAAACAGTGGCTTTGTATTTTTTATCGTTATTAAGTTTTATTTCTAATTTCTTATTCGCTAGCAACTGCAACAAATAAATCAAAATAAATCACTATCGCTCATTTTATTTGTTACATCCAAATTAATTGGTTTTATAATCGCCATAAATATAGCTTAAATGGTTTTTTTCTCAAAATTTAAATAAAATAAAACATCTTAAGTTGTTGTTTATATGCGTTTAAAATTTAATAAGATTGGTTTTGATTATTTTTGATTTAAAAGTGTCATTTATTGTGTTACCGTATTGTTAATTAGCAGTTTTGGTTGTTAATTTGATAAACACGCAACAGGCTTATTTGTAAAAATAGCAGACACACACAACGTATATGGGGATTACAATGTTTAATAAAGAAAATAAAAAACTCGCCTCGACTAAAATAATAGGTAGTTCGTTAGGTATAGCTTTAACTTTATTTGCACCTTCAATTTTGGCTCAAGAAGTTAAACAAGCTATAGACAATAATCAAGAGGCTCAAGCAGAAAAAACTGAAGCCGATTTTGAAGTTATACAAGTACAAGGCATTCGTGGTTCTCTAGAGAATGCGTTAAATACCAAGCGAGATGCCCCATCTATTGTTGATGCTATTTCTGCCTCAGATATTGATGCATTACCTGCGCTTGATTTAGGTGAAGCACTGCAAGCTGTACCTGGTGTGCAAATTGAACGATCTGGTGAAGGAAGGCAGTCTGAAATTAGTTTACGTGGTTTGGGTGGCGGTTTTGTCAAAACTACTTCAGCTGGACAGAGTTTTGCGACACCAAGTAGAAGTTTTAATGATGTGGGGTCAAGTAACCCATTCGCTGCATTCGAGGCTAGTGTTTTCGATGGAGTGACAGTTATTAAAGCCCCTACTGCTGATATGCAAGCTGGCGGAATAGCTGGGACCGTCGATAAGCAATTGCAGCGAGCGCTAGCAAAGCCTGATGGTAAATATAATGTAAGTGTAGGTGGGCGTTACGAAGAATTAACCCAAAAATGGGATGAATCTATTAAATTCTCAATGAGCAAACATCTTATTGAAAACGAGCTTGCAATCGCTTTTAAAGCTGCGGGTTCAGGGCAAACATTCCGCAGAGATACTGCAAACTTTACAAATTATGCGCCATTAATTGGCCAAAATGATGCCGCTACAGATGCAAACTTACGCGTAAACTCCACTACAATTGATGCTTACCGTGCTAAATATGGTATCCCAGAAGGCGCCGCTATTCGCAGTCCATCTTCATTAAGGAATGTATCAGAGTATAGTGAAGGCGACCGTATTTCTTTTACGGGTAATATTGAATGGCGACCTACTAGTGATATGACTGTTGGTGCACATTTACTTTATACTAAGCGTGATCTTGATAGTGGTACAAAACAGGATGCACAATTTAGCGCAGGCTATAATCAAAACAAACCACAGAATAGCGATCGGTTTTACATGATAGAGCCAGACATGAACACGGCTCCATTTATCTATGACACTCTTGAAGATGGGACTCCTGTATACGCAGTAAGCAAAACAGCGATTACTGACGGCGAATACTTATTTACAAATCGTGAGACTACTTTTTTTGAAGAGGCCAAAGGTCTATTTTTATATGGTGACTACGTTGTAGATGATTGGACATTCAATGCCATGCTTACTCATTCTGAGTCAGAGAATAACTTTCAAAATATTGGTTTAGATTTTAGGCATACAGGCCATCATAAGGCTACTACAAAAGTTAACGGGGTCAATGTCGATACAGTCCCGACTGGAATTGATATTCAATTAGACTCTGGGCAAGGAAATTTAGATCAAGCGTATCTAACAGCTCAAGGTTGGGATAATTACAATTATGATGTGGATTGGCAAAGCCCTGACGCTTTGAATGCATTATCTTTAACAACAGCCGATCCGTTAAACGGTGGACGACGATTAAGCCAGTACATTACCGGGAGAATAGATAACCCGATTCGTAAAATGACAAGTGGCGAATTTGATGCTAAGCGTTATGTAGACTTTGGCTTAGGAGAGACTCTAAATTTTGGATCTGTCAAGTTTGGTGCAAGATATAGCCGCGAAATACTCGAAAACTTTGACCAACAAATAGGTGCTGCGGGTGTTAATGCAAGTGCTGTAGGAAGCTCTGCGATTAAAGATTCACTCCTTTCTGATGGACAAAGCGAGTTTTTTAACGGTAATTTTCCTGGAACATTTGGTGCAGATAGTGGCTGGAGAACGTTTGATAACTTATCTCACATTGCTGCTTTGACCGATGGTATTGCAGATCTTGACGGTGGTATTAAAGCTGGCGATACAGGCCTTTATGAGCGTTTTAACGGGCCACACCCACAGCAATATGCAACAAACTTTGATGTTGAGCAGACAATAGCAGCAGCTTATGTTATGGCTGACTTAAATGGTGAACTTGGCGATGTAATGTGGACCGGTAATGTTGGTATGCGGTATGTCCATACTAATAACGATTTTAATGGTATCAGACGAGATCGTAGTGCCGGCGATGTTTTAGTAGATACAAAGATAAGTGATGACTACGATCACTGGTTACCATCAGTTAACTTTGCTTTTGATTTACGTGAAGATCTTGTTTTGCGTACAGCATATAGCAAGGGGTTTGTTCGTCCTAACCTTCGTGTAATGACGCCAACAACTGAAGTAAGAGGCGGTAATACAAATGTAACTATTGATAAGCCTGCTAGCTTTGTAAAACCATATGATGCAGATAACTACGATATGTCATTAGAATGGTATAACCGTGATGGTAGTGCTATTTCTGTAGGCGTATTTTATAAAGAACTTACGGGTTTTTTTGAGGATAGAGAAAGCTGCCCTGAAGGCGACCCGCTTATAATTGAAGCGTTAGGTAGCGATGTGGTTCGTGAAGATAACCCTGCTACAGGTGGTTTTGTTTGTACACAGGTTGAACCATTTACTGGCGATGACGGCACAGAAAACTTCCGCTCTGTTAGAATCAACGAGAAGTTTAACGATGATGAAACAATTGAATTAACAGGTATTGAGTTAGCTATTCAGCAAAAGCTAGACTTTTTACCATACCCTTGGAATGGCTTTGGTGGTGTATTTAACTACACTTACATTGACCAAGATGGAACCGAAGAAAGTACATTGTATTCTGTTGCACCTGAATCGTTTAATGCAATAGGTTACTACGAAAACGACGGTTTTAGCGTAAGGGTTGCATATAACTGGAAAGACGACTCATACTTGAAAGGTCAAAACTCTTACTTAGGCGTACAGCCTCGTGTACAGAAAGCAACAGGCCGCCTAGATTTAGTAACTTCATATAAGTTCACTAATAACTTCAGAGCTTATTTAAGAGGTTATAACCTTACCGATGAGCAACGTTATGAGTACTGGGGTAATAACGAAAAGGCGGTTTCGCGTGTTGATTACACTGGCCGTATTTATGAAGTGAGCTTTAGCTACAGCTTCTAAGTAAAAATTAAGTTACTTTTTAAAGCCTAACAATTTATTGTTAGGCTTTTTTCATTCTATAAGGTCATAAATGAACTAATCTAGCAATACTAAGAGATTGTTTGCTTAATAACCTATACTAAAGGTAGAGTGTTTAAGTATGCTCAAACTGTAAAGTGCATATATATTCGATGGTTATTTTAATTTTCTTAGCCTAAGGGGGCACTATCTTTTAGACTACAGTACTTTGTAATTGTGTATAGAACCAAGCTTAATAAAGACTAGTGAAGATTAATGTGGGTTATTCATATGAAGTTATCGAGGTACTGTATCTCAGTACAATGCTCAGCTTATAATATGTAAAACTCACAAAAGATTAATATGTACAGTGATATAATCGAGTAGAATAATGAACTAAAGCAATAGTGTAAGGCTTTAGTTTATATTGTATACAGTAAGATAAAATAAGTAATTAAGCTCGTAGGTTGAGTTTATGCAATTTATAAATAGTTATTAGGTTGAGGATAATTACAGTGGCTTCAAGCAGCATTCCACCTAGTGACCCGACAATAATATTGTTTATAAGCCATAAACATGAGCCCATAAATATAACCCAGCGCATCTTGATCCCATTGAGACAAAATAAAGCGTACGTACCTATACACGATCCAGCTATTGCTATGTAGTCTGTCCATTGGCTTACGGTTAGATAACCTATCAACGCGGTAAGTATAATGAATAATACAGCGACCCACTTTGCTTTTGTTTGCAATGAAGTTGCTGTTCGCCCTGCTGCGAATAAGCAGCATAGTGAGGAAGTTACTGCATTTAATAAGTAAAAGTGTAATGCATGATTTAAGTTCATTAAAATCATCATAATTTTAAAGCGGCGATCATCTTTTTGGATGAAACACAGCATCGCTAAGATATAGCTTATAAATCCTAAAGCTTGAGCAAAATAACTATCAAACACAGACCCCCCTTTTTATATTACTGCTTGTGTGGAACAGTACCTGTTAAGTTGCTTTTTATAGGCTTAATTTTTTAGAAAAATTAATTTCTGCAGTTGACGAAATGATAAACCATCAGGACATGTAGCCTAGATGGTCATAATTTTGAATGCGCTACTTGTCATTGATATAAACGTTACCAACAGTTGACTTATCTTATAGTTCTTGCCATTCACTAGTGTCCCAATTTAAAGAGTTACCTCGATTAATAGCGATACGCATATTTCTAACAAACTGGCTAAAGTCTCTAGCCTCTCTATCACGATAAGACAGCGCCAATAAATAGTAGTACTCAGGATTATTACCATGCTGGTATTCAATATTCTTCAAATCTTGCACGGCAGACTCTACATCAATTAAGGATTTGTCTTTGGCGTTAAGCTTTATATCAATGGCTCTAATAGACGCATTTATATCGCCTTTATTCATTGCGGATGAAAACCAAAATAACGCTTTGCTTTTATCTTGTTGTACCCAAGGGCTCATATTTAAAATCATGGCTAAACGAAACTCAGCGCGAATAAGGCCATATTTGCTTGATTGGGATATCCAATTAATTGCTTCTGGGATATTGCGTTGCTCTCTATACAGTAACAACCCATACTCATACATAGCACTAGGGTGACCTAGTTTTGCTAGAGCTAATAATTTTTGTTCAGCCTCTTGGGGCTCTGATGTTAGCCAAGGAAAGTTTAATAATGACATCGCGTATTGATATCGATCGTTTAATGTCGTCCCTTGTTTTAATGTTTTCGATGTGCGTAATATTTGTGCATACATATGTTCACTTTTATCAATCAAGATTGATTTTGAATAAACTGCTGCACCAAGGAATACTCTGTGAACAAAACTTGTATGTTGATTATTTATAGATGGTTTTGACTGAGGGAAGAGAATAAACTCGTTAATGAGCCTTTCAGCAGAGCCACCCATGTTTTGCACCTCGAAATAATTACGAATCGAACCATCTTCAGCAATATCAATATCTAAGATTAGATAAGGTTCGTTAGGGGTAGACATATAAGTGGTATTTTCATTACCGCCTTCCTCGATGGCTAAGTTATTCAAGTTAGCAATTGAATCTCCCATAAAGTCTTCACTATAGAAAGTGCGTTTTAATTTTTCACGGCCATCAAAAGTAATTTTTGTAGATAATGAATTTTGTAGAACAATAGGAAAATAGTTGGCATCAATAGTTTGTTTTCCAAGCTTACTTTTATAATCATTCATTACTTTTATAAAAGTAGCTTTTGACTCTGCTGGGAGTTTAGCTAACGTGTTATCTATGACTTTTTGTGCATTAAAATAGTCATACTCTGCCGCCAAAGAGTAGTAAATAAGGGCATTAATAACATCTTGTTCCACTCCTAAGCCTTTCGCGTACATTCTTGCTAGCTGATAATATGCATGCGGGTTACCAAGCTTCGCTGCTTCCATATAGCCAGCCTTTGCTAAATCATATTGCTGGGTTGTGAAGTAACTGTCTGTTTTAAGAATATCAGCAGCCATTAGAGTTGAGGCATGCACGGCTGCGGCTAATAACAGCCACTTTTTTATCTTCATCATATTTACCATAATGATAGCCACTGTTGTGAGTGTTATTTGCTTATTTTTACTGTTGAATCCGGGGTCTTGTATATTCCGGGCTTAATTTTGATATTAATTTTTGCTTTATTTTTAGGCCATGATAGTAAAATTAGTTGCTGCTTATCATTATCCCAAATAACCTCACTTGGTTGTGTATCCTCGCTTGAGCTATGAACTTCTAAGCCTGATTTTATCGGGCTTTTACTCATAATGAGATCATCGCCAATGTAGACAGTAAATCCATCTGGATAATGTCTATCTGCACCAACAAAAATACGTGAAACCCCTTTAGCATTATCACTTGTGATATTTAAATCTAAAGTGCGTGTGGCAAAGTGAAATTTAAAGTTTTTGATGGCACCAGCAATTATTTGTGGGTATGGGCGTGCAATAATATCAGTTATATATTTTCTTTCTACAGTACCAATTGCTTGTTCATCACTGAAAATAGCCCATGTGGAAGGGCCTCCAGGTAAGAAGTTTTGATAACTACGATTGCCTAGAAACCATGCTTTAATAGAGCCAACCCCCATTTCATCGAAAGTTTCAGCCGTTTTTATGTAAAACTCAATATAATTGAGTTGCTCTTTGACGGAGTTATCGGTAGTAACAAGGGTAGGAAACCCCCACTCACCAATAAGTATTGGAGCATCTAATAAATTAGATTCTTTATCAAACCGCTCCATTGTAGGGGCTATATAATCTAAATTTTCTTGGTATATATGTGGTGCAAATATAATATTTTTACGATCTATTTTCTTTGTTATTTCCGCATATTGGTTTTTGTTGATGGCATCGCCTTTATTCATGAAAATAGTTTGTATTAGAAACTGCTTATTGTCGCTGTATGGAATAGCAGCATCGATAATTTTTTCATATAGTGGGATCAAATATTGGTTGGTTAAATTATCGTAAGAGATGTCCATATCTTTTTTACGAGGTTCATTAACTAAATCATATCCAATGACATAATCATTATTTTTAAATGCTTCCCATACATGCTTCCAAGCATTGATGTAGGTTTTTTGTTCGTTATTTTTGTTTAGATATAAATCTTCCCACGAAAAGCCTTTAGCACCATACACAGTCATTTTAAAAACAGTTTTAATACCAGCCTCGCGGCCTAGCTTTGTCGCGCGTTTAACTCTGGCTAAATATTCAGGTTTAAACGTGTTATCGCCAAGTTCACTTAATTTACCCATTTCAAGTCGAATAACTTGAACATTGGCACCCATTCTTACCATTCTTAAATAGTCTTCAGGGTTAAAGTCCACCGCACCTGCATGGTCATTGGTATTAATGACATAGCCTCTAGGGATCATATGCCTACCATCGTTATCCCTTAAACCGTGTTTAATATCGGCAAAACTGAACGGTGATATTATCCATATTGTGGCTAGTACTAGAACCTTACAAATGCGATGTGGCATAACGACTCCTTTATTTTAGTCTAAGTGGAATACTTGTTGGAGAGGTGTAACAACTGGCGAATTGTCAGAGTTTGTTTCCATAATTTCAGACATAAATGCCCACCACTTTTTAACAACTGGTGTAAGTGGTAAGTTGTCCATCGTGTGATTATTTGTTCTTTTCAAAACAGCAAAGAGTGTGTTTGATGATGGCTCATGGAATATTGAGTAATCAGAAACACCTGCATTTTTTAGCTCTATGACTAGCTCTGGCCAAATCTCGTCATGGCGTTTTTTATATTCAGCTTCATGACCCGCTAGTAGAGTCATCGTAAATGCAATTTTTTCCATGTTAATGTCCTTATTTATTAAAGTTATCTAGGTAACTATGCCATTGCGCTTGCGTTGTTATTTCACCGGCAGCTTCCCAAGCAAATCCTGCATAATATTCAATTGAGCCATTTTTTTCAGATTTAGTTAGAAGCCAAATATGACTTTCATCCTTTGTTTCTTTAGCTATGTGTTTAATATCTGTTACTTTATTTGGCTCTATAACAATACCTGTCCATAAAGCCATTGAATCAAACGTTTCAGATGCTGAAATTCTGCCAGTCTGCTCATTGTGGGATACAGTCGCTTTTTCATCGTGAGTTGTAATACCAATAGCAATTGGAAGGGAGGCTGGTTTACCATCGAGTTTAAACTCAGAATTTACTTGATATAGGTTTGAACCCATCGGTAACGAAATGGTTTTTGATTCATTTACCAGGCCTAGGGGGGTTTCAAATTCATACTCGAGAGTAAATACTACTTTATCTGGGCCATTAGTAAGGATTTTATAGCTTTTATAGTTATGTGCTGTGTAGTCTTTTCCATCAACCCATATGGCTGAGCCACCGACACCACGGCTAATACCTACATGATATGGGTCATAACCTTCGCCAGTATCTGTATGGTAAGAGCCAGTTTTATTAAATGCTTCAGCATACCATTTGTCGATAATTGAATAATCGACTTTTTTGAGCCAAGCATCAACGCCACTGGCATGTCCTTTTAATGGTGCTGCAGGGCCATACACTCGAAATGCAACTTTGTCGTTTTCCCAAGCAAAGTCATCTTGTCTTTTAGGCACAAACTTAGCGTAAGCCTTAACTTCACTTTTATATACACTTTGACTTTGGGTAGTAGATGAACTTTCATTAGCGCATCCAGATAAAATTAAATAGCTTGCTGCTAAAAGAAGCAAAGGTGACTTTTTTTCTTTGAGTTTTTTATTCATCGTGATTCCTATAAGTTGTGTGCTTTATGACAGTTAGTTTTATTACCTAATAAAATACTTTCAACCAGCTTATTCGCTAGTAATCGTTAGTGCTTGAAGATGGTGACTTCCCCTATGGAATGGAATAAATAACATTAATCGTTGCAGTAATAACTAATACTGCAATTATATAAATGTTTTTCTTATCCAAACGCGCATGTGATTTTTCATCTGTATTTTTCTTAAAATCAGACCGCATATGAGTTACTCCTAATAAAAACAACATAACCAATTGAACTGCAATGATTGATATTGCACTATATTGACCGATCTTGCAATTGAATGTATCTTTAATGCTTTAAATCAAGCTGGATTGAAAAAGAAAAGTTAAGGAAAGCTCATTATGAACAGACGCAATTTTCTTATTAGTAGCGCTAGTATAGCTGTTGCATCTTTAGCTGGATGTGAATGTAATTGGTTAGCACAATTAAAAAAAGAATACCCAAATGTATTAATGCTCATTATTGATGATTTAAATGATTGGATTGGCCCTTTAGGGGGGCATGCTAATACTAAAACTCCCAATATTGACCGTTTAGCCAATATGGGCACTGTGTTTACTAACGCCCACGCGCCTGCACCGCTGTGTGGACCATCACGCGCCAGCATTATGACTGGTCTAGCTCCCTCTACAACAGGTATTTATGGGCATGTTGAAGACAATGACATTAAGTCTGCTAACGATAAAGCGAGTCAATCAATATTTTTAAGCGAGTACTTTAGTCAACATGGCTATTATACTGCTGCTGTAGGTAAGGTTTTTCATAAGCAAGTAGCCGATGGAAGCTTTGACAATTACGGTGGTCGACAAAAAGGTTTTGGTCCTTACCCTCCAGAAAGAATGAAATGGCATGATCCTAGAACTAATACCGATTGGGGAGCATTTCCTGAATCTGATCAGCAAATGCCAGATTTTGAGTCTGCACAATGGTTAGCCGAGCAGTTAAACACAGAACACGATAAACCTTTTTTTATGGTAGGAGGATTTCTTCGGCCTCACGTCCCTTGGCATGTACCACAAAAATGGTTTGATATGCATCCAGTAGATGAGCTTGAGTTACCGCCTTATTTTAAAGATGACCTAAATGACGTGCCAGACATTGCCAAAGCGGTAACCGAACTACCTATGATGCCAACCACTGAGTGGGCAATTGAAAACGATGAATGGAAGAATATGGTGCAGGCTTATTTAGCGAGTATTTCGTTTGTAGATTCATGCGTGGGTACCGTGCTAGATGCCCTTGAAAAAAGTAAGTATGCAGAAAATACCGCAGTGGTATTGTGGGGAGATCATGGTTATCAGTTAGGTGAAAAAAGTAAATTTGCTAAAATGGCTTTATGGGAAAGGGCAACCCGAACACCGTTGATAATTAAACCGCCAAAGTCTTCGACCAAAAAAGTGAGTAATCGTCCTGTTAGTTTATTGGATTTGTATCCTACATTGATCAAAATATGTGGTTTGCCCGACAACCCGTTGAATGAAGGGCAGGATTTATCACCCTTGCTATGGAAGCCCGATGCACAGTGGGAGCATGCAGCAGTAACGACCTATGGGCCAAATAACCATGCAATTAGAACAGACCGTTATCGCTATATCCGTTACGAAGATGGAACAGAAGAGTTATACGATCATGAGAATGACAAAAATGAGTGGAATAATGTCGCTGTTTTAGATGAATACCAAGAAATTAAAGATCGCTTAATTGGTTTTTTACCCAAAGAAAATGCTGAGTGGTCTGTTGTTTCTGATTATACCGGCAACCCATACTTTTCAGAGCTGACTAAAAAAGCATTAATAGGAAAATAAAATTTTTCTTATGTTGTTTCAAAATAAAGATAAGATGCCTATCCCATGATGTTATTTTAAGCCAAGTATGGGAAAGCAGTTAATTAATAGACCTGATTAGATACGCGTACATATAGCGTATCTAAAACAAATGCTTGAATAGATCCCTCAAGCCCTATACATATTTTAACTGAATATGCGGTAGGCATTATATAGGGGAGAAGCTTACAAGTTATCGTCCTAAATGAGGAAATTTAGGACGATAAAGTTATACGTTTTCTAATTTCGTTCCTTTGGTTTCAGTTACTAAGTAAATAACAAAAAGTACCGATATAAAAGCAAAAAAAGCATAGAGCGAATACGCGAGTGCAAGCCCTCCACCGGCTAGCAATATCGGAAAGGTCATAGTAACTAAAAAGTTAGCCAGCCATTGAGCAAGACCTGCAACCCCTAAGCCTAACCCTCTCATGTTATTTGGAAATATCTCGCCGAGCATAACCCACATTACAGGACCCCATGAAAGGTTAAAAAAGAACACATATAAGTTGGCTTGTACTAGCGCAGTAAAGCCCCAGTCGCCAAGTTGTAATTGTCCTTGTGCGTCTATAATGCCATTAGAAAATGCGACAACTAAACCAATGAGCGAGAAGGTCATGCCCATTGACCCAATCAGCAAAAATGGCTTTCGGCCTAATCTATCAATAAGCGATAAAGTAATAAAGCAGGCAATTAAGCTAATTACGCCACTAATAATATTGATTAAAAGTGCATCTGATTCTGAAAAACCAACGGCTTGCCATAATATAGCGCCATAGTAAAATACCACGTTAATACCGACTAGTTGCTGTAATGTTGCAAGCCCAATTGCAATATAAACGACTGGTTTAAGCTTGAATGTGTTTGTTTGAAATAAGTTACTTATCTTAGATTTTTTACTATTACCTAATGACAGCCTGATTTCTTCCCACATTGATTTGGCATTTTTAGCACCGAATAAATGCGATAAAATTTTCATTCCTGCTTGTTGTTTATTTTTCATTGCTAAATAGCGCGGGCTTTCTGGAATAAAAAATAAAGTGACTAAAAAAATAGTTGCAGGGATTAATTCTATCCAAAACATCCATCGCCACGTATCAAAGCCTGACCAAAGCACTTCGGTTGAGTTCCCAGATATTTGTACGAGTAAATAGTTACTTAAAAAAGAGCAAAATAATCCTAAAATAATAGCAATTTGCTGAATAGAAGTAAGCGTACCACGTAAACGTGCCGGGGCTATTTCACTTATATAAGCGGGCGTTAGTATTGAAGCAGCTCCTACCGCCAAGCCGCCAATTAAGCGATAAATTATAAATTCCCCCGACGATCCTGCAATGCCTGAGCCCCAGGCACTGATGATAAAAAGAACAGCAGTTGCAAGTAATACCTTTTTACGACCAAAATGATCGGCGCTTTTACCTGCTATTAATGCACCAATAGCGCAGCCTAGCAGCATACTCGCTACATTAAAGCCGGTTACTACGCTATCAGAGTTAAATGCACCTTTAAGTCCATCAACTGTGCCATTAATTACACCGCTATCAAAACCAAATAAAAATCCACCAATCGCAGCTACGCACGCGATAAAAAATATACGTAATAAGTTCTCGCTTTCGTTATTCTCTAACTGAATAGATTCACCACTGAGCGTGGGATCTGTCGCTGTATTTTCCATTTTATTATTCCTAGATTTTTATTATTTTTTATAAAACAATGTTAGACACTGTAAATTTATCTTTTGGTATTTTAATACCTTGCCCAGAGCCCACCGTAACAATTAAGCGTCCTTTGTACGCAACAGCAATACCTTGCTCATTGATATAAGTGAGTTTATTTTTAGGAATTGTAAATTGGACGTCGTTTTGTGCTTTGTTTTTAAGAGTAACGTGCTTAAAACTCACTAATTGTTTATTAGGTGTTCTAATTGGCGCGTCGGGCATAGAAATATAAACTTGAGCAACATCGTCAGCTGTAAAACTGCTTTGGTTAGCGATTGTTGTTGTTAGGTTTAAATCGCCAGTGTCTGCGTTTATTGAATGACGTGTGTTTTTGTATTTAAAGTCTGCGTAACTTAAGCCGTAACCAAATGGGTAAAGTACTTCACCTTCATAATATTTGTATGTACGGTTTTGCATTGAGTAGTTTTTAAAGTCAGGTAAATCTGAAACTGATTTATAAAAGGTGATAGGCAATTTACCTGATGGGCTAAAGTCGCCGTAAAGTAAACCAGCTAGCGCGCTTCCTGCTGCCTCACCTGGATAGAAGCCCTGCACAATAGCGTCTATATTTTCGTTCTCCCAATTTAATGCCATTGCACTACCGCTCATATTTACAAGTACGATAGGTTTACCGGTCTGCTTTAGCTTTTTAAGTAAATTAAGTTGGCTTTTAGGTAAATTAATATTGGTTCGATCTCCGTGAGAAAACCCTTCAATTTGCAGTGGCATTTCTTCACCTTCAAGATTGGCACTAATACCGCCTACAAATACAATAACATCCGCTTCATTGGCATTGATCAGCGCTTGTTGAGTAAGGTTTTGAGGGTTTTTCAACCAGCCTAAACTCGCTGTTGGGTTAATAACGTTGCTATGCCAAAAATGATTGAATTTAGCTTGTGCAGTTAATATATATTCTTCATTTTTATTAAGCGTTATAGCGCCATTAACAGTTTTACCATTAAGTGTAAAACTTATATTGGTGGCTTTAAAATAGTATTGTGCTGTTTGCTCAGGTTTAATTATTCCGTCCCATTTAACAGCAAATTCTTGCTCAATAGAGTTGTCGATAGGGGAGCGTTCCCAGCTAAAATCGATATTTTTATCTATTTGTCGTTTAGCTGGTTGACGGTCAAAATTACTCGCTGGGTAATACTGGGCAATTAACCCTGGCTGCATTTGATTATTATGATCTAGATGAAAAAAATGCTTTGCCTCAATAGGTTGGTAATGTGTATAAACCTCACCGGTAATGCTTGAGCCTGCAGAATATGTAAGTTTATTTTTACCTAGGCGTTTTTCTAATGCGTATTTAGGAGTAATGGGTTTGATAGGTGTGCCGTTGTAATTTCCTAATAAAATAGCGGTGTTATTTGCATTCGGGCCAATTAACGCTATTTTTTCGTTACCTTTTAAAGGCAGCAATTGTTTATTTTTAAGTAATACTAATGATTTTTGAGCTGCTTCTTCGGTGAGTTTTAAATGTTCTGCAGCTCCAACTAACGTCATCGGTTTTTTAGAAAAAGGCACATTTTTAGCATCATCAAACATTCCTAATTTAAAGCGCGCATACATAAGGCGTTTTAATGCTATATCTATATCACTTTCTTCAACTAATCCTTCTTGTACGGCCTGAGTTAAATAACTATAGGTATTACCATGATGATCACCGCAATTTAAATCGGTTCCTGTTTTAAGCGCCATCGCTGCAGCTTGTGCTTCTGTACTGACTATATTGTGTGATTTTACGTCGTAAAAATCGGCAATAGCGCCACAGTCAGACACGATGTAACCCTTAAAATTAAATTCATCACGTAATTTATTTTGAATTAACTCGTTGTTACCACAAGCCGGCGTGCCATTTACGCTGTTATATGCACACATTACTGATGCTACATCCGTTTGTGCTATTACATCTTTAAATGCGGGTAAATAGGTTTCTGCTAAATCTTTTTTAGATGCAGTGTAGTCGTCACTGTGCCTTGAAACCTCCGGGCCGCTATGTACTGCATAATGCTTAAGTGTTGCTACAGATTTTAAATACTTAGAGTTATCACCTTGTAAGCCGTTAATAAAATTAACCGCAATACGGGTTGTTAAATAAGGGTCTTCACCGTAGGTTTCTTGACCACGGCCCCAGCGTGGATCTCTAAAAATATTTATGTTTGGCGACCAATACGTCAGCCCTGTATACATTGAGTGGTTATTTTCATTTAAAAAGGCATGATGCTTTGCTCTGCCTTCGTCAGAAATAGCCGTGCCAACTCTTAATATTAAATCTTCATCAAATGTGGCAGCAAGACCAATCGCCTGAGGAAAAACAGTTGCTTTACCGGCTCTAGCTACACCGTGAAGCGCTTCGTTCCACCAATTATATTTTGGTATATTTAAGCGCTCAATCGCGGGGGTTTTATCAAATAGTTGAGCTACTTTCTCTTCTAATGTTAAGCGATTTACTAAGTCATTTACGCGCTCGTCAGTTGTTGCCGCTTCATCTAGATAAAGTGGTGTATCTGTACCTGTATTTAATTGTTTATGGGGCGCACAACTAACTAAAGTAGCGATTGCTGTAAGTGCAATAAAGCCTTTTATATTTTTGTTAACCATTGTTATCAACTCTTTATTGGTGTGTGATAAAAATAAATTAACAGAGGTTATTATTAGAGTCGTCTAAGGGTAAGATTAATATAAATTTGAACGTTTAAATGAGCGTATTTACGTAAGTTCATACTTTTATTCCCTAAATAATAGGTATTAAGCTGCAAATACGTGTTAATTACTATTTAACAGTATGATTTTCAGTCCCTATGTATTAATCCATTTATAAAAACTAAGTATGTATATATAACCAAAGTAGCTTAATAAAGCGTTCAAATAGCGGTATGTGTGGTTAGTTAGGCGATTTTTGCCTTTAATTTTATTAAACCTATACCTGCACGATAACCACATACACAAAAAAGACAGGATAAGAATTTTAAGTGCTACGTGAGTAGTCTTTAAATTCTGATTGGGGAAATAAGAATGAAGAACATAAAACAGAGCCGTAAATTTAAGTTGTCGATAATTGCCACTGCAATTATGGCATCACCATTTTCTTGTAATGTATTTGCAGCACAAGAAGAAGCCGTAGCAAAACCTAATGAAGATAATATAGAAATTGTGATTGTAGAAGGGACACGCTCAAATCTCATTAATGCCCAAAATATGAAGCGAGAAGGCGAAACCGTACTCGATGCTATCTCAGCAAAAGATATTGGGTCTTTACCTGATCGAAGTGTACTTGAGGCAATTACCCGTTTACCGGGAGTGTCTATTGAACGCTTTGCAGCTGCAAATGATCCAGATCATTATGGTGTTGAAGGTAGCGGTGTTGTTGTTCGTGGATTAACACATACACGCAGTGAATTTAACGGCCGTGACACTTTTACTGCAGATTCAGGGCGAGGATTAAGTTTTCAAGATGTACCGCCAGAATTAATGGGGTCAGTTGAATTATTTAAAAACCAATCGGCAGATATGATTGAAGGCGGTATAGCTGGTACCGTCAATTTGGTTACACGTAAACCTTTTGATGCCGACGGCCGAGTAATCGCTTTTACTTTAGATGGAACATATAGCGAATTTGCAGATGAAACAACACCGTCATTTTCTGGTTTATATAGTGATATATTTGATTTAGATAATGGCAGACTCGGCGTATTAGTAAATTATTCAAACTCTAAACTAAAAGCGCAGTCAGACGGTACACAAATAGGACGTTACGAAGAGCAAAATGAACTTGTTAATGGGCAAGCTGTATTTGTGCCTCGTACTACGCGTTTAACCCGAAAAGAAGATGACAGAAACAGAGAAGGTTTTGCAGGAGCACTACAGTTTGAAAATGAAAGTAAAACGCTTTTAGCTACAGCCCAATTTATTCGCTCTGATTCGTCACTAGCGTGGACTGAACACGCTATAGAAATGGCCGATGATGCTGTTATTAATGATTTAGTGGCTCTTGAAGGTACTGAGTTTGATATTACTGACCAAGGGCTTTTTGAGTCGGGTTTTATTACATCAAATGCAGGTTGGCGTGGTAATGATGCGCAGCGTCAACCACCAGGTGAATTTGGTGCACAACATGCGATGATCACACGTTTTAGAGATCAAGATAACGTAGTGGACGATTACGGTTTTAATCTTAAGTATCGACCTAACGATACATGGTCGTTTAATTTTGACGCTCAATATGTAGAGTCTACATCAGAGATTTTTGATTTTTCTGTTATGGGCGCAACTCGCGCTGTAATTGGTATTGAACAAAACGGCACAGAGTTACCTGATATTACTTTACTTGACCCAGCAAATAGCGGCGATGCAGGATTCTTTACCGATCCTCATAACTATTTTTGGCGCAGTGCAATGGATCACATATCTGATAATGATGGTAAAGAAGTTGCCTTTGCAGGTGATACACAATACACATTTGATAGTGGCTTTTTTACTAGCGTAAAAGTTGGTGCTCGTTATGCTAAGCGAGAGCAAACTACACGTCAGTCTACTTTTAATTGGGGATGGCTGTCTGAGGCGTGGGCAGGTAATGGCAGTGCATGGTTTGATGCACAAGGCGACGAGCTAGGTGCTAGTTTAGGCGATAGCTATGAGGAAGTAACTTTTGATAACTTCGCCAGAGGCGGGGTATTAAATGTTGCCTCAGAGGGAGCATTTTTGTTTCCTAAAGAGTCATTTGTAAAAGACTACAATAATGCAGAATCTGCCTTTGCGTCTTTATCACCAAATTGGCAACGTTTGTCGAGCAGAGACGGCGCGGTTGGAGATTTTTTAAATAACGAAATTAATGAAACGTCTGAGGTGAATAATGCGTTTTATATTAAAGGTAATTTTGAAGGTGAATTAGGTGACATGTTTTATAGCGGCAACGTGGGCCTACGCTATGTAAAAATAAAAAACGAAACAGATGGCTTTTTAACATTCCCAGATACCGTTGGCGATATTAACGATGCATCCGATCCCGATAATTTTTTACCCTCGGATCAAGCGGCCTTTGGCAATGCAGGATTTACAGAGCAAACTGCAAACAGCGAATACACAAATATACTGCCTAGCTTAAATGTAAAATTAAACTTGAAAGATGATTTAATTTTACGCTTTGGCTTTTCAGAAGCTATAGCACTGCCGGCTTTAGGAAACCTAAGAAACTTTGTAAAAATCACGCCTGAAGACTTAGTGATCACCTACGATGAAAGCTCAGATGAAAGACAAATTCAAGACGCACGCTATTCACGCTATACAGCTAACTCGGGAAATCCATTTTTAAAACCAATGGAGTCGTACAACTACGATTTAGCGCTAGAATGGTATTTCTCTGAAGGAGTGGGTTCACTTACATCATCATTCTTTTATAAAGATATGAGTAATTATTTTATTAATGGCTCAGTAGATAGAGAGTTTGCTAATAATGGTGCTACTCAGGTAGTACAAGTAAACGGTGCTACAAATGGTGATGAAGGTTCTGTGCAAGGTTTTGAGCTGGCTTACCAGCAGTTTTATGACTTTTTACCTGGTGCCTTTAGTGGTATCGGGATGCAGTTTAACTATACCTATATTGAAGAAGAAGGATCACCAAATGCAGGGTTATCACCAGATAAGCCTGATTCAACAGAAGGCGCCGATGTTGCATTTGATGGATTGCCTCTTGAGGGGCTTTCTAAAGACAACATAAACATTGTAGCTATGTACGAAAAATATGGCATAAATGCACGCTTAGCTTATAACTGGCGCTCTGAATATTTGCTAACCAGTAAAGATGTAATAACTCAATTACCTATCTATAACGAGGCGGGTGGTCAGCTTGATGGTTCTGTATTTTATAATCTCACGGACTCATTTCAAATTGGCTTACAAGGTACCAATTTAACTAACGAAGTGGCGCGTACTTCTATGCAAATAGACAACGATAATAATCGTATATCACGGTCTTGGTTTGCCAGCGAACGTCGATTTAGTATTATTTTAAAAGGTAACTTTTAATAAATACCATTAGTACATAAATAAACGCTATGACTGCTTATTAAGCAGTCATAGCGTTTTGTTATATAAGGTAATAAAAAATGAGTGATTCAAGAATTAAGTCTATTGTTATAGTCGGTGGTGGTTCAGCAGGATGGATGAGTGCCTCGGCGTTGGCTAAAGTTATTGGCTGTGATAATTATAGCATTACACTTGTTGAATCTAGCGAGATAGGCACTGTGTCGGTAGGTGAGGCTACTATTCCGCAAATTCAGCTATTCAATACAATACTCGATATTGATGAATCTGAGTTTATTCGCTCTACAAATGCAACGTTTAAACTAGGTATTGAGTTTATAGATTGGAAGGAAAAGGGGCATCGCTATTTTCATCCTTTTGGAAATTACGGTACTAATATGGAGGCGCTGCCTTTTCATCACTTTTGGTTGAAAATGCAAGATGACCCAAAATTTAAAAAAACTTCTAACTTATCTAACTACTCACTGGCATCGGTAGGTGCTTACGCCAACAAATTTATGCACCCGTCTACCCAGCAAAACACACCGCTAGCAGGTATTAATTATGCCTACCACTTTGATGCAACCCTTTATGCTAAATTTTTAAGTAAATACGCGATAAATAAAGGTGTTAAGCGTATTGAAGGTCAGGTTGATGAAGTAAAAACCAACCCTGTAACAGGAATGTTAGAGTCGTTAGTGTTAAACGATAACACGGTACTCAGCGGTGATTTATTTATTGATTGCTCAGGTTTTAAAGGATTGCTAATTGAGCAAGCACTTAAAACAGGCTACGAAGATTGGACCCATTTACTTCCTTGTAATAAAGCGGTTGCAGCGCCTTGTTTATCTACAAAATCACTAAACCCTTATACACAGTCTACGGCGCAGAGTGTGGGCTGGACTTGGCGAATACCGCTGCAAAACAGAGTAGGTAATGGGTTTGTGTATTCAAGCGAGTTTATGGATGACGATAAAGCGCAGAGTTTATTATTAAACACACTGGAATCAAGCCCTCTAAATGATATAAATAGCTTACAGTGGGTTACAGGTATGCGTAAAAAAAGTTGGAATAAAAACTGTATTGCTATTGGTTTATCGGCAGGCTTTGTTGAACCACTTGAATCTACAGGGTTACATTTAATTCAGTCGGCTATTGCAAAACTGATGACGTTGTTCCCAAGTAAAGCTTTTACGCAGTGCGATATTGACTTGTTTAATCAGCAAACTGAAACAGAGTATCATCGTATTCGCGATTTTATTATTTTGCATTATAAGTTAACAAATCGCGATGATAGTGAATTTTGGCGTTATTGTAAAAACATAGAAATGCCAGATTCGTTAAAACAAAAAATAGATATGTTTAGTGAAAACGGGCGTATTTTTAGACATGACAACGAATTATTTAACGAAACATCTTGGCTTGCTGTTATGCACGGACAAGGCATTAAACCTAAAAGCTACCACCCACTAGTTGATAGACTAAGCCATGATGAAATAGAGCGTAGACTAAAAAATATTGAATTAGTAATTAGTCGCTCAGCAAATGTAATGCTCGATCATCAGGCGTATATCTTAAAAAATTATACGCCATAATGCATTGTTGTAGAGAGTTGTAAGTGGACAATCTAAGCTTTTGCTTGGCGTTCCCAATGCTCTTTTCTAAATTGAGTGGGTGTTATACCCACTAGTTTTTTAAAAAATGTATTAAAAGTCGCTTTGCTGTTAAACCCTGCTTTATCCATAATGTCCAACATGGTCACTGTTTTATTTTCTTCTAAAAGTAGCAGCCGTTTACTTTCTTCAATTCTGTAGTGATTTATAAACTCAAAAAAGTTTTTACCAAAGTGCCTATTAATTATTGATGAAAGGCTTCTTGACCCCATTCCTAATTGGCTTGCTAGGTTATCTAGTGTGAGTAAATGGTTTAAATAAGGTTTGTTTTGTAGCAAGTAGCTTTCAATTTTTTGTATTTTTTCGGGTTCAAAAACCTCTGGCAATTTACTTTGTTCGGTAGTGAGTGTGTCGTCAATACCTTGGAATATTCTTGAATGACCTGCACTAAAAAATATTAGGCTCGTTATTAATAAAAGTACCGCGTAGTTAGAGGTAAGCCCTAATAGTTCGTGATCGACAATTATCCCAATGTCATAAGACATAATAATACCAAGCGAGACAAATATCGCGTTTAAATGAACAACTAAAAAGCCAATAACTAAGACTTTTAACCAAGTCAGATCGACACTTTCTAGTTCTGCAAATTCATTTTTGATATTTTTTTGATATTTTTGTAATTCTAAAAAGCACAAAACACTGATAGAAAACCGGAAACATTCTCGAGAAAAATAAATTATACGATCAACGATAGGTGTAGTTTCAATGGTACCGTTTTGGAGTGCATTTAATTTAACGCTGTTGTCGAGCATAAGCCAATCTAGTGTGAAATAGATGGCATAAAGTATAAAAGGAATAAAATACAGTGCGTCAATTTTTTTAACTTCATAATTTTTATTAACTAACGATTTTATATAGAGCAAAAGTAGCGGGACTTCTAACCAAAATGCTAAGCCGAATGTATAAAACAAATTTGGCGATAAATTTAATGCAAAAGGTCTAAATGCTTCACCAAAGTTTATAAGATTATCCATAGGAATAGCGGCTTGAGCTAATAAAAAGCAGGCAAGTAGGCAGTTACTTAATTTATTCCCTTTTTTTAATGTGATTAAAAATACGCTAAACGATAAGCATATGAATACGGTAAAAATTAAAGCGAGATCGTGTGTGTTAAAAAGTACTGCTTTCACAATTTAATATACCTTTATGAAAATTTTTATTTGGCACAAATGTGTCATTTACGTTGTTGTGTAGGTAAGCCAGTTTAACATTTAAAACACTTGTCGTGTTCAAATAGAGCATATTACCTGTATTTAAACGCCTAAAGCTTCTATTTGAACGACTTCATGAAATATTTGTAATAAAACTATATGTCACACTAACAAAATTATCAGGTTATTAATTTAATGAAAAATTTTTATTCTTCATTTGTTTTAGGCTCGGTTTTAGGTATTGCATCTTCAAACGTATTGGCCAAAAACGATATAACACTTTGGCCAAAAATCGAACCGGCAATAGAAAAGAATGCCGAAATAGAGGTTAAAATTACACACATAATCAATAAAATGTCGCTTGAACAAAAAGTCGGTCAAATGGTTCAAGCAGAAATAACATGGGTCACTCCGCAAGATGTTAAAAAATACCATTTAGGATCGGTTTTAAATGGAGGTGGTACATTTTTGCATAATGACCGCAATGCAAGTGTGTCTGATTGGGTGTCGTTTATGGATGAGTTGTACTTAGCCTCAATGGATACATCCTCTGGTGGTTTAGCTATTCCTGTTACGTATGGTATTGATGCCGTACATGGAAATAATAAATTTATTGGCGCTACTTTATATCCTCATAATATTGGTTTGGGTGCAGCGCATAACCCAGCGTTAATTTATAAAATTGGTGAAGCAACAGCAAAAGAAGTCCTCCTTGCAGGAATCGATTGGACCTTTGCACCTACATTGGCAGTTGCCAGAGATGATCGGTGGGGGCGAACCTATGAAAGCTACTCTGAAGATTCAGAGATAGTTGCTTTGTATTCAAAAGAAATGATTGAAGGGCTACAAGGTCAAGTAAATACATCTAACTTTTTAGATGACGACCATATCTATTCTACCGCTAAGCATTGGGTGGGCGATGGTGGTACTTATCAAGGGATTGATCAAGGCGATAATAGAGAAACAGAAAAAGATTTAATTAAAAACCATGCAGCGGCTTATTTTCCGGCTATAAAAGCGGGTGTACAAAGTATTATGGCCTCGCATAATATGTGGAATGGACTGCGTTTACATGGCAGTAAATACCTGCTTACTGATGTGTTAAAAACTCGACTCGGTTTTGATGGCTTCATAGTAGGTGATTGGAATTCGCATAGTAAAATACCTGGCTGTACTAACGATAGCTGCCCACAGGCTGTAAATGCTGGGCTTGATATGTTTATGGTAGTCGAAGATTGGAAGGCTTTTATAGGTAATACAATAGAGCAAGTTGAAAATGGCATTATTCCCATTGAACGTATTGACGATGCAGTTAGGCGTATTTTACGTGTAAAAATGCGTTCGGGGCTATTCAATAAAGGACTTCCATCAAAACGTAAATACGCTAACCAAAAACAATTATTAGGTGCTCCTGAACACAAAGCGATTGCAAGGCAAGCTGTACGAGAGTCTTTAGTGCTGCTGAAAAACAATAATAATTTGTTACCGCTTAGCCCAAATAGTAAAGTTTTAGTTGCTGGCGACGGCGCTGATAATATGAGTAAGCAAACGGGTGGTTGGACAATTAATTGGACTGGTGAGGGTAATGTCAAATCTGATTTTCCTGGAGGTACATCAATATTTGATGGTATTGAGCAGGCGGTAAACAAAGCAGGTGGTAAGGCGGTATTGAGCCCTGATGGAAGCTTTGATGAAAAACCCGATGTTGCTATTGTTGTATTTGGTGAAAACCCATACGCAGAGTGGATTGGTGACTTGAAATCAATAGCTTATCAGGCTCACTCTCATCGTGACGCTAAATTAATCGAGTCATTAAAATCAAAGGGCATAAAAGTGGTATCTGTATTTTTATCTGGCCGGCCACTTTGGGTTAATAGAGAAATAAACGCATCTGATTCGTTTGTTGCTGCTTGGCTTCCAGGTAGTGAAGGCGTAGGTGTAGCTGACGTGTTATTTAGCAATAAAAAAGGAAATATCGAGTATGACTTCAAAGGTAAGCTTTCTTTTTCATGGCCTAAATACGCGTCGCAAGTTGTATTAAATAGATTCGATAAACCGTACGATCCATTATTTTCTTATGGATTTGGCTTAACTTACAAGGATAATATAAACCTTGGTAAGTTAAATACTCACAATGATTTTGTATTTGAAGTACCCACCAATACACCCTATGTAATTATGCAGGGTAGGGCAAAAGGTGATTGGAACTACCAATTGCAAACTGAGGAAGAAATAAAAGATATCAAAACTCCGGTTGGTAAAATTCAAGGCTTAAGCATGATTGAAGCTGACAAAGAAATTCAAGGAGACGCAAAAGAATTCACTTGGACTGGCAGTAATCATGCATCTGCATTAATTAGCTCAACATGGTACAGAGAGGATTTATCGCAGTATTTAATTAATAAAAGTGCTTTAACATTTGATATACGTATAGAGGCTTACCCAGAAAAAGCGTTAAATGTTCAAATGGGCTGTGGTAAAAGCAAGTGTGGTTCGTTTGACATAGCGCCTATTATTAAAGAATTTAAATTAAGTACATGGCACAAAGTATCGATAGATTTATTGTGTTTTGCTAATAAGGGGGTTGAATTTGAACGCTCTAGTGCGCCATTTGTTTTATCAAGTGAAGGCTCAGCTAAAATACGCGTTGCCAATGTTCAATTTGAACCTAAAGCAAAGGAAACAGCTAATATAAAATGCGGTGAATAAATGGCAAAGGGTGCATATCAGCGCACCCTTGTTGTATTTTCGCTTGAATTTATACGCATAAGGAAAGGGGATTATGAAAAATGTTGTTTTAAAATTAACGTTAATCGCTATGTTTTTTTTGAGTGCATGCTCGGCGGTAGTAAAAGACGATTTTAGTAAACTGAGCACAGAGTCATCTAATCAAAAAATAGCAGTTAACCAGCTTGGTTATTTAGTTAATAGCGAAAAAATAGCAATTGTTCCAAATGTTATCGCGACTACTTATGATTTAGTTGATGTAAATAGCAATAAAGTAATACTTCGTGGACGGTTATCACACCCAAAAATGTGGGGTAACTCAGGAAATGACACATTTAAACACGCTGAATTTACAGATATTGTAACATCAGGAAAATACCTGCTACGCATTAAAGGAGTGAGCGATTCTGCCGTATTCCCAATTAATAATCATGTATATGACTCAGTTCATACAGCGGCGTTAAAATATTTTTATTTAAATCGGTCAAGTATTGAAATAGAGAAAAAGTATGCAGGTATTTATGCGCGACCTTTAGGGCATAAAGACGACAGCGTACTTTATCATTTATCTTCAGAGCCAGGTGATGACTTCAAAGCTAAAAAGGTTCAATCTCAAAAAGGCTGGTACGATGCGGGTGATTATGGCAAGTATGTTGTTAATTCTGGCATTGCAACTTACACATTGCTTGCGGCATTTGAGCATTATCCTGAGATGTATCAAAAGCAAATATTAAACATCCCAGAATCGTCAGATAATGTCCCTGATATTATAAACGAAGCACTATGGAACCTTGAATGGCTGATCACAATGCAAAGCAAAGATGGGGGTGTTTACCACAAACTCACAACGCTAGAATGGCCAGGTTATGAAATGCCGCATGAAGATAAAAGAACGCGCTACCTGATTGGTAAAACTACAGCGGCTAGCCTTAATTTTGCAGCTACGCTATCAGCAGCAAGTCGAGTAATTGCTCCGTATTACCCTAATAAAAGTAAACAGTATTTAGGTGCTGCAATTAAGGCGTGGAAGTACTCGCTTGAAAATCGAACCCAATATTATGAGCAACCCGCTGATGTTAAAAGCGGCGAGTATGGAGATAGCCAACTAAAAGATGAGTTTGCATGGGCTGCTGCAGAGTTATTTTTAACAACCAAAGATAAGGGTTTTTATAATGTTTACAAAGAGATAAATATTGATTACTCAGCTCCTTCATGGAGGAATGTATCGTATCTTTCCTTGAGCAGTTTACTGTTTAAAGCAAAAGAATTATTGAGCAAGCAAGAATATGAAGATCTTAAAATAAAGCAAAAAAATTTAGCTGATATGTATTTAAAACAACATATAAGCAGCTCTTATAGCGTAGCTATGGAAAAATCTGACTTTGTATGGGGAAGTAATTCAGCAGCGTTAAATAAAGCGATAGTTTTGCTACAAGCCGCTCAGTTAAATAATAATTCGCAGTACTTAAAGGCTGCGCAAGGGCTTGTTGATTACATTTTAGGACGCAACCCAACAGGGTATTCGTTTGTTACTGGTTTTGGTGATAAAACACCACAACACCCGCATCATCGAATTGCACAAAGTGATGGCATTACAGCTCCAGTACCAGGTATGTTAGTTGGCGGTCCCCAAGCTGGGCAGCAGGATGAGTGTAACTATGATTCCAACGAACCTGCAAAATCATACAGCGATAGCTGGTGTAGTTACTCAACGAACGAAGTGGCAATTAATTGGAATGCCCCTTTAGTTTATACGCTTGGCTCGTTAATCGCTCAACAATAATTTAATTTTAATACTTTACAATACTCTGGTGATGGAAAGGATATAGGTTACAACGTTCATTACTTTAATTAATTTAACGATACGCATATTCAGTGAACTACTCATCGACACGAAGTGGCGTCGTTCTGTAGTTCACAGTGTTGTAAAACAATAATTAATAAGTGTTTGCAGAGGTGTCTCTGGGGTTAAATAGGCAAATGGAAAATTAAGATTATTAGGACTGTTTGGAGAAAACTGAGGCTCTAAGTAAATACCGTCGAATTGATTAAACGGACTTTGTAAACGATGGCCTGTATATACCTGAATAGCAGGATAGCAGGATAGCAGGATAGCAGGATAGTTAGAAAGTACATTGAGCATAAGTTTATTAAGCACGCTCGCATTCTTGTAGTCAAAAGTAGTATTTGCTACAAGGGCTATTAACCCTGCAGGAATTGCTTGAGAATTTATAGGCGTATAATGCGCAGCGGCCAATTTTAATATATGCCCTTGTGCACTGTTATTTATACCATTTAAATTAAAATACGAGTGCGATGTAGGCCCTGCGATCGCTTTTGTTACTGGTAATTGTAAATATAATGCTTAGATTACTTTTGCTATTACAGCCAGTAGTAAAGCTATACAGCACATTAAATGTAGTTTTACCTGAGTAGCCGTTGTAACCATCGGGTAAAGTAACACTTAAACTGAGCTCACTTTTTATAGTAATCGAGCAGTCAAAATGAGTCGCTTAATGCTTTTTGGCCCCCCCGTGGAGTTGGTTTACTTCTTCGTTTTTTAAGTGCATAGGCTTTATTAATGTGTATTTGTGCGTCACTTAGCCTATTTGCATAAGGACCAGCAACAGCGCCTAAGTAAAATGGATCGCTTAAATAGCCATAAAGATTCGCATAGCCAAGCACGATATTTCGTTTTTCATTATCAATTAGGGTAATCCATCTGGTAAGCCGTACCCCATAGTTAATAATGGATATTGTGTTATTGCTTTCATTAGTTAAGGTATATTCGACAATTGTAGTTGTAATAGAGTTTTGTCTCTTTTGAGAAATGCGTCGAGCTTTAAATGACTTAGCGCATTAATTGTATAAGACTTTTAATTAATGGTTGTATATCTATCGCATCCAAACTAAGTGCGTGAATAGCATTAGCAAAAGGCCCACGCAAAGAAAGCTGAGTCATGTATTACCTCAAATGAAATTAAAAAAGCCCGCACGATATGTAGCAGGCTTGAGGGAAATTAGTTTAGTAAGTCTTCAACCAATTTAGCCAAAATACGCTGATCTTTGGCAAAGTTACGAATACCTTCACCGAGCTTTTCGCTGGCCATTGCATCTTCGTTGTGCTGCCATAAAAATTGCTCATGGGTGAGTGGGGTTATGTCGCTTTGCGGTGCTTTGGCAATGTTTGCAGCGTCAAGCTTTGTAACCAGTTCACCTTCTTGGCTTTGTAAATCATTGAGCAGTGCGGGTGAGATCGTCAGTAAATCGCAGCCAGCAAGCTCGATTATTTCCTGGGTATTTCTAAAGCTTGCGCCCATTACCACGGTTTTATAATCGTACTTTTTGTAGTACTGATAAATACCTGTAACCGACTGCACACCAGGATCTCCGCTTGGGGTATATTCTTTATTATCACGGGCTTTGTACCAATCAAGAATACGACCAACAAACGGGGATATAAGCGTTACGTTAGCTTGTGCGCACGCAATGGCTTGAGCCATCGAAAAAAGCAGCGTTAAGTTACATTTAATGCCTTCTTTTTCTAATTGCTCGGCGGCTTTAATGCCTTCCCACGTTGAAGCAAGTTTAATAAGTACGCGGTCTTTTGAAATACCCGCTTGCTCGTAAAGCGAAATAAGCTTACGCCCTTTGGCAATACTTGCTTTGGTGTCAAACGATAAACGCGCATCTACTTCGCTCGATATACGGCCAGGTATTACCTTTAGTATTTCACAGCCAAAGTTAACAATAAGTTGGTCGCAAATAGCGTCAACGTCGTTGCCAGCTTTGCTTATAGCATCACTAATTAAATGTTTATACTGAGGTAATTTTGCAGCTTGTAAAATTAACGAAGGATTGGTTGTTGCATCAACCGGTTGTAGGGCTTTGATTGACTCTACATCGCCACTGTCGGCAACGACCGTGGTTACTTTTTTGAGTTGTTC